>JAAEPE010000334.1 GCA_024222395.1 Myxococcales bacterium
GAGACAACCTCGGCAATGACCACTCCAGTGAAGTCGGAACCAACAGAGCGAAATTCTTCGACTTCGAGCCCTGCACCGGTGAGAGCTGCGGCTCCCTCTTCGGCACTAATCTCACGATCGAATTCCACAAGCTCATTGAGCCAGGACCAAGAAGCAAGCATCGTCTATCTCCTTTGTGCGGACGTGGCCTAGAATTGGCCAAGAAAGCGCATATCGCCTTCGTAAAAGTTCTTAATATCGTTTACGCCATGCCGAAGCATCGCCATACGCTCAAGGCCCATACCGAATGCAAAACCGGTGTACTTCTCCGTGTCGATCTTGACGTGTTCGAGCACCACCGGGTCGACCATGCCTGCACCGGCAATCTCAACCCAGGTCGTGCCCTTGCACACCCGGCACTTGCTCGAGTCTGACTCGATGCAGAACGAACACTGCATGTCTACCTCTGCGCCTGGTTCGACGAATGGGAAGAAGCTTGGGCGGAAGCGAATATTCAACTCTTCGCCGAAGTAGCGCTTCACAAAGTGCAGCAATACACCCTTGAGGTCGGAGAAGCTCACTTGCTCGTCGACCAAGAGGCCCTCGATCTGTCCGAACATCGGACTATGCGTAGGATCGTCATCCCGGCGGTACACAGCGCCCGGTGCAACAATCTTGATCGGGGGCTCCTCGCTCAGCATCGTGCGGATTTGCACTGGACTCGTATGGGTGCGGAGCAAGAGCTTGCCATCGTCTACGAAGAACGTGTCTTGCTCATCGCGGGCCGGGTGATCCTTTGCAAATCCGAGAGCCTCAAAGTTATTGAAGTCGTTTTCGATTTGCGGCCCCTCAGCCACCTCAAAACCGAGTTCGCCGAAGATGGCGACGGCCTCATCCCGAACCTGGGTGATGATGTGTGCGTGCCCTGAGGAGCGCGTTCGTCCTGGCAACGAGACATCAATGGTGCGCGCGAGGTCAGCCTCTGCGGCAGCCGCAGTCAATTCACCTAACCTGCCTTCGACAGCTCCAGCGATGCTCGACTTCACCTTGTTAAAAGCGACGCCGACCGTGCGTTTGTCTTCGGGAGGCAGCTTGCCCATCTCACGCATGAGGGCTGAGACGCGACCTTTCCTGCCGAGGTACTTCGCCTGTACCTCGCGGATATCTTGCTCGCTCGAAAGCTGAACCAAGGCATCCGCAAATTCCTCGTTGAGAGAAGTGAGTTTGCTAATGAGCTCTTCAGTCGCCATAGGGGGGCCTCCTAGTCTGCCAGTGCCTAGATACTAAAACGGCGCCCGGCTCAGGGCCGCAGTCCGAAGACCGCGACGCTGCGCATGGGCGCCGAGCTAGCGTATTGAGTTCCGCTATTTTGCGGTTTCGGAAGCTGCGCTCACAATCGTGCGGAACGCTGCCGGGTCGCTAATTGCTATCTCAGAGAGCATCTTGCGATTGAGCTGGATGTCGTTACGACCAAGCCCGCCCATTACCTGCGAGTAGCTTTGCCCAAGGTTGCGGGTGGCGGCATTGATGCGAGCAATCCAGAGGCGACGAAAGTCGCGCTTCTTTTGCTTGCGGCCTTTGTAGGCGTGCTGCCAGCTGTGGTGAACAGCTTCGGCGGCAATTGAGTGACAGCGGCTACGCTTGCCAATAAAGCCGCTAGCGGCTTTTAGGATTTGATTTCGTCGACGGCGGGCCTTAGGGCCTCTTTTAGCGCGTGGCATCTTATTCTTCCTAGGTAGATTAGTTCAAGTTCTGTTGAGTGCTAGAAGCGATTCGTTCGTACGGGACTACGCGTACGGGACTACGCGTACGGAATGAGCAGTGCAATGCTGTCCTCGTCGGCCTTGTGGACCAGACGTGAACCACGCAGCTGACGCTTGCTCTTGCGAGTGCGCTTGGTAAGAATGTGGCGACGGCCTTTGGCGCCGCGCTTGATCTTTCCGCTGCCGGTCTTGCTAAAGCGCTTCTTGGCGGCTGACTTTGTCTTCATCTTGGGCATGAGGGCGGTGATTGTGCCCACGCCTGAGGAAAATGCAAGGCCTATTGCGGCAATAGGCTTGGCTTTGAAGGAAAATTGATGTCATCGGATCGGAATTGCCTGCAATACGACAAAACCCGCAGCCTGGTGTGCTGCGGGTCTTGGGCCGAAGCCCTCTGGGCTCCAGAGTCTCAGTACGTTGGCGACTAGGATTCAGCGGGTGCTGTTTCCGTCGGTGCTGTTTCCGTCGGTGCTGTTTCAGTAGGAGTAGCCTCCGCAGATGCTGAAGCCTCTTCTACGCTCGGCTCTTCGGCATCACCAGTAGCTTCGCCAGCGTCGCTATCTGCACCAGTGTCATCCTCGTCATCCTTGAATTCAGCTTCCTGTGAGGCCAAGAAAGCTGCCTCCTCGGCGGCCTTGGCTTCCGAATCCACTACAACAGCAGGTGCTGCCTCCGCAGCTTCGGGCGCAGCAGTCTTGTTCTTGCTCTTCTTCTTACTCTTCGTCTTGCCGTCGGTAGACGACTTGCTACGCTTCTGAATGCCAGCCTTCGGCCCGATGATCATGACCATGCGCTTGCCCTCGAGATTGGGGCGAACCTCAACCTGCGAGAGTTCCTTGGTCGCTTCTTTGACTCGGTCGAGCACTGCGAGTCCCGTCTTGGGATGCACAACTTCTCGTCCGCGAAAGATCACTACCAGACGACACTTATTTCCCTCTTCAAGGAAGCGAGTTACGTGTTTGATCTTGAACGCGAGATCGTGCTCGTCCGTCTTCGGGCGGAATTTGATTTCCTTAAGCTCCACGGTCGAAGCGTGCTTCTTTGCCGCCTTGGCTTTCTTGGACTGCTCATACTTGAAGCGTCCGTAATCCATGATTCGGCAAACAGGGGGCTTTGCTCTAGCGGTGATTTCCACTAGGTCTAGCCCCTTCTCGCGTGCCGTTGCTAGCGCATCGTCTCGCGACATAATGCCCAGCTGCTCACCGTCTTCCAACACAACGCGAACTTCAGGTACGCGAATACGATGATTCACGCGGTACAGTTCACGAGGTCGGCGGCGATCGCCTCTTCTTGGTCCTTTTCTAATGATCCGTTCTCCGGCTAGTAGGTCTATAATCTAAATGTGAAGCTAATGCGGAGCAGCATTTGCTACACCGCTATTCGCGCTAGCCTTGCACGGTTTGCCCGCGGCGGGCTACTCCCTCGTGCGAAATCGACATGTGCCGATCCGTGCGAATTGCCCTCACGGAAGGCGAGCTGTGAGGCGAGCGCGCCCCCTGTGCTCGCCAGCCGCCCAGAGGCTGGCTGGACGCGACTCAGAAAGAGTCTCTGCGAGGTTCCTGCCGTCTGAGTGACTCAGTTGAGTCGCTCTAGGCAGTAGGTGTGGGCAGGATTGAACTGCCGACCCCTACCGTGTCAAGGTAGTGCTCTCCCACTGAGCTACACACCTGCAGAGAAGTAGTCATTTAGTGGGTTTGAATGCCTGTGTCAACACTGACTGCCACTCGGTCACCAGTTTTCTCATTGAAGTACCTTCCAGAATGAGTCTCTTCCGCCTCCTCGGCCGGGGCCTTGCCATCGGCCTCACCGTCCTCTTCCACTCCATCTTCTGGTTCGGCGGTTGGGTATTGCAGCTTCTGACTCTGCGCCCGAAGGCCACGAGACAACGTTGGCAGGGAGAGCAGCTCCGCTGCCTCTTGCGCGATCTTGGCGCGACGTACGTGAAGGTCGGGCAGATCATGAGCAGCCGACCCGACATTTTCCCTGCTCACATCGTTCGCTCGCTCGAGAGACTTCAAGACGACGTCGGCGAGTTTGCCTACCGCCACGTTGAACGCACCCTTGAGAGTGAGTTCGGCAAGGGCCCGAGCGAGCTCTTTGCCAGCTTCGATGTCATCCCCATCGCCAGTGCGTCGGTGGCACAGGTACATGCAGCCGTTCTCGAAAACGGGACCAAGGTCGCCGTCAAGATCCGTCGGCCCAACCTTGAGCGACGCACCCACTTTGATCTCTCGATCATGCGCGGCTGCGCACGTTTCCTAGAGTTCATCCCTCCCCTTCGAATCTACGCGCCCTACGCCAGCGCGTGTGAGTTCTCTCTGGCCATCGAGCAGCAAATCGACCTCACCCTCGAGGCTGACAACAACCGGCGGTTTCGCAAGAACTTCGCAGACTCGAAGGACATCATCCTCCCCACCCTCATACCAGCACTCTGCAGCGAGAAGGTCCTAACTATGACGTTCATCGAGGGCGTGAAGGTGATGCGCTTTCGAGAAACAACGGCCAACCCCACAACTCTAGCCAAGACTGGCTTTCATACCCTGCTCAAGATGATCTTCGACGATGGGCTCGTGCACGCGGACTTGCATCCAGGGAATATCCTAATTACCCCCGACAATAGGGTCGCCCTCCTCGACCTCGGCCTGACCGCCGAGCTGACAGACGATTACCGGAGGGTCTTCGCCGAGTTCTTTGGTGCCTGGGCTTCAGGGGATGGCGTCACGATGGCCAACCAAATGGTGGCGTTCTCACCGGATGCCCATGTCCCCGACTATGACGCGTTTGAGGCCGAAGTATCAGAGTTTGTAGCTCGCTACGATGGCAAGCAACTCGGTGAAGTCGCCGTATCCGAGGTAGTCTTTGACATGATGGGCATCATGCAGCGGCATCGTGTCCGAGTGAATGCCGTCTTCACAATGGTGAATATCGCAATCGCGGTCACCGAGGGCATTGGCCGGCAGCTCGACGACACCCTAGATCTCTTGAGCGAAGCCGTACCGTTCTTCGTTGAACTCAAGCAGTCCGGCCGTCTCTAGGTCTTCTTCGCATCGCAAAGAGGAGCAGAAGCGAGAGCAGCGCGATGCCCGGCCCCCCGCCGTCACTGTTCTGGCATCCGCAGCTCGCGCCACCCGCGGTATCCAGGTCGAGATACTCGGGGTCCCTCACAGCAGCCCCAGCATCGGGGCGTGGGCCAGAATCACTCCGCCCGCGAGCATCGGGTTGTGGACCTGCGTCGAGAGTAGGGCCTGCGTCAAAGACGACGCCTGCGTCCGGCGCATCCCATACCGAACCATCGTTCGGTTGTCTTGGCGATGGCCCGGCTGATACCCAGTCTGCGGCTACAATATGCGTACTCGTGACGCGAACCATGGACTGGCCGTCGGCCGACGGCGCAATCGCACTCGTATCACTTGCGCCAAAAAGGTCTGGGACTGGCCCCGTGACGCCTCCCCAACGAAAGCAATCGTAGTTGGTCTGGGATGAGGAGAAGCAGAGCTGGCCTGCATCGGGAATTGCGGTGCTGAGATTGCCATCGCGGGATACTCCGAAGTAGCTAGCCGCCTGGCTGGTGGCCAGCAAGAGGTAAGTCGGTGCCCCATGGCAAACGGTAATCACGGTGAGGCTTTGCGTGTCGAGAAGCTGCCCGGTGGAGTCGTAGAGATCTAGCGTACTCGCAGGGAAAAGGCAGCCGCCCTCCTCATTTACGAGCTCGACATAGCGCAGAGACGCGTCCCCACCACTGCTGCGGTGCACCTCGCTCAGCTCCCAATCTGAGAGTCCAGCATTCGCGGTCTGTGACATTGTGCAAAGACACACTAGCCCTGCCATGCAAACTCGTTTCAGCACCGCCCCTAGCCTAGGCCATAACGACGCGCATGTCATAGGCGGAGTTGCCCGAGCCAGCCCAAGATGCCTAAAATGGCGGAGAATTCGAGGAGTGGCCTGACCTGGGTGGCAGATCACGCGAGGTGCGAAGTGAGCGTAGAAGCTGGGCAAACTCTTGGCAAGTACCAGCTGATCGAGAAGGTCGGTCAGGGCGGCATGGCCGTCGTCTACCGAGGACACGATACAAGCCTCAACAGAGAGGTCGCTGTCAAAGTCCTGCACAACCATTTGGCCGAACACAAGGAGGCCCGCGAGCGCTTCGGAAGAGAAGCCCACGCAGTGGCCAAGCTCAGGCACGAGAATATTCTCGAGATCTATGACTTCTCCGGTCTCGACTCGGACGAGACCTTCATCGTTACCGAGTTCATCGAGGGCTGCACTCTTAAGGAGTTCATATGCGAGCACCCTCTTCTCTTCCCGGAGACCGGTGCGCTCATCGTGGCCCAAGTTTGCGGAGCCTTGGCTCATGCCCACGGTTTAGGAGTGCTGCACCGCGATGTGAAGCCCGAGAACATAATGATTCGCAACGATGGCGTTCTGAAGCTCACCGACTTTGGCATCGCCCAGATGATCGACCTTCAGCGTATGACAGTCACAGGGCAGCTCCTTGGCTCTCCCGCATACATGGCACCGGAACACGTACTTGGCGGCATACTCGACTTTCGAACCGACGTCTTCGCCCTGGGCATTGTGCTCTACCAGCTCGTCACAGCTGAGTTGCCCTTTCACGGCAAGAACCCACACGAGATACTCAAGCGCGTCGCCGATTGTGAGTATCCGGATCCAGCACGCAAGGACCCTAGGGTTGGCAAAGAGCTCGGCAACATCATCCGCACTGCACTGCAGAAGAACCCGGATGATCGCTATGCCGATATCTCCTTAATGCAGCAGGAGTTGGAGACCTACCTGGAAGGTAGTGGGTTGCAAAACGGGCGCGAAGAACTCGAACGGTTCTTTGACGCTCCTGCGGCATATCAGATGGCACTAGAGCAGCGCCTGATTGCTCACCTAGCAGAACGCGCCAGGCGCATCCTTCCAAAGGATCGCAACGCTGCTCTGGAGCTCTACAACCGCATTCTCAATGTCGATGAGGACAATGCCGAGGTACTCACGCAGATCCGCCTGCTCGGCAATCGGCAGCGCAATTTCCGGGTCAGTGCCGCACTTCTAGCTGCGCTTGCTCTCGCAGGTCTAGCCGTCATTGCCAAGAGCCGCTTTGCCGCCAGGCCTGGTGCCGCGCCAGATGCTGCTGTCCTCGACGCCACGGCTACAGTTCCCGATGCCAAGTATCCCGACACAGATGGCGCTATCGCCGATGCTGCTTCTACAGAAGCCGCCCCGCCCCTCGCTGATGCGAGCGCCACGCCAACGAGCACCCCCGATGCCCGCACAGCCACCACCATTCGCCGCAAACGCATCGACGCAGCTGTAGCTGCTATCCCCTCAAAGGGGCGCTCCTTCGACTTGCGTATCAGTCGGAAGAATTCTGAATACAGGATTGGCAACGGCCTATGGGTTCCCACCGCCAGCGGTCGTGTGCGAATCAAGCTTGGCGCTGGCGATCAACAAGTCGCCGCTCGCGATACGAGCTGTTGCGAAGAGATGAGCCAGACGATCTCGGCGGACGATATCGGAGGGCCGATCAAGATGAACCTCCGCCACCTTCCAGGCCAACTCACCCCTCGGTGCAGCACGGCTGGAGTCAGCGTGACCATCAACGACAAGAACAGGCCCCTCGGTCTGGCCGTGACGATTCCCATCAAGAGCCCTCTGGGAACTGAGCGAGTCAAGGTGACGTTCTTTTCCAAGGACCAAGTCGACGAGCAACAAGTTCGGGTTCCGGCCAAGGGTTCCGAGGTGGTCACTTGTCGCTTCTAGCGCTCCGCATATGGCGGCTCGTGCTCGCCCCCGCGTTTTGCCTCCTGTGTGCGGTGACGACGGCTGTGGCATCCCCTGCAGAAGAGCTTGAAGAGGCGCGAGACACCTTCCTCGCTGGCGACTTCGAGTCTGCGGTAGGGCGTTTCAGCGCCCTACTCTACCCAACGAGTCGTTTGGCCGACGAGTCATTAATCGCCGAGTCACACCTTCTTCTGGGCGTTAGCTACTTCGAAACCAAGCAGCGGGACAGTGCGAAGCGAGAATTCGAGGAGGCGCTATTTCTCGACGCGACCCTGCGTCTCGATGCAAGTATCTTCTCGGCCGAGGTTATCCCCTTCTTCAATGGCATCCGCACCGACATTGAGAGGAAGGCAAAGACTGCAGCAGAGAGCGAGCAACTCGCTCGCAAGCAACAGGCGCTCGATAGAGCACTTCGAAACCTGGTCGTTCTGGAAAAGCGACGCTACTGGGTGAATTTCGTGCCCTTCGGCGCGGGACAATTCCAGAATGGCCAGTCGCGCAAGGGCTTCGCCTTCTTCGCTGCAGAGGCTCTTGCGGGCGGGACGGCAGTCGGGCTCTGGAGCTATCAGGTCATCAAATACGGTTTCCGAGGCAAGGTGCCTCGAGACGAGGTGTCGACAGTCAACACGCTACAGGTTCTGCAAATCGGCTCAGGTGCCCTTTTCTACGCCCTTCTCGCTTGGGGCATCGTCGACTCTCTATCCAACTATGAACACGTGGTCACCAGAGAAGCTGATCCATCACTCATTAAAGATCTCGAAGACATTTACGACATTAAGCCAACGGCATCCATCAGAGTTTTCCCAACATTAACGGGAGATTATGGGGGAGTCTTGATGCAGTGGGAGTTCTAGAATATGCCGTCATTACGAGTCGAAATCCCGGGCAAGAGCCCACTAGTGTACCATCTCTACAAGAAGCTCACATCTTTGGGGTCTTCTCCGGACTGCGACCTCGTGTTGCCTGACCCTCTCATTGCCGAGAGCTTTGCCCACATTCACTTTGACGGCCAAGTCTACACAATTGCCACGGTATCTCGAAAGAACGAGGTGACGGTGAATGGCAAGAAGCGCAAGAAGCACAAGCTCACACACGAGGACAAACTCAAGGTCGGGCCTATAGAGCTTCGATTTTCCCTACTAGACGAGCATGCGCCAACTGAGAATGAAGCCGCGGCAACCGTCGCCGACATCGACTCGTACGAGAAGATTCACGATTTCTCCGCCCGCCTAATGCAGAAGCACGACCTCGGCGACCTGCTCGAGGAGCTTATGGACGCAGTCGTCGAAATCACCGGTGCCGACAAGGGTTTTCTCATCCTTACCGAGGGAGAGACTTTCGACATTAAGGTAGCGCGCAATCTCAAGCAGGAGAACATCGCTGACGCGGTCTCTCAGCTCTCCGACTCAATTATCGCGAAGGTCGTGCGCAGCAAGAAGCCGCTCATGATCTCTGACGCCATGAACGACGACGCCTTTGCCGGAGCGAAGTCGGTCATGCAGCTCAAGCTCACCTCGGTGATCTGCGTACCTCTTCTCGAGGGCGGCAAGCTCCTGGGGCTCATCTACGTCGGCAACGACTCAATTGCCTCGCTCTTCGCTGCCGACACCATGCGCGCCCTAACAGTCTTCTCCGCGCAGGCTTCTCTCATCATCAGCAATGCCCTCTTGCTCAACACCCTCAAGATCGACAAGCAAGTATTGAGCGAGCGTTTGGAGAGTATTCGTTTTGGAGAAATCATCGGCACCAGCAAGACGATGACCGATGTCTTCCGCAAGGTCGAAAAGGTTGCTGGCACCGACATCTCCGTTCTCATCACCGGCGAGACAGGCACAGGCAAAGAGCTCATCGCGGCAGAGTTGCATCGGCGCTCACCCCGCGCAAAGAAGCCCTTCATCGTTATCAACAGCGGCGCCATTCCTGAGAACCTACTAGAATCAGAACTATTCGGGCACGTGCGCGGCGCCTTCACCGGGGCCTCGTCCAACAAGCTCGGCAAGTTCCAGGCAGCACACGAAGGCACTCTCTTCCTCGATGAAATAGGCGAAATGCCATTGGCGCTTCAGGTGAAGCTACTACGCGCAATTCAAGAGAAGGTAGTCGCCCGAGTCGGCGATACCCGCCCCGAGAAAGTAGACATCCGCATCCTTGCCGCCACGCACAGAGACCTCGAGGTCGAGATCAAAGAGGGTCGCTTCCGAGAGGATCTCTACTATCGACTCAATGTCGTCAACCTCAAGCTGCCTCCCCTGCGCGACCGGGGCGAGGACGTAATCGTCATTGCTCGCTACCTGCTAAGCCGCTACTCCAAGGAGTTTGAGACCAAGGTCAAAGGCTTCTCGCCCAACGCCGCCGTTGGCATTCGCAAGCACAATTGGCCCGGCAACATTCGGGAGATGGAAAACCGCCTCAAGAAGGCAATCGTGCTATCCGACGGAAACTTCATTGGCCCAGACGACCTAGGCCTCACGGCAGATGCACTGCCCGACGTTCTCCCTCTGACCCAAGCCAAGGAAAAATTCCAGCGCGATTACATCAACGAGATCCTCGCGCTAAATAACGGCAACCGCACCAAAACGGCACGGGACCTAGGCGTCGACCCCCGTACAATCTTCAGACATCTGGAGAAGGAAGATGGCGACGGAAAGAGCGCATGAGCCTCGTAACCGTGCACGATCGGATGCAGCTGCCTGCGGCCCTGACGCCGGTGTCCCACCTGCGCCCCAAAGCGAAGACACCATAGCCAACGAAGCCCTTGATATTACGAAGAACACACAAAGTGGCACGAATACTGCTTAACACTATGGGAATGATCTCCTTGGCCACCTTAGTTATTGCAGCGCAGCTTCTGCTGCTTGTAACAGTAGCTGGTGCATGCCTCTTCCCGCCTGAACTCGAAGCGGGGACTTCCGACGCAGGGCCCGGCTCATCGCCCGTCATTTTCAGCTCGGGCCCCGCCCCCGACTTCCTCTTTCCTGGGCCTCTTTTCCTCGATCGACAAGACTCCCGGACGCTATCTCTCACTGTTCTCGACAACGATATCGACGACGTCGTGCACGTTCGTCTCTACATAGACTACGGCCGCCCCAATCCAGAACCGGCGTATGCCGAGTGCCAAGCTGCCCCCACAGGAGAGGCAACTCGCGTGCTGGCGTGCCCAGTGAATACGCTTTGCAATCCCATCGCAGACACCGATCAAGGCGAGCACGTCCTTGAGGCGATGGTAGCCGACCGAGAGTTCCTCCAGGATAGCGATCCCGCAGCTGAGGGCCAGGACCTCTTTCGGGCCCTCAAAGATCCGAACCGGGCGGCCTTCTCTTATCGCTCGTGGATCATGCGATGCAATGTTGAGATTTAGCCTGGTTGAGATCTAGCCAACCTTGAACGGCCCCTACCCACTGCTTTACTTGCGACCACAGTACATTGACCTTTACCTAGCCTAACGAACCTGCAGTACTTTGAACTTCTTCCTTATAAGACCTCTCATCCTCACAAGCGCAGCAGTACTGCTGACGGGTTGTTTGGACGCGACCACGGCCCACCAGTCAATGTGCGACGTTTCGGCGGATTGCAAGGGCGCGCAAGTGTGCGACTTGGGCGTGTGCTGGGGCGACCCCCCCGATACGAGCACCTTCGCCGCCATCATAATTCCACCCGCAAACCGTCCAGACCTCGCCCCCACCGAGCTACTCGACATCGGCGTAGCCCCTGACGGCACGATTCGCGGATTGGAATTTGGCGAAACAGTGCTCGTTCACGGACGCGTTGTTCTCGGATGCGATTCGCGCAACGAGGAGACCTGCGATAGCGCCCCACTCGTACCTGCACAGGTGACAATCGAACGCTCCGCCACGTTTGCCGGGGGCCCCCAGTATCGGCGCACGGTTCTCACCAACATTGAAGCAACCGCTGAAGAGGATTCCTTCAGTCTGCGGCTACCCCGAGATGGCGCTGAGTATCGCGTCACGGTGATGCCTGATGAAACCTCCCTCGATACCCTCGCTCAAGGTGGCACGCAGATTCAAGCCCCGCCATTCTCGACAACCATTCGGAGCGATGATGATATCGAGGTGGTCTGGGAACTCGGCCGCCCCGATCAGCTCAAGAGCATTGAGGGTTGCATCACCAGTGCCACCGGCAACGGGAGCAACTTCTCTGGCATGCACGTAAGCGCGCTCGGACGCTGGACAAGCCTCTCGGCCCTGACCCGAGCATCTTCCATTGTGACCACCGCGGAAGATGGCTGCTTCAGTATCTCCGTTCCGATCGGCATGCTCGATGACTTCGATATCATCGCAAGGCCAGACCCTGGCACAACGTTGCCCACCTTGCGGCTTGCTGGCGAACATGTCCGCGACCCGGATCCCTTCGAGCCAGGCGAGCCCCACGTATTGGCTCCTCTGCGCATGCCGAATGCCCCCAACCCAGTCATTTTCAAACTCCCCCTCATGGGTCTCTCCAGCGGTGGAGCGCTTGAGCCCGTCTCCGGCGCATCTCTTCACTTCGAGACAACCTTTGACAAGTTGGACGGAGAAGAGCGCGATATCCGTGTGAGATTTGCGGCCCAAGTCACAAGCAACGGCATCGGCGAGGAGGAGCCGGGAATGGCAACCGTGAACCTCTATCCAGGCAGCTTCGACGTCAATCGGACGTACAACGTCCAGGTGCTACCTCCCCCAGATTCGAAGTTCGCCTCCTCCTTCGACACCACAATCGAGGTCGGCACCGGCGAAGGCGCCCCCGTCCTCAGCAGCCTAGATCTGCGAAGGCGCATTGCTGTTACAGGGACGATTTCACGCGACGACTCCGAGCCCCTGATTAATACGCCGATTGCCGTCCGCCCATCTCCGCTCCTACGGCAGGAGCTTGGGGACTCAGAAGAGCGCAACACCCTGGATAACCTTCAGTTCCCCTCAGAACTCACCGGCGAGACTGGGGATTTCTTGCTGTGGCTGGACCCGGAGCTACTCGGCCTCATGGCACGCTACGATTTTGAACTCGCTCCCTCCGACTTCTCTGCAGCTCCACGCTGGACCTTCTCGGATCTGAGTGTTGGCGCTGAGGAAGGTAGCCTGACCGCGGTTGAGCTCGGGACGCTGCGCCTGCCCGCTGCATCCTACGCTCGTGGCGAGATGCGGGATTCGGAGGGGCATCTCTTGCCCGGAGCCGAGATCCGCTGGTTTCAAATGCCCTCACAGGACAATTGCCCCAATGCCGCTCCTGACGAAGACTGCGATATCCCTGCACGCCTCGTCGGCATCTGGGAGAGCGACGAAAATGGCCAAGTTGTCGCCGTTCTACCTGATCCCTAGCTCTGGAGCCCCGCCGCTGCGATCAGGGACGTCGACAACAGCTTGACGCCTGTGGTGGCCCCGCATAAGGTCGGTGCGAACCCAAGCACTAGCGTTGACGAGAGAACATAAACGACCAAGCGAGTTTCGGCGATACAGGCAGGTACTGCTAGCAATTTATGCGGCGACCGCAACGGTAGCTTTCCTACTACTCACGACGAGTATTGTGAAGCACCTCTTCTTCCGCACCCCGGCAGTGCAGCTACCCGAATCTTCGATTGTCACCGACAACCCAGATCCTCGCGATCTTCTTGAATGCAACACGCTAGTGCTAGAGCAGCTATCCAACTTGAGTGCCAAAACCAACATGCTTCTCGCCCAGCCCATAGCTGGCGAAGCCGCGAATGAACAGCGCAAGTCGACCCGTCGCGGTGCCCTGGCCTCGAATTGGAAACGCTTCTCGAATGAATGGCGAGATCAGTGGGACGTCGTCGATGCACGATGCCGCTTCTCTGAACTAGCTGAAACCACAATGGGAGCTGCCTACGACAGGATGGCGCACGTCCACGAGGCGCTCCCGGCTATGAGGCTCAGATACAACAGCCTCCTGGCCGACTTCGACAACGAACAAGCTGACGAGCTCTTTGAGATGCGTCGCGCCCTCGATGAATCACGCGAGTCGATTCGGCAACGAATCGATAGCCATGCTCCCGCTAGCGCTCCAACGAGCGCCGGAGGGGCTCCATGAGCAGCCACACAACAACACTCGCGGTGTTATTCGAGACCAGGCCCACTCACTTTGACGCCCCCAAGTGGGCGCTCTCCGCAACGAGCCGCAGCCATCAAGGAATCTATAAACGATGGCAAAAGAAACCACCCCCTCTTCTGAGAGCAGCGACTCGCTGCAAGCTGACGTAGTCGCCAGTACCGTTGACACCTCGGCCGAAAGCTCGGCCGAAGCCGTAGACGCTGGGCTCGAAACGGTAGAGGTGCCCGTCGAGCCGGCACATTTTGAGGATTGGAACCTGACAGAACCCCTCATGCGCGCTCTTGGTGACATGGGCTACGACCGCCCGATGCCAGTGCAGGAGGCCGTAATCACGACGCTCACTAACGGCCACGACATGATGGTGCAGAGCAAGACGGGCTCGGGCAAGACGGCTGCCTTCGGCATCCCCATCGCCCAAATGCTCTCCGACGGCAAGAAGGGCGTGCAAGCGATGATTCTTGCACCAACGCGCGAGCTTGCACTGCAAGTTGGAAAAGAGATCACCAAACTCGTCATGCATATGGATGTGGCCGTGGTGCCAATTTACGGCGGCGCCCCCATCGGACCGCAAATCAAGCAACTCGAAGACGGCGGGCAGATTGTCGCCGGCACGCCGGGACGAGTCCTCGACCACATTCGCCGAGGCACGATGAAGACGGCAGGCATTCGCATGCTGGTACTCGACGAGTGCGATGAAATGCTCTCCATGGGCTTCCAAGAAGAGATTGAGAACATCGTTGGTACACTGCCTGCGAAGGAAGAGCGGCAGACAATGCTCTTCTCGGCGACGATCCCCAAAGAGATCGAGCGCATTGGTCGTAGGCACATGCGCGAGCCCGAGATGCTCACACTTTCCAGCGATAGCGTGGGAGCCGAGCTTATCGACCACTATTACTACGTGGTTAGTGGAATGGCTCGTAACCGGGACCTTCTCAAGCTCATGAAGGCGGAGAAGCCCGAGTCTGCGATCATCTTCTGCAATACGCGCGACGAGACCAAGACGGTCGCCCGCTACCTGCGCAAGAACGGCTACGACGCCGAAGCACTTTCGTCAGATCTCTCGCAGGCGGATCGAGAGCGAGTCATGGTCCGCATGCGAGACAAGAACCTGAACTTCCTCGTCGCGACGGACATCGCCGCACGCGGCATTGACATCAGCGAGCTCTCACACGTCATCAACTACACCTTTCCGGCTTCCCCCGAGGTCTACGTGCATCGCTCTGGACGCACCGGGCGCGCAGGCAAGGAAGGCACGGCCCTGAGCCTCGTAGGACCGCGCGAGATTGGTGCGTTCTACTATCTAAAGCTCATCTACAAGATCATTCCGACTGAGCGCGACCTGCCTAACGCCGACGAGATGGCTGTCATCGAAGAAGGTGAGCTCTACGAGCAGGTCATTGCGATGCTCGAGGGAGATGCCCGCAAGGAGCACATCGCTCTCGCTCGGAGATTGTGGCAAAGCAACGAGGGTGAGCGAGTTGTAGCCCTTCTCTTGCGACAGCTCCTCACCGACCGGTCCAACAAGTCGACCGCGCCCGCGCGCACCACCACGAATGCCAAGCCTGCTGCCGCAGTACCTTCAGCTGCTGCCCAGCCAGCTGCGAGCGAACGGGACGAGGAGCCACGAAAGCGACGCAGGAGACGACGCGAGCGCGAGGAAACACCTCGTGATACGGACAACGAGACAACGGTGAGTGCAGTCGCCGTTGCAGCGCCCGCGCAAAAGCCTGCCGACGTGACAGCAAAAACCGGCGCGCCTGCCGTAGAGGTCTCTACAACAGAGCCCGACGCAGAAGAGCGCCCGAAGCGCAAGCGACGAAGGCGCAGAGGGAAGGACTCGGAAGAAGAGTCCACCGAAGCGAAGGCGGAGACCATACCTGAAACTGCGCCCGCCGAGGCTGCTCCAACAGAAGCTGTTACCGAGACTGCTCCGGCAGAGGCTGTTGCCGAGACTGCTCCGGCAGAGGCTATCGCCGAGGAGACACCCACGGCAGAGGAAGCGCCTGCCGAAGCAGCCGAAGCAGAAACAACCGAAGCCCCCGCTGCCGAAGAGTCTGCTGCGGACGCTGACGCTAGCGCCACTGAAGAGCGTCCCAAGCGCAAGAGACGGCGCAGAGGACGTGGCTCAGCGGACCGAGAGGGACAAAGGGAAAGCTCTAGCGAAACGGGCACCGAGGCAAGCGCAAGCGCCGACGAGGACGCCAAGGCAGAAGAGCAAGTAGCAGGTCCCGGCAGCGCGAGAAAGACCAAAAAGAAGACGGTCAAGGGACGTACTCGCAAGCCCAAGGTCGACGCGGGCGTCCATGGTGAGTTTTGGGAAGCCTGGGCAGATAACAAGCAGGACAGCGACACCAAATCCGCCCCCGAATCCTCGAAGACTCCGGCAACTGGCGACGATGCCACTACTCTTGACGAGGAAGAGGCGAAGCCGGCGAAGCGACGACGTCGAAGGCGCGGCAGCAAGGATGATGTCGAGTCGGAGACCAACGAGTCGCCCAATGATGACGTGTCTGCAGAGAAGTCGTCGTCTGAAGGCTCCGCTTCAGAAGACGCTATCGGTGATGTTGCAGCTCAGAGCGTTCGGCTCTTCGTAAACGTCGGCAAGCGAGAAGACGCAGATATCGATGCGATCCGAGACTTCCTTGGCGAGGCTCTAGGAGAAAGCGCCGAGCAGCTTGGACGTATCACTCTCAGAAACACACACTGCTACGTCCGCGTACCAGAAGAAATCGCAGACGAAGTAATCGACACCTGCACGGGACTGGTATTCCAGGAACGTGACGTAGTCGTCGAACGAGCACGAGCGAAGCGCTAGTACCACGTACCCGGTGTTCGATCCAGGTTGGGTCAGCCCCTGTCGCCGATAGCGGTGTTGGGGCTCCTCGCACTACCCCGGTATTGCTTCGTCACTTGGCCTTGCACTCGAGCCACGAGGGCAAGGCGAAAACCCGGAACGAAGTTGCGGCACGGAATACTAGACCGTCGAGCGAAGAAAATGACCGAGAATGGTGAGTTCTGATTCTTCGAGTGCAAGGCGCGAATGAAGATTTCGCCGGGGCAAATGACGAAATGAGCAACGCTGCAATCGGGAAAGCAGGACCATTAGACCGAACATTGTTTACGCTCGGCGGTCTAGCTACCGCCGAATGGGGTATGGGGTTTTTAGTTGCAACTCGCCAGGCGTGTCGGAAATCTCAGACCCCGGCTTCTCGGTTGGCTTGTCCGTCTTGCCATCCGCCTTCTTGCCATCCGCCTTCTTGCCATCCGCCTTCTTGCCATCCGCCTTCTTGCCATCCGCCTTCTTGCCGCCATCGCCTTTGTCGTGGCGGCCGACGGCGGGAGTGTTGCCTTCGTCTTTGGACGCGGAGTCCTTACGCCCCCTATCGCCCTTTCGTCTACCCTTCACATTGGTGGGTTTCTTCGTTGTATCTGTGGCTGTCTCGCCGGTCGAGCCAGCGTCCCCTAGTTCTGCCACCCCAGTGGGTGTTGGGCCGGCCTTGGGCACTTCAGCGGCATCAGCTCGAACATGCGGCGCCGCACCTAACGCCGCACCTAACGCTGGAGTAGACGGCGACGGCGGCTCGTGCCGACTTGCAGCTGCACCACTACTCCCCTCGTCTCCACCACCAAAGACCGTTGCTGCAGCGAAGCCGCCAGCTAGGACCAGCGCAAGGGCAGCGCCGAGGACGAGCCGGCCTTGTGGCTTAGACTTAACTTCCAGGGCCGCAGCGGCAACCGCATCAGCCTCTTCCTCTACGATGTCTGAAATTTCACGAACGGATCCAGTCCAGTTTCCGCGTGTTGATGGCCGCTTGTTTCGGCCCACAAGAGCCGTCTCCTTGGTCGAACGCTTGCCTCTTGGAACCGTCGCAACAGCCCCATAGGCCTCCCCAACCGATGCCACTGCTTCGGCCAGTTCTCTAATACTCGAAAATCTCTCCTCGCGATCTTTCGCGAGTGCCTTGTCGACGATACCAAGAACGCCGGTAGGCGCGCCCGATCGTTTTAGCAACTCGACGCAGATCTTGGGCACTGGCTCAACCATGTGATGAGTGAGAATGGCCATGAAGCTCTCGGCTTTGAAGGGCACCGTACCTGCGAGAAATTGGAAGAGCAGACAGCCCATCGCGTACACATCGACGCGATGATCGGGCTTCTGCCCCCTGGCCTGCTCCGGCGCCATGTACTCGGGAGTTCCGAAGAGAACGCCAGTCTTTGTGAGTTTGCGCTCACCTTCTTCGCCGGTCGGCGATTGCACCTTCGCGATACCGAAGTCGAGAAGCTTCACGTAGTCGTCGCGCCCGGTTCCCTCGACCAAGAAGATATTCTCAGGCTTGAGATCGCGGTGGATGATTCCCTGTGCGTGAGCCGCAGTGAGAGCCTCACAGACCTGGAGAAAGATTCTTTGAGAACGCGCCCAGGGAAAGAGCTCACCGCCAGAGACTACTTTCCCAAGCTCGCTGTGAAGGTCGCGCCCCTCAAGATACTCCATCGCAAAGAAGACATAGCCGTCGCCGGTTACACCAAAGTCGGTGATGTTGATGACATGCTCGTTGCGAATACTTGATGCGGCTTTCGCTTCCAGGAGGAACCGATCAACGAGGTCCTGCTTGCGAGAGAATTCGCCGTGCAGAACTTTGAGAGCAACCTTCTTCTCGAGGGTAATGTGACGTGCGCGATAGACCGTGCCCATACCACCTTCGCCGAGATGTTTCTCCACGAAATAGCGTTCCGCCACAACCTGCCCCAAGAGGGGGGCGGATATTTCCGAGCTCCCTACAGTCACAGATAGGATCCTAGCATCGTAGGAACCACCTAGTTAGGCCCATTATCGGCGATTTCGTCTGTCTCACATCTCTACGCACGCTCGGAGGGAACGATCGGTTCACCATGTGATTCTTTACTCATCGAGCAGAAAGCCAATCGAGATATGAGGTGACTCTGTTAGACTGGTTCTAATGGACTCTGACACGCCACGATCACCAGAACCCATGGCTCACACAGGCGAGGCGGCGAGCCCATTAGGCGGCGATCGGGTAGGCGGCGATCGGGTAGGCGGCGATCGGGCGCAGCAACTGCGCAGAGAGGTCCTCTACCCACAGCGCCAGAATACTGGCATTGGGGTCATGCTAGTCGCTTCCGCGGCAATGTTCTTCGCTGTTGCGAGCTCAGCATTCATCCTGCGGTCGCAGATGCCTCTTCCCGAGGAATGCCCCGGCAACACACGAGTACTAGAGGTGCAATCCTACCATCCGCCTAGAATCGAAGCGGTTGAGATCGAACTAGTCCATTTCGAATCCCTCGAGGAGGGAGAGACCTACGTAGTTCCGTGTGGAGAGCCACTATTCCAAGATAACAGCGACGGCCCGTCTTCAATTGTGTTCCGACTCTGCGACGAGTCGTTCTAGAAGCAGCTCTCGCGCCCCTCATAGTTCGCTGGCAATTCGCTAGGTAAGATCTCGCGCAGGTAATCGTATGCCGAACGACAGAATCGACCTGGCCCTTCACCGCCAAGCTGAGCCCTCTCGGCAAAGGGCCTAGCGCTCCCACCGTCCATCAAGCGGCCCTGCTCATCACTGCCATTGTGAAACGCTCCTGGGACTTCTGGATTCGCCAGGCCGAGTGAATGGGCGATCTCGTGACTCACGGTTGTACCGATGATGTTGCCGAGAACCCACACAGCACACTCGATTTGCTTGCCACGCTCCTGTGCTGGACATCCAGGGTCAGTTGACACGGCCGAGAAGCCACCGCCGCCAAAATCCGAAGCCCGCACGGGCTCACCCCCAGTGATATCCGGTCGGAATGCATCAAAGATCTCATCAAAGAGTTCATCAGCTCCTGGGATGCCCTCCGCCAAGCCCTTCGGGTGCCGAGAGAACGCGAACATCGATTCAATGAAAACGCCACCGAAGCCAGGGTAGCCATCCTGCTGAGTGACCGCATTGACACCGCCTATGTGATCGTAGAGGCGCACGTTTCCGACGTCCTTGCCAGCGGTGTTGTCGTATCCCAGTAGCCCTAGGCCGTTTAGATCTTCGCCGGCAATGTCTACGGTGGAATACAAAGCAAAATCGGTCGGCGGCACATCGCGCACTTCGAGATTCACCGCCTCGTAGTCGCGACTCACTACAGAGAGAACTCGCCGGCGAATCTCTTGGTCCACAGCTCGCAGGCCGAAGTGTCGTAACGTATTGACGTAGTCTGGGAGAAATCGCAGGTAGACGACTTGTTTGACCGGCTCTAGATCGAAACTCAGCGAGAGAACCGAACCCACCTCTACGTCACCATCATAGGCAACTCGCAGCCTTACCGTGCCTTCGAAATGCCCCGTGACGAGCCGTAGATCAATGGCACGCCCCAGTGCATCGTCCTCGTTCATAACGTATCGGATAGTCCTGCCCTCGAGAACCTCCGGCAAGAGCAGCAAGTCCACAGCGGTCCCCGAATCAGCCCCCGACGGGGTGAACACGCCCTCTAAGAATAGCTCGGTACCTCCGCTGCCATCACCGTCAGTGGCGCTGACAAATCCGCCACCCAGAAACTCAACATACTGACCAAGAGAGACACCATCGGCCTCGACAGAGAAGAGAGTCGGCGGAAGTAGCTCGTATGAGATACTGCTGGGCTCCGAAGCTAACTCAACGCCACCCGTGTGTCGATTCACGAGTTCGAGAGCACCGGTGAAGACGCCGCCCACAATGCCTGTGAGCTGAGGCTCCAATACGAAGTAGGCGCCAGTGCGCTCCTGGGGCTGCCCGGGGGTTAGCGAGAATTCTTGGGTCGAGACATCGATGCACTCGCCATCGCCTGTGGCCTGAAAGCAACCAGAGATCCTGGCAAAACTCTCGCCCTCCCCTTCCGAGAGCAAGAACCCATCTCCGAGCACGTCTACGCGATCATTGACGAAGAATAGCCCGCCAGACTGCGCGTCGGAGAGCACCGGCGTTAGCTGGTCTCTCAGCTCGAACAGCAGTGACACGGCAGGACTCTCATAGGTGCGCCCGTCAAGAGACGAATCGACCTTGAGCCACGCCTCCCCCGTGAAGCTACCGTCACCAGCTGGGAAGAGAGCCCTGGCCCGGCCCCCAAACGACAGCTCCATCTCATCGAAGTCCACGAATGAGAGCGGACCGAGGCCGGCGCCTACGACGCTTGTGCTTCCGTCCTCCGCTGTGAACGTCCCAGACACGTGCAATTCGCTCCTCCCAAGGGTGGAGTCTACAAAGTGCGCACCGGCCAATCGCACATTTGAATTGGGCAAGAGAACTGCCGGTTCAATTGAGTTGAGTTGCAGCCCTTGCAGCCAAGGATCCGGCTCACGCTCCACCTCCCCGCAAGCGAGGACCAGAGCCGCCATGAACACGAAGCTAGTTGCTGCCTTCAATTCGAATACCGTACTCATTCTCATCACCGTCGAAGCCTTGGACCACTACGAAGAATTCGCAGGGAGAGCACCCCGTCGCCGGCGCCTCGAAGATAGCCGATTCGTTGGAAGTGGCGCTCTGGCCATTACTGGTATCACAGCTCGAAACGTCGACCGGGCCACAGGGGGTGAGATCAACAAGGCCAGAGTCGAAGAAGTGAATATCCAAATCACCGGTCGCGCCTTGCTCAAACGTTAGGTCCACGGCCAAGAGTTCTGAATTGTCGAGTTCGACCCGATACCAATCCTCATCGGCCTCACACAGTGTGAGGGTTGGGCGGTCGAAGATACCTGCATCGAGATCAACAGCGGTCGCTTGGCCAGAGGTATCGTCTTCCTCGAGAATATCGGCTACGCACGTTTCTACGTCGCAGGACTGCGCGCTGCTCGAGTGCTGGAGGGTGTAGGGATTCTCCGCGGAACTGAATGCGTAGACTCGAATCAGATAGAAGCCCTGGGGCACGCAGAGTCGCAAGGACTCGGTTGCTCCAAACCCACTAGAGCTATCAATGAAGGTACCGCTCTCGTCGTAGACATCAACGTCTACGTCGCTAATCGCGCTATCGAAGGCCAGATCAATGTTGAGAGAGCCCTCTTGGGGCACGAAGATTTCGAACCAGTCTTCGTCATCGCCGGTGCCAATTGCTGCGGGGCAGCTCACGAGGTTGTGAATCGCGTCCGCGTCTAGTAGTGGATTGGCTAGAGCCTCGACTCGGCTGTCATTGTGCTCGAGAACATCGTCCATGCACACGGTGCCACCTGGCTCCGAGCAATCCAGTGATAGCGGCACACACTGGCGAGAAGGCGCTCCGTCCACCGATTCCAAATCCCCTACAGAGCATTCAAAGTCTGTTGGACAAGCGGATCCACAATCCGAAAGACACACGGAATCGGCCTCTGGCCCTATCGCCACACAGCGGTCGGCCGCATCGCCACACTGAACATCGGTGGTGCACGGCTCGCAGAGGCCGGCACCGCCCGCCCCACCAGGGTTCGTTACAGTCATAGAGAAGAAGGCCGTAGTCGGCGCCTGTGTACGATGATCGCAATTTCCAATTGGATCATCGTCGTCGTCTGCGACGATGACGTAGTAGAGGTCGGCGGTGGCGCCTTGACTCAAGCTTGCAACCGGATTGGGGATCTCGGCCGTCCAGTTGTCGCCGGTGCCCTGCTCCATCGTCACCTGAATCATCTGACCAAGATCCGGTGGCGTACCCGGCGTTGTTGTCGAGTAGTAGAGAAGCGGTTCCTGCTTGAGGCCCTGGTCATCCGAAATGACGGCTTCAATCGCGATGCCCACGAGGCTGCTCAGATCGGACGGAGTGTGCGTGACGACAGGAGCATCCCCGGGGCAGTTCGGCTTAAGCGGGCTGCGCAGGACGATGAGGTAGGGATGCAAGCTCGTTGGATTGTCACCGTCGTCGGCAGTGAGCAATAGGTTGTAGCGATCGGAGGCTTCAATTTGCTGCTCGCTGGGACACCAACTCCAGGTCGCGGTGGTGCCCGAGATGACGTCCAGTTCGGCTCCTTCAATAATCGGCAGCCCTTGCTCGAGCGCTACGTCGGGCGTGTCACCATCGACGACTTCGACGTTCAACTCAAGGCATGCGGACTCAGACAGGTCGAGGGTCGTACCGCTGCCCTGAGGGTGCACGAATCGCGGAGATGAGTTGCCACCAATTGCGGCTCGCACTTCGATTCGAATGGTGATGGTATCGGACTTGCTGCCATCGCTGGCCGTGAAGTCGAAGAACCACTCGCCAACATCCTGAGCTTGGGGCGTCCATCGAAACTCCCCCCCGCCATTCGGCAGCCTGCTCAAGGCAGCCCGTGAATGAATGTCCGGCACATTCGATTCGTAGGTATAGAAGACCTCGTCGCCGTCCGCATCCGAACCACTCAAGGCGATCACGAGTTCCTGGTTCACTACGGCCAACTGATCGCCGACTGCCTGCATCACAGGTTCGGAACCACCAGGGCCACATCCACACATGACGGTAACGACGAAAGTAGATAGGGCGCAAGACAGCGCTAGCTGGAGAAGCGAGGAGCGGCGGCGGAGTGGGAGTGGGAGCGGCATGCTGAGTTCTGAGAAGCGGCGGCAGACAACCCGAAGAGTACCGCGCCTCGTGGGCGAATTGATGACCGCAAGTGCTCAGACCGACGCCGACCACTCACGTCCTAGGCACGTAGCGCAGCCCACAGACGCGCATGCTCGCCGGAGCAAGCAAAGCGCACCAGGGATGCAATTTCGGGGTCTTGCAGTGCCTTTCGCAGATCACTATGGCCCTTGGCGCGCATCAGCCCCGCTATCGCTGCACTGCCATCGCCTGCGCAGAGAAGGCCCACGCGGTTGCAGGCGTCGGCCATAGCCTGCCAGATCGCTTTGTGATCGAAGTCGCCGGTCACAAGACCCAGGGCGTAGGGCTGGAGTTCCTGAAGCAAGCTGCTTGGGATGAGCCTGCGCAGCCTTTGCTGCTCCGCACTGGCGGCTTCGGTATCGACCCCCGTCGGTGCAAACTCCGGTTGGAACTGGCGCAGCAAACCAACCAAGAGAACCCCAAAGCGCTCAACGCCCAACTGCAATGGAGCAGAGAGACTTGCTGATGCGCCTTTCAAACTGCGGCCCACAAAGAAGCGTAATTCTCCGAGTCGTTCGGCACTGGCAAGTTCTTCTCCTAGGATGATTGAGAATGGACTCGTGGGCTCGACCGCCAGCAGATTCGGCTTCTGCTTGGACACATAGATATCCACATCCTCCACACCCATCTCGTCAGCTAGCTTGAGAATGACACTGGCTGCATCGTCGATGCCTTTGCGCAGTCGGTCATTTCTACCAACTCCGTGGCTTCGGACATCAATGCCAATGTGCTTCGCAAGACGGCCGCCGAGAAGCGCGAAGAGGGTTCGGGCTTCTCCCGGTACTGAGTGAGTGAAGAGCAAGTCGTCAAAGGTGTCGTCTGCCAGCCCCGCGGCCATACCTGGACCAACCTGCTTTGCAAGCGAAGAGGTTTCTGAGTTCTCGACACCAAGCCTCAGAGCAAGGCTAGCAGCCACCTGCGCCGTTGGCATGCACTCAGCCGCCCCCGCCTTTGCCTTCGCGGCCATGGCTCGTGCCAGGACCCGGTACGCCTCACCATCGGCGGCGGACTCTTGAATACGCTTGCGCATGGCGTTGGCGACTCTGTCCACATGAATGCGTGCACTCCGCAAGTCGTTTTGATCAACGTAGAACTGCACCAGTGCGTCGAGAGCGGCGTCACTGCCCGGGTCCAGATCCAGAGCATGCCTCAGAGCTCTCTTAGAATTCTTCGGATCGCCGGTGTTCTCGCGAAGAATCTTGGCCATGTGGATCAACACTTCGATGCGCTCCGCGACTGGGGGCGCCTGTTTGATAATTTGCTCGCAAGCTCCCAGCGCCAACCGGTACTCGCCGCACTCTACCCCAAGCACCGAGATGTGCCGAAGCGCTTCGTGATTCCCCGGATCAAGCGTGACCATCTTGTGAAACGATTTGAGCGCCCACTGCGGCTGTGGAAGATGCTCCGCGTAGATGGTCCCCAATCGGCCAAAGACACTCGCGAGCTCTGTTGTATCCGTCTCTATGCGGGCAAGCACCATCAGTGCGTCTGCAGCATCCGCCCACTTCTTCGTCGCCCAAGTAATTTCCGATACAGCTACAATGGCCTCTTTGTCATTGGCGCGAAGGGCCAAAAGGGCGCGGTAGTGAACCAAGGCTTCAAGCGGGTTCTCAAGTGCACCCCATAAGACGCGAGCTAGTGCGAGGTGTAATTCACAACGCTCGTGCGGATCCTCTGGCTGCGCCTCAAGGCGCATGGAATAGAGTTGTGCGAGGTCCTCGTCCCTATCCTCGCTGTCGTATAGCAATCGCAGACGAACAAAGGCCTCCCGACTGAGAGGCTCGACAACCAAGACACTTCGCAGTGCAGCGATTGCGGCAGTACCGTCCTCGACTCTGTCCATCAGCGTGACGCCAGCGAGAAGGAATAGCTGAGCACGAGCTTCATCGCTCTCGACACTCTCAACTTCTAAGAGACAGGCTTCGGCGAGTTCCGCCCAAAGCTCGTGATCGAGCGCAAGATCGCGCCACGCGGACAGGGCCGGAGTGAAACCAGGAACGACCTTCAGCGCACCCTTGAGCCGCGCAAGGCAGGATTCGCGCTGCCCCAAGCTCCGCCAAGTCTCACCAGAGCGCACCAGGAACGCGCCCTGAGCGCGGGGATCACCAGCAAAGTAGGCAGACGCCTTCACCTCGAGACTAGCGAGTTCCTCGGTGGGGCCCGCCAAACTAGCTTCGGACTCCAAGAAGAACAGCGCCTCGCGGCAGAGCGGATCGTCTTCCAACGCACCTTCGTAGTCGCCTCGAACGACGCTAGCCTCACGCCCCAGAGCCTTTGAGAGTCGCGCCCGAGCAACCAGGTACGCGCTGCGCTCACTGCCGCCCTCGAGGCTCGCAATCACTCGCCCGCAAACTACCTTGTATCGTTCTCTCTGCGCGTCATGCCCTCGATATTCTGACTCAAGTACTCGCTGCAGGTCTGCCCGCAGTGGCGCAGCTTTGCTTCCTGATTCCCAGAACATTCGGGCCGACTCGCGATCCCCGCGCAACTCAAGATCGATGCGAGCGAGTTCTTCGCAAGCTACCGCCTTTGCCTCGCCGTCGGAGCGTTCCTCTGCATCTCGTAGATCTGCGAGGGCCTTCTCAGTCAAGTCCGCACTGGCTCCCGCCAGCCAGCAATGCCGTCCAAACGCATGCTGCACGAGCGCGTCATCAGGGTATTTCTTACGCAGTTCGCCACTTCGCTCGGCCGCATCATCGAGAGTCCCAGCCCTTGCCAGCGATTCAATATGGCGAATCGCCCCGCTAATAGAATCTTGTGGCAGGCTCGCCGCGGACATGCGAGGGCGTCCTGCTCCTTCGCTAGCCAATGCAACACCACCGTGACCGCGCGCGGTCCTGAGAAGCTCCCCGGCTGCAGTGAACTGGGGCCGTGCGGTTGCCAGCTCGGTTAGCAGCTGCACCGCTAGGTCTAGATCTAGGTCGTGCTGAACTCGCAGGTACGCAGCTCGATAGCCGTGGCGATCCGCCAACGGGCCACCCTGCCCGCGTCTCGCCTCTGTCTCCAATACCTCGGCTGCCTCTGTGAGCCTCTCAGTCGAAAGGCATATGGCCCAAGACAGTTCGGCTGCTCGCGGGTCGGAGCCCTCCTGCAGCAGCACAGAGAGTGCATCGGCAGAGGCTGACGCATCAGCTACGAGGCTGGCGCCCGCCTTCGCGATGGCCAGCTGGGCCTTTCGCGATGCATGTCTCACTTGCTCACCAGCGAGCGAACTGCACTCTTCCACCGCATTCGAGTCGCCTCCGCGGCTTGCAAGCAGCAAGGCTGCCTCCGCGGCCACACCTGGCTCTAGCTCGGAGTGTGACGCCCACGCCTGCATTGCAAGTCGCTGGGTTTCCTGTTCTCCAGGGCTCTGGCCGGCGATTACCGTGAGCGCCCGGGCAGCGGAGCGACTCGCTTGGCACGCCACTTCATTGCTTCCAGTATCCCTCGCAACCGTCGCAACCATCGCGTGGTAGGTCGCCAGTGCAGTTGTGTCGCCAGCGGAACGCGCCAGGTCCAAGGCGAGAGGTATTAGAGAGGAAAGCGAAGAGTCGCTCGCGAAAATCATCGGCTCGATTGCAGCTCGCGCCGCAGCCATCTCCCCCGCTTCTTCGAGTTCCCTGGCCAGCGCCAGTGCGCCCGCGATGTCCGTAGGCGGCTTTCCGTCGTTGGCACTAGCGGCATTGCTTGTGCTGCCGCCGAGCCTCCGCACCCAGGCGGAGGCAAGCATGTCTGAGGGATTCGCGGAATGCGCAGCGTTCGCCAATGCGAGCACGGCCGCTGGTTCGCCCTCAGCCTGCAATGCAAAGTGCATTGACTGGCGGTAGGCACCAGCTGCTGCCACGGCATCTTCGGTTGCAGCGCCAAGTTGCTGCCAGTACAGCCCCGCATTCGAAGCATCCGCCCCAGCACGCAGAGAGCAGTCCAACAAAAGGGCATCATCAGGCATCCTCTTGAGTGCATCGCGTAGGAGCGTCCGAGCATCCTCGCTTTGCCCCTTTGCCAGCAGGGACTCCGCTCGCAGCCATGCCAGCCCTGCGCCGAGATCCGGAGATTTTGAAGCAACCTGCGCTACAAGCCCTGAGTATTCTTCTGAATCCGACGATTCGTAGCGAACGGCAGCATGAAAGAACTCTGCGCCAATATTTGGCCAAGCCTTCGTAGCCTCCCCGAAGAACTCCGCAGCTTTCTCAGCATCGCCTTTCTGAGTTGCAATCGTCCCTGAAAGGGCGCAGATAGCTGAGCGCAACCTCGTGCCACTAAGCGATTCGGCCAGTGCCGCGAGCGAGCTTTGCACCTCGTCCTCTCGGCCATCCACAAACGCGAGTTCCAGGTTGGCCAAGAGGGCGCGGGTATCGCGAGGTGCCAAGTCGAGAAGTTCGCCGACAGCCACACGAGCTAGATCTGGCTCCCCCATTGCCATGAGGAGGTCTGCCCGATACGCCGAGAGGGCCCGAGCCTCCATGGAACCAGCCTTTTGAAGCTCATGATCCAACTGCGCAAGCACTTGGTCCCAGTTGCCAAGTCGGCGCTCAATGCGACGCAGCGCCCGATTTGCAGGCACTAGGCGCGGAGCTAGCTTCAAGGCCTCATCGAGATGCCGGCGCGCCCGATCCAAGTCTCCGAGACTTTCCGCCAATCGACCGGACTCGATTCGCATGCGAACTATCGCCCCCGGCTCGTCGAGCAAGTCGAGCTCGCGCTCGTAGAGGACAAGGAGCCTTGCAGCCTCATCGGTGCGATCAGCTACCTCGGCTTCCACGCGATCGGGAACATGAATTCGAGCCAAGTCCAAATCGGCCAGAGCATCAGAGAACTTCGCGGGTGGGAGATCTGGCTCAACGTCGGCCTCAAGGAGCTGTGGGCCTGTGTGCAAGGTGCCGGTGCTCATCGCCACCGCGTCCTCCACGGCTGCCTCGACCACCCCATCGAGACGCGGTGCTCGGTCGCGAATTACGCCATCGTCGATGACGCCATCTTTGGCCGCCTTTATCGGTGGGGCAGCGCTATCGGAACGAGCGTCTCCTGACGCAGGCGTACTTGGGCCACTGCGCATGCTCTCGAGAGCCCCATCAACCTCCGAAGCAAGTTCTTCACTTTCCTCGGTCCCTTCCGGAATTGCTCCGGTGCGCAAGGCTTCACGTCCCGGATCGAGAATCGGTATCGGAACTCCATCGGATTCCGCTGGTGCGCTCCCCGCTGAGGGAACGTTCCCCTCCGACGCGCCGGCACCGCCAACTCCCTCATCGCCCTCCGGCACTTGAGAGCCCGGTGCTGCGAAGGCCGCAGACTCGATAGGCTCATCCTCGGGAACGGGGGTCGGGATGGTGCTTCCGCTAACCTCGATACCATCGTAGGAGTCTACGTCAAGCTCCAGTGAGACCTCGCGCGCCGACGAATCGTCAAAGAACGCATTTGCTCGCTCGGAGATTCGCGCAATGTCCTCCTTCGCACTGGGAACAGGTTCATCTCCGAGAAGATCCGCCAATGCCACGTCGCCAATGCGAAGTGCTGGGACACTGGGGGGGGCGCCAATCTCTAGCTCAAGTTCCTCGTGGCCGCCGCTGCCAAGCAACGTCCCGAGCGCCTCTGGCACCCCACCAAAGTTCACTTCATCGTCAGCGCCAGGGATTTCCCTAGACTGCCCAACGTCGGACATTGCAGCGTCTGGCTGCACAGCCCCGGGCGGCCCCAGGGCGACCCCCGCGGCTTCATCATAGAACGGAGAGTTCACCGACAAGTCCGAACCATCGAGAGCGGGTGGATCCGCCAATATTTCTAGGACTAGGCCGTCCGACGGCAGAGCGGTCTCCGCCAATGGGTCGTCTTCGAAGAATGCTCTCCGGTCTTCTTCCGAGGCAGCAGAGGCCGACGAATCGTCCACCTCGCTAACCGGCGCCTCTGCAGCGACAGCCTGCTCGGCTTCTAGACTGGAAGGCGCGGGCGATGCCGCCTCACTCGTGGATACATCCGCTTCCACCTCCTCGTCCAACGAATCGAATATCTTGTCCCATTCGCCGAGTTCATTACCAAGGATCCCGGCGAGTGGATCGTCTTCGTCTTCGTCACTCATCGCCAACTCCTACCATCGCCAAGAATTCTTCCCCTACGGACCACGCCATGAGTTCACGCCCAACCGAGGCATCCGCGAGCAGCCTACCGCCCTTGCCCACGTCAAGAACATCGAACGCGGCCTTCAAGCTGCCACACAACAGCAAGCCAATGCGGGAAGCACTCTGTTCTGCCCCTTCGCGCCACCTCACCGGCGAGCCCAGCTCGGAGAAGCGTGAGCCCAGGAGCGTCAGTTCCTTGCGAGCCTTCCGCCCGAGTGCCTTTGACATCTTGCGCGACATCGCACTCACTTCCTCCGCCTTGACCCTATCGGCTAGGACAGCTGGCAATGGACTCACACCCGCAAGCTCAGCCGATGCGGCGAAGTAGAGGAACAGGTCAGCCTCTGCCAACTCTGTGGCACTGCCAGTCCCAGCCTTTGCGTGTGCGAGACAACGACCGAGAGAGAAGCGCTGCTCTGGGGTATCGCCAACCGCGAGCGTCTCGCCAAGGCATACTGTCGGAGTCGCATCCGAGACTGCCCTTGCGACGCCCCCGCGAGCATCCGAGCGGTAGACCTCCAAGTCATCGACACCTAGGTATGCCGCGATCTTCGCAACCTCGGGCACCTCCTTCGCCAAAGAGCGCCTCTTTATGCGTTGGCCTCGCTCAAAGCCGAGCCCTTCGGGCGTGGTTTCGGACAAAACCGTGACAGCTGGCCCGATAATGCTCCACAGTTGGCCGGCGAAGCCACCCGAGTCGCGATGCAGGATCGAGCTGCGCCACTTCTCGGCAGATAGAACTCCTCCTAGCTCTAGCGACTTCACACCAAGCTCACTCACAGACGTCTCTTGCTCGGAACTAAGGCTACCGGTCATTTCCAAAGCATGAAGCGCCTGCCTCTCAAGAAGCCCATTTTCAGCCCAGCTCGCCACAATTGCGAGTTTCTCGTAGAGAGCCGGATCTGCTGGCTGGTCGGCGATAGCGCGGCGCAGATCCTGGACCCCACTTGCAATAAGCGAGATACGAGTCTTTTCCTCGCCACCACAAAGCTCAATCAGATCGCTGAGTGCTTCAACATTTAGGGGGTCATACTGGCGAGCGCGGCGCAGGCTCTTGATAGCGGCCTCACGATTCGAGGCTTCCCGCTGCAAGCTAGCAATTCGCAGCTCGTCACGGGCCCGCTGACCATCGCTGTTGCGCATACCGGCCATTCCCCGAATCAGGCAACTCGCTTCGTTGATGCGCTTCGCCTTGACAAGCAGCGACAACAGTCGCTCACGCACTTCCAAGTCGTTGGGAGTTTGTCTCACCACGTGTTCGAGTTGTTCGATGGCCCCTTCGAGATCATCGAGACTATCCGCCATAAGGTGCGACAGGCTCATCTCTGCAGTTGCGCGTCTCTCTGGGGCCGCTTCGAACTCCAAAAAGGACTTGAGATGTTCTGCGGCTTCACGGTCTTCTCCAAGCCGCTCGAGCAATTGTGCGCGCTCGTACAGAGCATCAAGATGCGTCGCATTAGCATCAAGCAATGCCGCGTAGTCACGCGTCGCACCTCGCAGGTCGCCTATATCTTTGCGCAGACGAGCTCGCGACAAGAGGATGGGTACGCGAGCTCTATGCTCGCCCGCCACACTGAGATGCTTGAGCCTGGCTGAGTACGCACGGTAGAGATTGCGAGTATCACCATGCTCGCGGAGTATGGCGACCAAGCGGTCGTACTCAGGAGCCTCTGGCATCTCAGCCAGAATTGCCTGGTACGTCGCAACCGCCGAAGATGCATCGTCGAGTTCGCCATCGAGGATCTCCACGGCCTCCCGGAAGTACGCAACCCTTCCCTCACGATCTCCGATCTGCCGAGCCAGCGCTATGCAGGCCTTTGCTTGGTTACCCCGGTCGCCACCTCGGACGCAGACCCGCCGTAGAGTCTGAAGACCGCGGATGTGTCCTGGGCGTATGTCCAGCACCGCGCCAACTGCCAAGATCGCCTCCTGCAGGTGACCGGCAAGCTCAAGCGCCTCGGCACGTTCCAGCTCCCAATCGACCCTCGCGGCTCCGGAATCGGCCAAGACGGACCGCATGTCGCAGAGCTCGCCGCGTTCGAGCAGTCCGGACACGCTCTCCCCACCTTCCGGCGATAGAGGCGCAAGCCTGTCTGCGATGACGACGGCAGTACCCGCATCCAGAGGAGAGATACGTCTGGCTTTCTGCAACCGCCCTGTTGCCACGTCCTCATCACCGAGCACTTCAGCGATCATCGCAGAGTGCAGAAGCAGCGAGCTTTGCGCATAGGCGCCCTCTGCGGCGTCGGCAAGCGCTTCCAGAAACTCTCCCTGTCCCTGAGCATCTTGCGCTTTGGCCGCAAGCAAGCTCTGCCCCAGGAGTGAACCAACGGGCGCCTCAGAACCTTCCTCAGCCAAAGCGAAGTGCTCGGCCGCCTCTTCATCGTTGCCACGCACCGCCTCTAGCCACGCACCCATCTCTCCCAGACTAGAGCGGAGTTCTGGTGCCACCATCGTCCGCCCCAACGCTGCCAGTGCCTCGGCCTGAAGCACCGATTTCTCTTGCGCCACGGCCGCCTGATGCAGTGCAACAACGGCAGCAGCACTCCCCATCTCGCCCGCAGCGCGAAACGACTCTTCAGCGTCACTCGCTCGGCCAAGGCGCTGATTTGCTACACCAAGGCGGATGAGTGCTCGACGCTTGACCTCTCCATCGCTCGCCTCGGCGATGCGATCGAGAACCTCGGCCACCGCAGTATCGACGCCTGAGGAGCCCTTGGCGCGGTCGAGACATGCAAGAACATCCAATAGTAGAGCCACGCTGTCTGGCGCTCGTTCGCATAGGCTCATTGCAAGTTCGACGGCAGCCTCAGAGTTCTTCTCTGCAAACTCTAGAGCCGCAAGAGCCTCCCGCCCATACTCGGGCACGTCTTCGTCCGCACAACTATCGGTCCGTGCCCGAAGACAGGAAACCAGTCGTGCCCACCCGCCCGACTTTCGCAGGGCCTCAAGCTCCAGGCTTGCGACAAGGGAGTCATCGGGCCATCGCTCGCGACACTTCCCGAAGCACTCTGCTCCATCGCTCCAGCGCTCAAGCGTTCCAGCGAGTAGACGACCTGCCTCGAAGTAGTGGCGCGCCTGCGCATCGGGGTCGCCCAGACGCTCTGCCTGAGCCATCAATGCGTCGCAAAGTGTTGCATCTTCACCTAACTCTCGAAGTAGCTCGATACGACGGCCGCACAGGGCGAGGTCTTCGGGGGTAGTTTCGAGTAGGCCACTCACCGCTGCGAGTTCGCCCGTCGGATTCCCTGCGACGAGGTAGAGCGCCACTTGCTGTGACCGAATCGAGTTTGCTCGCTCAGATTCAGCAGATGCAATGTGTGTCTCCAGGAACTCCGCTGCCTCTACGTAGCGACCGGCGCCGACGTGCAAGTCTGCTACTGCATCCACGGCAGACTCGGCGGCAGGATCCACCTCGAGTGCCTGCAGGTATCGCTGCGTAGCAGCCTCCAGGTTGCCAACCCCGTATCGCAGAATGTCACCACTAACCACATAGTGCTGTGCAGCTGCCCGCGGTTCGGGATCGCAATCGGCTCCCTCGCCAAAGGTGGTTCCCAGACGCAGGCTCTCCGCCATCTCCGCCTGCAGCGCAGCGAGCTGTTCCCAATTACCGGAGGCTCCAGCACCCAGGTCGCGAGCGACGACCAACGGCAAGTAGCCAGGGGTGCTGCGTGCTCGGGACTCAAGAACTTCGTCTGCCTCTTGCTGCTTGCCTGCCTTGGCCAGTGCACTTGCGCGTCGTAGCGCAAGCCCTAACGCTCGCCCTGCATCCACCTCGCCCGACTCTCTTGCTGCGACGAGTTCTGCGAGTTCTTCGTAGCGACCGAGGCTCTCGGCTAGGTCTGAGAGGTCGGCCACGAGAAGCGGCTCTTGGGGAGCGAGGCTCAGAGCCTGATGCAGACAACTCCATGCGCCGTCATCATCCCCTCCCTGAGTGAGCACCTGAGCTTGCTCACGCCTGAGCGCAAGAATCTCGCGCAGGCGCTGGCCACCGCCACTCTCCGATGGCGCCGACTCTTCGTTGGGAACCCCGGCAACGCCGAAGCTCTCTTGCAGTCGTCCAATGCGTCCTTCGAGCACCGCCGCTAGCGCACCGAAATCATCACTGTGCCGCGCCAATGCTTCTCGCTCCCGATCCACTGCTTCGTGCAGGCAGTCTAGGCTTGAGGCCTCGGCGAGTAGCGTCTGCGCGCGCCCAAGGTCAACTCCTTCCAAACGGAGTTCTCTTGCGAGTTCGACGAGGATCGCGACCTTGCGTTCGGGACGACTGCATGCTGCGGCCAGCTGCTCTAGGGTGCGGAAGAGAAGTTCTGAGTCGCCATGTTGGGAAGCGAGGGATTCGAGAGCCAGGAGTACGGCGTGATTACCTGTGTCTAGCGCCAGCGCTTGCTCGAAAGACTCTTGGGCAGCCTGCGGCTCACCAACCCCATCGAGCAGAGTCCGTCCACGCTCGAGAAGCAGGTCGGCGCGCTGGCGATCGCTACTTGCGAATCGCAACTCAACTCCAATTAGCTTGACGAGATTGGGCCACAATTTTCGTCGGTAGAAGATGCGACGGATCGCCCAGAGATTTGCGCGAAGACTCGGGTCCGCTTGCAGTGCGCGACCGTAGGCCTTGACCGCAGACGCTTCATCGCCAAGGTGACGCTGATACAACTCACCCAGTTCGTAGGCGAGCTCGCCCATGCGAGACTTGCTCTCCGTCATGGCCAACTCTTTGGTTAGCTTCTCTGCACGGCGATTCCAGTCGAGAGGACCACGCCCCTCGAGCAACGCATCGAGAGCGGAGACCTCTGCTGGCTTTGTGAGTTTGAACTCGAGTGGAGCTTCGGCAGTAGTCTCTGGGGCAGCGGGCGGGGTAGCCAACTCGGCACTCTCAAGCGGCTCGGCTACTGGCTTCGCGTCTTCGGTCTTGGCTGGCAGCGGCGTGCGTGGCGGAACCGGTGGTGGAGCAGGCATTGGCGGCGGAGCCACGGCTCCCCGTTCCACCTCTTTGTCATCCTCTTCCTCTACAAGATCCAGCTCATCCAACTCTTCGATATCGAGCTCATTAATCTTATCGAGCTCATCCAGATCATCGATCGGATCCTCGTCAGTAGCGTCCTCAACCTCAGGCGACTCCTCATCGATCAATATGAATGCATCTGGCGATTCGCTCTTCTCGATAGGCGTTACCACCGAGGCCACCCCCTCCGGCTCTGCAAGGATCTCAAGGCCATCTGGCCCTTCCTCCTCCCACGTGTCGTCTGCCCCCATAGTCTTGCTCGACCCGGCGAGTGCTCCGCCCTAAGTTCCCGGAATTATCCGAGCGTGAGTCCCTGGCTGTCAACGGCTGTGCACATGCGAGTGTCCTGGGGATCGAGCCCCAAGGTCGGTACGCGTGGCTGTTGACCCGCGCCAGTCTTGCCTCGCACTATGCGCCCCGTGCAAGAGCCAACACTGCTACTGGGTCAAGACCCACTAACCCTCGAGTCTATTGCCCAAGTTGCCCGTGGCTACCGCTCTGTGCGTCCGGGGCAGGATTCGATTGCCGCCATGAATCGGTCGAGGGCCGTCGTCGATGCCATTGTCGCCGGCGGAGCCAGAGCGCCAGCGGTGTACGGTGTGAACACAGGTTTCGGCGCGCTAGCGGAAGTGCGAATCTCACCCGACCAAATCGTCGCGCTCCAGCAGAATCTTGTTCGCTCCCATTGCGTTGGTGTGGGCGACGACCTCGAGGAACCACAGACCCGCGCCATGATGCTGCTCCGAGCAGCAGTTCTATCCCGCGGACAAAGCGGTGCTCGTGCCGAGGTCTGTGAGTTTCTTTGCGAGATGCTGGAGCACAGAATCCACCCTTGCATTCCGCGGCGCGGGTCGGTTGGAGCCTCGGGTGATCTGGCGCCTCTCGCCCACCTCGCGCTCGGCATGATCGGCGAGGGCCCCGTTCGCTTTCGTGGAGAGCGAATGGTGGGAGCCAAAGCGATGGAGAAGGTGGGGCTCGTTCCACTTCAGCTAGAGGCGAAAGAAGGCCTAACTCTCCTCAATGGCACTCAGCACATGACGGCTGTTGGCTCGCTAGGTCTTCACGATGCCATCACCACCTGCCTAACAGCGGACATAGCCGGTGCGATGTCACTCGAGGCGCTTCAAGGCACAGTGCGAGCATTCGACAGCCGCGTTGTCGGTGCGCGGGCTCAGCCCGGCCAGCAAACGGTGGCCGCCCGCCTCCGGGGGCTACTCGACGACAGTGAAATTGCCGCCTCCCATCATGGCTGTGGCAAGGTCCAAGACCCCTACTCACTGCGCTGCATGCCACAGGTGCATGGCGCCACCTACGATGTGCTGCAGTCTTGTCGCAAGGTACTTGAGCAGGAGGCCAACTCCACGACCGACAATCCACTAGTCTTCCCCGATGATGACCTCCCGTTCGGAGGAGAGCTCATTTCGGGTGGCAACTTCCACGGGCAGCCGGTAGCTCACGCCCTCGACTTCGCCGCAATCGGAGTTGCTGAGCTTGCCAATATCAGTGAGCGGCGCATCGAACAGCTTGTGAACCCCGCCCTTTCCTCTGGTCTCCCGCCATTTCTCACTCGCGACAGCGGGCTCAACTCGGGATTCATGATCGCGCAAGTCACTGCCGCAGCACTTGTCTCCGAGAACAAGGTCTACTGCCACCCCGCCTCGGTCGACTCGATTCCCTCGTCGGCGGGACGAGAGGATCACGTCTCGATGGGAGCTCATGCCGCGCTCAAATTCGCACGAGTCCAAGAGGCAGTCAGGACAGTTCTGGCCATCGAGCTCATGGCAGCTGCGCAGGGTATAGACTTACGTGCGCCTCATAAGCCCGGACGGAAACTGCGTGCGGCACACGCACTCATCCGCGAAAGGGTGGACTTTTTGGAACGCGATCGCGTCCTCTACGAAGACTTCGCAACCGTGAAGTCACTAATTGACGATGGCAGCCTCATCGAGGCGGTCTTTGGATACCAAGCATGAAGAAAATCTGCTCGCCTCGTGGCGCACAACTCTCTTGCAAAGGCTGGCCGCAAGAGGCCGCCATGCGCATGCTGATGAACAATCTCGACCCAGAGGTTGCAGAAGACCCCGACAACCTCGTCGTCTACGGCGGCACGGGCAAGGCCGCCCGTACTTGGGATGACTACGAAGCCATCGTCTCCTGGCTCAAGCGTCTGGAGAACGACGAGACCCTGCTCGTGCAGAGCGGTCGCCCTGTGGGCGTGTTTCGCACCCACGAGGAAGCACCTCGTGTGCTCATCGCCAATTCGAACCTTGTCGGAAAATGGGCGACTTGGGACCATTTCAACGAGCTCGAGAAGGCGGGCCTGATGATGTATGGGCAAATGACGGCCGGCTCTTGGATCTACATTGGCACTCAAGGCATCTTGCAGGGCACCTACGAGACCTTCATGGCCGCCGCGAGCAAGCACTATGGGAAAGGCTCCAACCTGGCCGGAAGAACCGTGCTCACTGCTGGGCTCGGCGGCATGGGCGGAGCGCAACCCTTGGCTGTGACGATGGCAGGAGGCGTGTGCCTCTGCATTGAGGTCGACGAGCATCGAGCCAAACGCCGCCTTGATACGCGCTACCTTGACGAGATTGCGGGCAGTCTCGAGGAAGCGATTGCCTCAGCACAGACGTGGGCTGGAAAGGGCGAGGCGCGCTCGATCGGCGTCATCGGCAACGCTGCAGACGTGCTACCGGAACTTGTGAAGCGCGGCTACAAGCCAGACTTTGTGACAGATCAGACTTCGGCACACGACCCACTCGGCGGCTACATCCCCCACGGTCTCACACTAGATGAGGCGAGTGCACTTCGCGAATCCGACCCAGAAGAGTACGTACGCCGTTCGCAAAACTCGATGGCAACCCACTGCTCGGCAATGCTCGACTTTCAGCGCACCGGTAGCCATGTATTCGACTACGGCAACAACCTCCGAGCACAAGCAGAACTCGGAGGGCTAGAGAATGCCAACGGCTTCCCGGGCTTTGTGCCCGCATATATTCGCCCTCTCTTCTGCGAAGGCAAGGGGCCCTTTCGATGGGTCGCACTCAGCGGCGACCCCGAGGACATTCGAGTCACCGATGAGGCCGTCTTGGAAATCGTCAGCGACGATCCTGCCCTCGCCAACTGGCTGAAGATGGCCCAGGAGCGAGTCGAATTCCAAGGACTGCCAAGCCGCATCTGCTGGCTTGGCTACGGCGACCGACATAGAGTGGGCCTCCGATTCAATGAACTGGTCCGCGAAGGCAAGCTGAAAGCGCCAATCGTTATCGGCCGAGACCATCTTGACTCGGGCTCAGTGGCTTCGCCCAATCGTGAAACCGAGAGCATGAAGGATGGCACCGATGCAGTGGCTGATTGGCCAATCCTGAATGCGCTCGTCAACACAGCTTCCGGTGCTACGTGGGTGAGCTTTCACCACGGCGGCGGCGTGGGCATCGGCTACTCACTGCACGCAGGCATGGTTGTCGTGGCAGACGGCACCGAACGGGCGGACCGCTGTCTGGGTCGAGTCTTGGTGAGTGACCCGGGAATGGGTGTAATTCGCCACGCAGATGCTGGTTACCAAGAAGCTATCGACTGTGCGGAGGAACGCGGCGTCGTGATCCCCAGGCGAGGAAACTAAGAAGTTTCCCATGTCACCAACAGCAAAGCACTCTCCAGCGGATACGACCATCTTTCGCAACAGCTCCATGGTCTTGACTGCGGTGGGCGACGGGCTCGGCACAATCGAGCGCGGGGCGGTGGTCATCTACGACGAGAAGATTACTTGGGTTGGTGCCGAGAGTGACTTGCCGTCGGAGGCGCTCGCCGGGGGACGCGAGGTCGACTTGGGCGGACGCCTACTAACCCCAGGGCTCGTCGACTGCCATGCGCATCCCGTCTTTGCGGGGCGTCGAGCCGACGAATTTGCACGCCGTGCCCGAGGCGACCACTATTTGGACATCGCTCGAGAAGGTGGCGGGATCAAGGCCACAGTCTCTGCAACCCGGGCGGCTAGCGAAGAGCAGCTTGTCGAGCTGTGCAAGAGCAGAATGAATGTCGCCCTCGTGTGGGGAACCACAAGCATGGAGGCAAAGAGCGGCTATGACCTGAGCGTAGAAGGCGAGCTGCGTCTGCTTCGGGTCGCCAAACGAGTCGGCGAGGAGCAGCCGGTCACGCTCTACCCCACCTTGCTCGGAGCCCATGCCCTGCCACCGGAGTTCGCCGGTAGGCGTGAGGACTTCGTGCATACGGTCGTATCCGAGATGATTCCGCGAGCCGCCGATGAGAAGCTCGCCTCGGCTGTCGACGTCTACTGCGACGAGGGCGCCTTCACACTCGCTGAGACTAGGCAGATCCTCGAAGCCGCGCGAGCCCAAGGCCTGAGTACGAAGGCCCACATTGGCCAGTTCGCCGACCTCGGCGCAGCTCAGCTCTTGGCCGAACTCGGCAGTCTCTCGGGTGATCATCTAGAGCAAGTCAGTCGCGATGGCATCGCAGCCATGAGCAAGGCGGGCGTTGTGGCAACGATGCTCCCTGGGGCCTGCGTTCAACTCAAGATGTCACCGCCTCCAGTAGCGAAGCTTCGCGCTGCGGGGGTTGCGATGGCGATCGGAAGCGACCTGAATCCCGGCACGTCCTACTCGGAGAGCCTGCCGGTTCCCATGTGGCTCGCTACCACCCACTTTGGCATGAGCGTGGAAGAGGCATGGCTTGGCGTGACCCGGCACGCTGCTCGCGCCCTCGGTGCACCAGACCTCGGGAGGATTGCGGCGGGCTGTCCCGCCGACCTCGTTGCATGGGACGCAGAGATACCAGCAGAGGTGCCCTACCACTTTGGTGCGAACTTGGTGTCTACCGTGTGGAAAGCGGGCAAGAGGGCCCACGGCACAATCTAGCTACTGCGCACCTCTGAGCCGACAAAGCGTAGCCTAGAAGCCAAAGTCATCGTAGCCGCCGTCGTCTTCGAACTCAGGCGTGGCCGCACCAACGCTGATGCCAAATTCATCCACCCCACTTGCTCCAAAGGACTCACCCTCGCCGAACTCGCCGTCGTCCTCGTCGAAACTACTACTAGTTGAGCCGAAGCCCACCTCACGAAGACTGAGTCCGGCGACAACTTCTTCTAGCTCGTAGGCACGTGCACTGAGCTCCCGAGCAGAAGCCGCGAGTTCTTCGGCGCTAGCGGTGTTGCCCTGCACTCCGTTGTCCACCTGGATGAGGCCAACGTCGATTTCGGAGATGCCGCCTGCCTGCTCGCTACTCGCGGAGGCGACCTCAGTCATGAGAGACGAAACCCGGCCAATGCCCTCAACAATCTCGCCTAGGCTATCAGCCGTCTTGCGAGCCACGTCACTGCCCTGTCCAACCTTGGCTAGCGAGTCTTGAATTAGCGTATTCGTTTCGCGTGCTGCCTTCGCGCTACGAGCAGCTAGTGTTCTAACCTCCTCTGCCACGACGGCGAAACCCTTGCCGTGCTGGCCGGCTCTTGCAGCTTCCACCGCGGCGTTAAGCGCAAGAAGATTGGTCTGAAAAGCAATCTCATCGATGACCTTGATGATCTGCGAAATCCGTTCGGAGGAGACCGAAATCTCGTCCATCGATTCGACCATTTGCTGCATGTAGGAGGTGCTCTCGTCGGCCTGATCACTCACGGCTGTGGCCAGGTCAAGCGCAGAGGTCGCACTCTCGGCGTTGGCCTTGGTCTGCTTCGAGAGGGTGGCCATGCTGGCGCTAATTTCCTCCAGGGCGGCCGCCGAACGTGATGCGTTGTCTGCGAGAGCGCTACTTGCGCCCGAGACTTCACTACTAGTGCCGATGATCTGCTCTGACGTTTGCTGAACGTTGCCCAAGACCCGACTCATCGAGACGGCAATGTCGTTGAGGTTGCGCCCCATAGTGGCCACCTCTCCTTGGCCGGTGATGGGCACTTCTCCACTGAAATCGCCATTCGCCATTGGCTTGGCCGAGTTGGCAACAGCAAGGATCGGTCTAGCAACTTGATGCCCGAGCATCACGCCTCCGAGCAGCAACACTGGAATCGAGACAATGAGGGCCACAAGCAAGGCTTCCCAGACACGATCAAGTTTGGAATAGAGGTCGCTGGTGGGAACTTGCACGAGAACCGACCAACGCATCCCTGGATACATTGCATTGCCTCTAAGGTGCGTATAGCCCACGACCTGCTCACCGCCGCGCACACGGTGGTCGCCCTCAACAACACCAGTCTCGCCAGACTGTGCCTCTTGGCTTCCAGTCGATGCCAGCTGCAGGGTCCCAACAACTTCGCGATCACGATTGAAACCAGCGCCCGCAAAAGACTGAGGATCATACTCGAGAATTATCTGCCCCGAGGCGCCAATGAGAGTCACGGCAGCCTGTCCTCCCAAGACACGGCTAGCATCCCCGGCCAATCGCTCGACAGTCTCTTCGATGTGAGAGAACTGTACGTAGCTAACCCAGTAGCCGACAACCTGCGTACCGCTCTGAACGGGCGTAACCATCACGACCGTATCCTCTGCGCTGTGGCCAAGCGCCGAGGCGAGTACCGGGTTCGGCGTTGGTTCGGCGATGACTACACCAGCTCCGTGCTCGCGAAAGGCAACGCTGCGGTGCTCGTGCGGCCGTAGATACTTGCTATCTACGACCGACTGAAACCATGGCGCATCCGCGAAGCTCTTGCGGTAGAGAGAGGCGGACCGATTCGGGTGTCCCGAACCATCGACGCTGCTCGCCCCCATGACATTGCCCTTCAGCCCGACAAGCATCGACAGCTCAGCACCAGGTGTCTCAAGCACAAAGCGATTGAGAATCGGAACCAGTGGATTATCAGCGCCCTTCTGAAACCAGACTTCAGGCTGCCCGGGAAGCGGAACGCTGGCCGCTATGCGCAAGCTCTCCGCAGCATCACCGATCTCTCGGTCAATACCTTCGGCTAGAATGCGCGTGTGCTCGCTGACTCTCGCTGACTCCTCACCCCGAAGGCCGCGAAGCGAGTAGTAGGTCACCGCCGTGACAACTAGTACGGGCAGTAGGCCAAAGCCCATTACTACCGAGACAACTTTATTAGTTAACTTCGAGCTCGCCATTCGATGAATCTCCCCAACCTAACCCTAGATATCGACCAAGCACTGGCAGACTTGATGCAAGCTATCTCCCCGCGCGTCCCTTGAGTGCGACAGTGATCGCGCCCGCTACCCGTGAGAGCGGAACCTGCCTCTCGACCGCGCCGAGTTCCTTGGCAACCTTGGGCATACCGTAGACGACGCTCGTCGCCTCATCCTGCCCGATGGTCTTTGCTCCGGATTCGCGCATGAGTTTTAGCCCCTCGGCACCGTCCCGTCCCATTCCAGTGAGAATCACACCAACACCGTTGCGGCCAACCTGCTGAGCCATTGAGTGCATTAGCACATCGACCGATGGGCAATGCCCGCGCACGGGTGGCGCGGTCTTGAGTGCAAGCTGATAGTGACCACCAGAACGCACCACCCTGCACTGCTGACCTGCTGGAGCCAGCAGTACACGACCGTTGGAAAGTCGGTCACCGTGCTCAGCCTCCTTGACGGTCAGTGCAACCTGCGAATCGAGCCGAGCTGCCAGGGCCTTCGTAAACCCTGGGGGCATGTGTTGAACGATCACCGTCGCAGGAGAGTTCACTGGCATTTCTCTCAGAATCTCGAACAGTGCTTCGGTGCCACCGGTCGACGAACCGATAGCAATGACCTTGTCGGTAGAGTCGAAATTGCTACGCACAGCTTTTGGGGGGCCGCTCTGCGGGATACGGCACCGCAGAAGACTTCGATTAACCTTAGCTGCGTTGCGTACGCGGACCTGCAACTCGTCCATCATTTGCTCAAAGCGATAGCCTAGGTCCCGGCTGGGCTTGCCAACGACGTCAACGGCGCCAGCAGCCATGGCGTCGATCGCCATGCGTGAGCCCTTTTGTGACAGCGAGGATACGACAACAGTTGGAATTGGAAACTGGGGCATGAGTCTGCGCAAGAATTCCAGCCCATCCATCTTTGGCATTTCGATATCCAACGTCATCACGTCGGGACGCAATTTGACGAGCATGTCGCGGGCCTCATACGGGTCCCGAGCAGCTCCCACCACTTCCAGATCTTGTGCCCGCGCTAGCCCTTCCTTGAGCATCTTCCGGACCAGTGCTGCATCATCGACCACCAGGATGCGAATCGGTTTCGCAGACGTTGCCTGTGCTATTGCTCCCATTAGTTTCCTACCTTCCTGTAGAGACCCGGTTCGACAAAGCGAAGCGTCTCCTCCATACCTCGCGCGCTCTCTGAGCGCCCAATAAACAAATATCCACCTGGCATAAGTGCTCCGGCGAGTTTGGAGAGCACTTCTCTCCTTACGCTTGCCGAAAAATAGATCATTACGTTGCGACAGAAGACGATCTGAAATGGGCGTCGAAACGGATACGTCGCCCTCATAAGATTGAGTCTTCGAAAGGTCACTAGGTTTCGAATGCGAGGAGCGACGGAGAAGGTAGAATTCTTCTCTTGCACCATAAAATCTCGAAGTCGCCCCCCCGGCAGCGTGGCGACTTGTTCCCCGTCATAGTTTCCAAGACGAGCCACTTCGAGCACCTTGTCGGAAATGTCCGTAGCGAGCACAGCCCTCTCCCAATCTTGGGGAGCACGCCCAAGGGCCTCCTCGAGGCACATCGCTAGTTCGTACGGCTCCTGCCCTGTGGACGCAGCGGCACACCAGAGCCGAAGTTCCCCTCCACGCCCAAGTTGCTTGCGAACCTCGGGAATCACAACATCGATGAGTCGTTCGAAGTGCTGAGATTCCCTGTGAAAGAACGTGTGATTCGTAGTTAGGTAGACCGCCAGTTCCAAGAGAACTTCCTTTGTCGGTTCTACGAGCGAAGTTCGCACGACTTGCCCAGCACTGCTCTTGCCTTGCGATTGCGCGAAGAGACGCATACGGCGGGTGAGCATGGTCCTCTTGTTCGCAGCTAGATCGAATCCGAAGTACCGTCGGGCGACGTCCTGCACTATCGATAGTTCCTCGTCATCGAGTAGCTCGGAATCGTTAACAGCAGTTTGGGCGTTACTCATAGCAGTTTGCTCTCCGCCGGGAGCCCCTAGAAGCCGAAGCTCCCATCATCGTCAAGGCTGATGATGTCGGCGCCGTCGCCCATGCCGTCGCCCATGCCGTCGCCCATGCCGTCGCCCATGCTGTCGCCCATGCTGTCGCCCATGCTGTCGCCCATGCCGTCGCCCATGCCGTCGCCCAGATTGATCTCGCTCGACGAGGAAGAAAAGGCTCCGGCACTGCTTCCGTAGTCGAAGGTCGAAGACACGTGGCTCGTACTCCCCCCCGCGCTGGTATTTCGACCGACCTGACAGGCGGTTGCCCGCGTACTATTGAGGCTGCCCTCGAGCTGTCCCAGCGCACCGTTCATGGTGCGCAACCCGTCCGACTCTTCCTCGGCCGCCGCAGCAATCTCTGCTACCAAGTCCGAGAATTGCGTATTCGCTTCGACGATTCCGGATAGCGCTCCTGCCGTCTCGGTTGCCAAATTCGTGGCAGTCTCGACCTTGCTTAGCGACCGTTCGATAAGCTCTGAGGTTTCTTTGGCTGCAGTGCCTGAGCGAGCTGCCAAATTCCGCACTTCCTCCGCGACAACCGCAAAGCCCTTGCCGTGAGAGCCAGCCCGTGCGGCCTCAACAGCGGCATTCAGTGCGAGCAGGTTGGTCTGAAATGCGATGTCGTCAATGACTCGAATAATCCGCGAGATGCTGCGGGCAGCTTCGTCGCTTTCTCTCATGGAGACGACCATCTGCGTCATCAAATGGTCTCCCTCCGTTGCCTTGTCTCTGGCATCACGAGCGAGGCGCATCGCATGCTGGGCGTTCTCCGCAGTGTGCTCGACCTGAGAGGAGACACCCGTCATCGTTGTCACCAATAGCCCTAGGTGAACTCCAGCCTCATCCGTGTCCCGCGCCAGCGTCTCACCCAGCCGGTCCAAATCGGCCTGCGAATTCAGAGCGAGCTCAGCCTCCGCCTTTGCGGCGAGTAGGGCGCGTTGCATGCTGCTTCCCACCGCGTTGATTCCCGCGAGGGCTGCAGAGAATCCGCCCACACCTGTGGTGGGAAGATGTGCTCTCGCCTCGACGTTCTTGGCAGCTGCGCCATGAACCTCCAGGGCTCTGCGGGCGACCTCGGCATGCCGGATGAATCTCAAAGCCACATAGCCAGCGATACATCCCGCTGCCCCCGCGACAATGGCTCCCGCAATCGAAAGCTGCGATCCGGCCAAATACCCTGCACAAGCGAAGCACACGAAGGCGACTACACTTGTAATAGTTCCTACTAATTTGTCCATAATCCCCTCAACCCTCTACATAAATCCGTCGAAGCTGTCCTGCCCGAGTACCTGCGATGGTTCGAGAATGATCGTGACTTCACCGTCGAGCTTGCCTATGCCGCTCATGTATCCAGAGCCAGCACCGACAGCGATTCCCGGCGGTTCTTCTATTTGATGGTCCTCGATATTCAAGACTTCCTTGACCGAATCGACAATAAGCCCTACGCAAACGCCACCAACATCGACGACGATGGTGCAGGTGCGGCTATCGTACTCACGTTCCATTTGTCCAAAACGGAGACGGACATCAATGACGGGAATTACTCGCCCCCGCAAATTGATGACTCCCCGAACGTAGTGAGGCACATCAGGGATGTAGGTAATGTCCTGGCGCCCTACAATTTCGGTCACGCAGCTGATGGGAAGCGCGTATATTTCGTTCCCCAAGTTAAACGTCAAGTGTTTGCGGGCCGCATCGTCTTCATCGTCAACCTCATCCTCTACTGTTCCCATTTGACTCATACTATCCTCCTTATGCGGCCAAGCGCACTCGCTCCGTTAGCGTCTGCACATCAACAACCAGGCTAATTTTCCCCGTGCTCAAGATCGAGCAACCGGCTAGGCCCTGCATGGTGCCCAAATACCCAGGCAGGGGTTTGACGACTGTCTGTCTCTGCCCAACGACTTCATCGACAAAGAGCGCCATAGTGAAACCGGCATCTGAGACAATGACCAACACACCTTCTTCCCAGGTCGTGGCGTGAGCTTCAATGCTGTGTAGATTCGACATACGCAGCACGGGAATAAACTCTCCCCGCAGCTCCAGAACTTCGTTGCCATCGGTGAGGCTTGAAACAGCCATATCCTCAACAGCGACGGACTCGCGTATCGCGAACAGTGGGATGGTATAGCTATGCAAGCCGACCCTCACCTGCATGCCTTCGACGATTGCGAGAGTAAGAGGAATACGCAGAGTGAACGTCGTGCCGTAACCGAGTTGGCTACTAATATCGAGTCGCCCACGGAGCTTTTCGATATTGCGCTTCACGACGTCCATCCCGACGCCACGACCAGAGATATCGGAGAGCTGATCCGCGGTGGAGAAGCCAGGTTCGGTTATGAGTTGATACACCTCATTGTCCGTGAGGCCGTCGCCGCTATCGACGACTCCCTTATCGATGGCTTTCGCTAGAATGCGTTCCCTGTCGAGCCCCTTCCCGTCATCCGCCAAAACGATCCAGACCTCTCCAGCTTCATGATGAGCGGAGAGATTGAGTTGTCCTTTTGCCGGTTTGCCTAGAGCGAGTCGTGTATCGGCATCTTCCACACCGTGATCTACTGCGTTGCGAAGCAAGTGCACCAACGGGTCGCCAATCGCTTCGACGACGGAACGATCCACTTCGGTTTCCTCGCCCGAGAGAACAAGTTCCACGTCCTTGGTTTGCTTGCGTGCAACGTCTCGAGCCACTCGTAGCATCTTGCGAAACGTCGGCCGAATCGGGACCATGCGTACCGACATCGTGAGGTCCTGCAAACTGCGTGTGATGCGATTTAGGTGGAGGGCCGCCTTGTGGAAGTTCTCGAACTCGTGGCCCTCGAGATCCTCATTGTGACTCACCATATTTTCCGCAATGATGAGTTCGCCTACTAGGTTCATAAGCTCGTCGAGCTTGGTGGTATCCACTCGAATCGACTGTTTTGGCGCCGACTTGCTGCCATCCGTCTTAGCGGTTGCCGACGGCACAGGCGCGAGGGGGACAGGCGTCTCTTCAGGCACCAGCGTGATAGTCGGCTCAGGAATCTCGTCCACAACGGCTTCTATGGCGCTCACCTCTTCAGGTTCGGCGGCCTCAGGTTCGGCGGCCTCCAAAACTGGGCTCGCCATAGGGGGTTCGGCAACTGGGGGAGCCTCTGTGGGCGCCGTTGCAAGAGGCATGTCTCCAATGTGTTCAAGATCCGAGCGGAGGGCCTTTAGGTTGGGAACGCGCCCCTCCCCACCCTGGCCCAGATCTGCTACTCCGACACGCAGCGCATCCACCGCTGCGAAAACTGGGTCTAGGTTCGCCGACTCGCCTGTTACGAGCCTTCCTAGCCCCGTCTCGGTGGAATGGCACAGGTCTCCCAGTTCGAAGAATCCCAGAAAGCCGCAATTGCCTTTGATGGTATGCAGTGCGCGCAGCCCATCGTCGGCGAGTTCCTTCGAAACAAGTCCATCTCGGGCCGCCGCTAGAGAAGCATCGACTGAGTCCAGCAACTCGAGGCTGTCGGTGACGAATTCGGCGAGCATCTCCGCCTCTTCATCCACATCGCCACCAAGTATGTCGTACTCGTCCGCGTTGCTGGTATTCCGAGGTGCCTCCGAAGGCACAGGGGCCTCTGTCGGCTGCGCTTCTTCCGCCTCATCGATCGGCTGACCGTCGTCGAGTGGCGCGGTCAAATCCAGAGCCGCTAGGGCGCCAACATCCTGCGCAGCGTCATCACCAGACTCGTCGTCTCCTATGGCGCCTTGGTCATCGACACCCCGCGCATCCATCTCTTCCTGAAGAGCCATTCCCACTGTTTGAGAGAGCTCCTCGATGCACGTATCGGTACCTTCGGAGCCGACCTCCTCAAGAGCACGATTCACACAATCGAGTCCTCTCAAGAAGACAGAGACATGCGACGGTTGCAGGGTCATTTCCCCCTTCCGAAGCATATCGAGGAGCGATTCAGCGAGGTGGGTGACGTGTACGACGTTGTTTAGCTCGAGGAAGCCCGCAGTACCCTTCACCGAGTGGAACGCCCTGAATATTAGGTTGAGCGTCTCATCGTCGGCTTCGCAGGTACCGCTCTCCATCTCGATGAGAATTGCTTCCACCTCACCGATGTTGTCGGCGCTCTCAGCAACGAACTCTTCGATAATCTCAATATTGTCCTCATCGATTGCCATCGCCCTAGTCCTCTTGCCCCGATGCGAAATCGCCCGGATAGACTTCGACTCCTGGCTGGTACCCAATCAGCAGAATGTCGTCCGATTCATCCAGGGCAAAGACGTAGCCCCCGTCCAACCTCTCGTCACTTCCCAGAACGACGTCGCAAGTCGGCAACCCAAATGCGTAGTCAGACTCGCTTCCTAGGAGGTCCGAGCAAAACTCTCCGGCGAGTGCGTTCACAAGCTCTGTGAGTGCATCGGCTCGGAGTGCCACGGTATTCCCCTGCCCGGGCTTCGCGCTACCGCCATCGAGAAACTGCTCGACTGTGCCCGCGGGCCCAGCGATCCACAGACGTCCCTGATGGCCATGGGTCAGCGAAAGCGCGGCGTAGTAGAAGACCCCGCCCTGTGCACTGGGTGGGACTTCCGCAGGCTTGGCCTCCAAGAACGCTGTGAGTTCTAGAGTTGTTGCCAACGAAGAGGCGAGAGCTTCCGCAAACTCGTCCTCCCCTATGGCACCAATGGAATCCACGGCTGGTGGCTCTGGCTCTGGCTCTGGCTCCGGCTCTGGCTCTGGCTCCGGCTCCAGAGCGAGATACGGTTCGATGTACGTTCGCAGCGCGTGAACTGGGAAAGGCTTGCGAATCACCCCCTCTGCTCCCAACCCTACGAGGCGATTGCGGTCGCGCATACTCGAGCGACTCGTGATCATGACAACGGGAATGCTCCCGATGTAGCCCTGTTTGTTCAGTTCCTCGAGTAGTTCGAACCCATCCATCTGCGGCATATTGACGTCTGACAAGATGAGCTGGGGTGGGTCCTCGGCAATTCTACTGAGCGCCTCAACACCGTTTGCGGCCTCGCGGATAACATCATTGGGAACACCGCTCATAGTCAAGGCCCGCCTCACGACACGCCGCGTCGTCGCCGAATCATCTACAACCAATACCCGCGTCATGCTGCTTCCTCCTCAAATTCTCCGAGCGCTTCTTCGGCCCGTTCCGCGATGGTGGGCAGTAGCCCTATGAGTTCGTCTTCTGCTATCGACACCACTTGACTCCATCCTTCATTCAGCCGGTATGCCGTACCTTCAACGGAACCTGCTCCACTTAGACTGCTCGATAGAAAATCCCCTAGATGACAGAGCCAAACCAAGGCACCCGCTTCTTCGGCCCGTTCAGGCGCGTGGTGCCAGCGCACTGCTTCTACTAGTTCGTCCGGCAACGACCAGGACTTGACAAGGACCGCGCCAACTTCTGCGTGGTCGCAACCAAGCAGAGATCGTTCCACGTCGATGAAGGACTCGTTGTCGTTGTCGCTAGCGTCGATGGCGTCTTCAAGCTCCTCTTCGAGTTCTGGCCCCAAGAGGCGCTTCCCAACGTCCAACAAGATACCCGCCGTGTACGCAACGCCCGGTTCTGCAAGCCCTGTATTGGTCGCCAGCAGCTCGGTGGCCACCGCCGTGCGCAAGCTCTGCAGCCAAAGGCCGCCATCCGCCATCCCGTAGCCCTCGACCTCAGGTACCTTCATGCAGCGAGCACCAGCGCGAACCGCGATGCGAGACAGTTCCTGCTCGCCTAGCAGCATCAGTGCCGCCCCCAAGTCGGAAACGCTTCGTCGCGAGTACCGAGCGGAGTTGGCCAGGCGCAGAACCTCCGCCGCGAACGTCGCGTCGGTACGGAGAACATTTTCAACGTCTATTCGCGTGTGCTCTACCTCGCCGAGAATCTCAAGCAGGGCGGCGACGACCTTCGAGGGAGCCACGATCGCACTTCCCAAGCGCTTCACGAGTTGTTCTGCCCGAGTCATAGAGCTATCTCCGGCCGACCAGGGCTCGATACCGTGACAATGCCTGTGCCCAAGTCAACGGACATCGTGCGAGGCTGCGAGCCACCGACAGCCTCCCCTTCCACCAGCAAGCCGGCCTTCCAAATGGCCTTCCTAACGGCCAAGACGTTGCGGCGCCCAATTTCTAGCATCTTGCTAGTACTCAGCATGGAGGCTCCCCCGGCGAGCCGAAAACGCGAGGTCTGAGGATTTGCCCCGAGTGCCTGCATTGCTCGCACGAGCGCGGGAACCCCGGTATCTGCGAAGGTCGCTGGCCGTTGCGCAGCCCGTGCCTTATCGGTCTTGCTCTGCGGGAGAAGAACGTGGAGCAGGCCTGCGACCCGGCTGTCTTGGTCGTAGCCGACGACTCCTACGCACGAACCGAGTGCATAGGTAACCAGCTGCCCCGATGTCGCCAGCACTACTAGATCCGATATGCCCACCACGGTTAGGTCCTGCCGGGCCACGGCGGACTGTGGGGATCGAACACGCTGTACCCTGCGCGCAGTTTGCCCGGCGTTAGGCTGCGGGCGTTGGGCGACGCGCCCTGTCTGGCCGACCTTGGACCGCGGCCCAGGTCGCTGGGCAATGCGCCCCGTCCCATCTGCCCCAGGAGCATCCCGACGCGGACGCTCACGCGTCTTGGCAGTCCTCGGACGTCCAGCGTCCAGCATAGTGCGTAGTTTGCTCACATCGATACTCGCCCCCCCGAGAGGGGCCCCTGCCTGCGTATCGGCCGAAAACCCGGCCTACTTGATGGGTGTGTGAACAGTGCCCAACAATTTCGAGTGTCTGAGTGTGCCGATCACTTCGGCCAAGAACTTAAGATTTTGCTCAAGCCTCTCGCGAACACGCCGATCCAACAGCTACCCCCATGTCCCATGCATCGCCCAAAAAACAGCATTCAACAGTGGGTGCCCGCAGAATCATTGCCGTAGGAGGAGGCAAAGGTGGTGTGGGCAAGAGCGTCCTCTCCGCGAATATCGCGGTCTCCTTCGCCGAACGCGGCCAAGACGTCGTGCTGATTGACGCAGATCTAGGCATGGCAAACGCACACACTCTCTTCAGCATTGAGAGGCCGGGCAAAGGTCTCGGAGCAGTGCTTGACAAGGAGGTTGCCAATCTCTCCGAGACTTGCGTCGCAACGGGCGTTCCAAATCTGAGCCTTATCCCTGGCACGTCCGCCTCCCCGGGGACCGCCAATATCAATCACGGCCAAAAGCAGAAGCTCTTGCGTCAGGTCCGAAATCTCGATGCAGACCTCGTGGTTATCGACTGTGGCGCAGGTGCGGCCTACAATACGCTCGATTTCTTCGCCCTTGCCGACACTCGACTCGTTGTGGTCACCCCACAAATCACTTCCATTCAAAATGCCTATGGCTTCTTGAAGGGCGCGGTACATCGCATCCTCATCCAGGCGGCGGGCAGCCCTCGGCGCAAGCAACTTGTGTCAGCGGAGCTCTCGAACGCACGGGGAGTGGCCAAACTCCCCGACGCAGTTGCCCGCATCGCACTGGAGGACCCCGAGCTTGCTGCGGCTCTGCACTCCCAGCTCCAGCACTTTGGGGGGCGAGTCATTGGCAACTACATTTACGAGCCCAAGGAGGAGCTCATCGTGCAAACCATGGGACGCCTGTGCCGCGATTTCCTTGGCATCCAAGCTACGACCCTAGGAACAATTCCGGCGTCCAAGCACATGCATGCATCAGTTAACGCGAGGGTGCCGCTTCTCAATCGGCACGGTAGCGAGCCGCTCGCAGTAATGGTCCGCCAAATCGCAGCACTACTCGCAAACGAAGACGTGCAGCATCAGCGCAACGGACGCATCGCCCTTCCCAGGGCGAACCGGGGAGACCTGTCATACGCCGAGGCCGCAGCACCCATGATCCACTAGAGACTAGGGCATAACCGAAACGACCCATTGGTAGGCTCCATCCGCTGTGGCACCGCCACCGGGGAAGAAGCTATAGGACGCTACGATTGCGACTGTGATGCCCAGCCCCACAAGTGCTGAGCGCCGCTCCTCCCTGCTCGGGCACGCGCACCAAACCGAGAGGCCACATACCAAGATGAGGTATGGGACCAAGCTAGCGAAGCCTTTGAGGCCGAGAAGCCAGCCGGCATTGTAGGGAGCCTCCCCGTCGCCGAGAAGCCGGAACACGAGGCCGTAGAGTGGATTTGAGAACTTTTCGGGAAAATGCGGGAAGAGTGCGTTGGACAACCCGTAGACCACTACACCAACCCCTATGAGGCCGATCACAAAGGCTCGCGCTGCCCACCTGCGCTCGGCCCAGGTTACAGCGACCGCAATGGGCACAAGGAGGAACGGCAGCATTGCCGTGATGTAGCGGGGGCCAACTTGCCAGCCACCTCGCCAGAAGTTGATACTCGAAACAAAGAGCAGGTAGATGACCGCGACAGAGAGGGTCACTCCAAGGTGCCACCAGCGTCCACGCCTGGCCATGAGATACCAACCGGGAAGTGCCAAGAGAAGCATGGGGCAGAAGACGAGAAGCCCGTTGTCGCTGGCAATGGTCGACCCCGTGAACGCTTCGAGCCGAAGCTGGTCCATCCCGAGAAAACCCTGCTGATGGAAGTGGGCAAACGACTCAGAGGCTTCGTAGCCTGTGCGAAAAGGACCGCCAAAAGCGGCCGCATGATAGTAGAGCAGGAGTACGATCGGAGGTATGGCGCCGCCAATGGCGTAGAGTATCCCGATCCGGTTCTCCCGCCTCCGAAGCCCCAGTTGATAGACCAGGTAGATGCCGATGGGAACACCAGCGAAAGCCGCTTGGTAGTCAACGAGGGGAGCTGAGCCCGCAAGAAAGCCCGCAGCCCATAGCCAACGACGATGCAGTCGCTCTTCGACCACCCAGGTGCCGACGACATAGGCTGACATGATGCAGACCGCAGCCAATTGATGCGCAATGAAGAGTGTCGAGTAGGTCATGGCCATAGAGCCAATCCCGTACGCCAGCAAGATGAGCCGGCGGCTTTGCGGAGAAGGCGCAAAGCCACGCAGGAACTTCCACATCAAACTCAGGAATAGGAGAGTTGGGACGATTCCGGTCGCAAAGCGAAAGGCCCATGTGAGTTCCGCCAAACTTGGCTCAGCCCCGGTGAGATCTTTCGCACTCTTGAGGACTGCGTAGGCGGGAACCGCCAGCATCGATGAGCCGGGCGCCTTATTCGAGTAGAGGTGGCCCTTGCTCGGCGACATATCGACAGTCTTGCCCCAGCGTTCGGCGCCTGTATCGATGGCAAAGGAGCCTTCGTCGACCATCGCCATGGTCAAATAGATACGCGGCAACTCATTGGCACTGTGCATCCCTGGGAAATAGGGAAAACAGTAGAGGTAGGCCATCGCTACTAGGCCACCAAAGAGAAAGCGCTTGGCTCGGGTCTTCACGACGGGGCAAGGATAGCTAGTTCCCACGCCTCTTGCTAACTCATACAATTCGCAAAACGAAAGGATTGAGCATACTTGCCTCGCTGTGCTACCAAGGGCGCGCATGCTACTGTCGATCATGATCCCCGCCTATGGCGAAGAGAAGACGATTGGCGAAGTGCTTCGCTTGGTCGCCGCCATCGACACCGAGCACCTGGGGTTCGAGAAGGAAATCATCGTCTGTGACGACGGATCCAAGGATGCGACGGTTGTCGAGGTAGAGAAGGCAATCGCCAGCGACCCACGCATTCGCCTGGTCAAGCACCCGGTCAATCGGGGCAAGGGAGCCGCAATTCGCACGGCGCTAGCCGAGGCAAAGGGCGACTACTGCCTAGTGCAGGATGCGGACCTGGAATACGACGTGGACGACTACCCCGCTCTCCTCGGCGAGGTGAAGAAGGGAGCGGAAGTGGTCTACGGATCGCGCTTCCTTCAGAAGCGCTGGCCAGAGGGCATGCAGCTTCCCAACTTCGTAGCCAACCACCTACTCACGACAACGGCGAATCTACTCTACGGTCTCGACATTACCGATGAGGCGACATGCTTCAAGGTCTTCAAGACCGACATTCTGCGCTCGCTCAATCTCGAGTGTGAGGGCTTCGAATTCTGCCCCGAGGTCACTGCCAAGATCGGCAAGCGCAGGATCAAGATTCACGAAGTACCGATTCGCTACACCGCTCGCGATTTGTCTGACGGCAAGAAGATTCACTGGACGGACGGCTTTGAGGCGATTTGGGAGTTGATTCGCCAGAAGAGGAAGTAGTGACTTCGCCGCTCGAAAGTACGTCAGCCCAAGGCGATTCATCCGGCGCTCTGAGCCTCCGGGGCACCCTCTGGTCGGATAGCAAGAACGCCATGGTCGCGACACTGCTCGGTCTTGCGGCGGTGGCACTTATCGACTTCATTGCAACGGTCTGGGTTGCCCCCGGGCCTCCGCAGGTTGCGACACTCTTGCGCTACGTGCTCCTTGAGCTGAGTCTTTGCGCTGTCCTTGGCATCTTGGCCCTCCCCCTAATGGTGAGCACAAGCATTGTTGCCCGAGGCTTTCACCTCTTACTCGGGAAAGGCCAACGATGGGCCGGTCTCTTTGGCCCCTCCGCCCCCAGCCGCAGTGGTCGCAAGCTCGCCTCGTGCCTCTGGGCACTGTGCATCAGCGGGAGCCTATACCTCGGCGCCTCCACACTGATGTCTCTCAAACTCGGCGCGATGTTCAAGGAGCCGCAACTCACTGCGCTCGTCCTCGCCTTCGCCCAGCTCGTAGTTGCACTCGCGCTCTTGGGCCTCGCATTTCTCCTCAGCCTAGGTGTCCAGCGACTTGGGCGCCTACTTCCGGCTAATGCGGGGCCACTAAACCCCTTCACCTCAGTGCCTGCTGCGGCCATCGCACTGGTGCTCATAGGATGGCCTCTCGTCATCCTAGTCTTGCGAGCGCTTCCCCAACTCGCTCCTTACGTTCCTTGGCGCCACATGCTGTCTCTTGGGAGTTTTGCCCTCGGCGTATGGGCCTCGGGTCAACTCTTGGCCAGACGTGGGCGGCTCCTTCCTGCCTCGGGTCGCAAGCAACTTATCACCGTCGCTGTCTCGGTATTTCTCTGCGCCACGCTCTTCCCCATAACTCTGATCAAGCTCGGAGCGGACCAGGACACCAAGGCCCTAGCCATCTCGTCCTCCCCTACCCTAGCTACCGCAATGAACCTCGTGCGCAGAGCCAACGACTTCGACGGCGACGGCTTTGGCTCACTCCTAGGCGAGAACGACTGCGGTGCTTTCAATGACAAAGTACATCCCCTAGCGCGCGACATTCCCGACAACGGCATTGACGAGAATTGCGACGGCAGGGATTTCAAACTTGGCCGCCTTCCAAGCTACAAGAGTGGCGAGAAGATGCCGATCCCCGAGGCCTATCAACAGGACTGGAACGTTCTACTCATCACCGTCGATACGGTTCGCTACGACCACACAAGCTTCGGCGACTATAAGCGAAACACCACTCCCAGGCTCGCAGAGTTTGTGAAGCGCTCGGCAAACTTTGTCTTCGCGAACGCGCCATCCGCCGGAACGATGGCCTCAATACCGGCCATCCTCACTTCAAAGTTCTTCCACTCGGGGATAGCACTGAAGGAGGACATCCCGAGGGGATCGCCTCCGAAGCTAAAGCCCTCCAACACCCTCATACACGAGGTCTTCAAGAAGAAGGGCTATCGCACCGGCGCCATCCTCTCCCATGAGTACTTCAACGACTGGGGCATGGACCAAGGGGTTGACGACTACGACAACACGGTCGGCAAGAAGCGTGATCCATATGGCGTGACATCCCCGAAACTAACGGACCGCAGCATCGCCTGGATTGGCAAGCAGGGCAGCAAGAAGTGGTTTCTCTGGACTCACTACATCGATCCGCACGGTCGCTACGTGAGCCACCCAGGCGAGACTAGCTACGGGGAAAGCGAGATGGACCTCTACGATGGCGAGCTGCATTTCACTGACAAGCATCTTGGCAACCTGCTCGACTACGTGGCCCGAAGTCCGGCAGGCAAGAACACCATCATTGCCATCACCAGCGATCACGGTGATGCCTTTGGGGAGCACGGCTACATCAACCACGCCCAAGACCTGCACCGCGAAATACTGCACGTACCTCTCATTTTCTATGTGCCAAATATCGAGCCCCGGGCAATCACCGGTGCCGTTTCTCCTATCGATATCTTCCCGACCCTAGCGGACTTGATCGGCGCAGACATAAGCGCCCTTGGCGTCGAAGGAGAGAGTTTGGTTCCGCAACTCTTCTACGGCAGGGACGCCGAAGAGCGCGTCGTATTCTCCGAGACGAACTTCCCAAAGCCCCTACGAGCGGCCGTCAACAGCAGATACAAACTGATACTCGACCTCAAGAATAATGTCTCCAGACTCTGGGACCTCAAAAAGGATCCAATGGAGAAGAAGAATGTCTGGACCACCGACAAGACGGCCTACAAAGAGATGCGCGGCTATCTCAACGAGTGGCTTGAGCGAGTTTTGTACTCCCGGGATGCGGAGAGCAATCAGACCATAGCAAAACTCGCTGACCACTTGGTTCGAGATAGGCCTGCGAGTGCGACTCCCGTCGAAGGCGTCGCGGCAGACGATGGCAAGATCGTCGTCGATAGCTTTGAGCTCGACGTCGCCAAGGCAATCGCGGGCAAGCCTCTAGAAATCCAGGTCTACTACCGGGTCGCAAAGCCTGGTGCCCCGGATATGAAGATTCAACTCGAGGCCTGGGTGGCCGAGGGCCCAAATAGGACGCGTCCAGCCAAGAGTCGTCTTGGGCTCACAGGCGGAGGCATGTTCCCAAGCAGCCGCTGGCATCACGGTGAGCTTGTCCGTGATCGCATGAAGATCTCTCTGCCCACCGCATGGAAGAAGGAGAGCGGCCCGGCAAAGGTCATGCTGGGCCTTCGCTTCAAGGACAACACCAAGAGCACCCCAAAGAAGGGCCCTATTTCCCTAGAAGGCCCTCTCCGAGAAGGCACCTCTGACCTCGTCATGATTGGCGAGTTCACGATGCCCGAGCCAGTCTCGGACGCGCCCACACCCCCGAAGCCGCTACCGGGCAAGGGGCTGCCAGGCAAGGGGCTACCAGGCAAGGGGCTACCAGGCAAGACGGTGCCACGTGCACCTGCTCTCAAGCGTGCCCTCAAGACGAAGAAGTCCGCCCCGTAGCGTCCCCTTCCGGCCGCATCAAGAGCTGAAGAGCTAAACAGCCCTCGGTTGCTGCACCGCCGCCTGCACCCGTTTGCGCAGTGCCAGGGCGTACAGCGCACCAAAGACGAAGCCTCCCAAGTGTGCAAACCACGCCACCCTGCCGGCCTCGAGATAGATCATGAGAACCTGGAGGCCCACCCACAGTCCAAAATACCAAATCGTACTTAGCTTGACGAGGAAGATGACGATCATGGCCCACACTTTGACCCTGGGGAAGAGCGCGAGATACGCGTCCATAAGCCCCGAGATTGCGCCAGAGATCCAGAGGAGAGGTACGTCTGAATTTCCCTCCGCAGCGATATGCGCCAGGTTGCCTGCGATAAGAGCCCCATATAGAGCAAGGCGAAGTGTAGTTTGCGCAAACGATCCTCCACATTGTCACCAAAGATCCAGAGCATCCACATCTTGCCAATGAGATGCATCCAACCGCCATGGAGAAAGCCAGCAGTGACCAAGGTCCAAAGATGCTGCCCCCCAAGAATATCCGACGGCACCATCAGAAATTCTCTGTAGTGCTCGATGAGGTAGCTCTCGTAATTCACCTGCTAAAAGAACGTCACTAACACCGCCGTGAGCAGCGAATAAACTAAGACCGGCCGGTGACGGACCGGATTCCACACCTCGAGAGGAAACTGTGTGAGCAACTGGAATATGTACGACTTGATGGTGCCCTTGCGCGAGTTCATCGCCTCGGCATGTATCGCCGAATCCTGCATGAGCTGCCTCAGGTGTGTTGCCTCGTCTCGATCGAACCACATGCTGTGGCACTTCCTGCACGCATCAATCTCGAGAGCCGTCTCGTTGAGCGAGAGGTGGTAAGCATCGAGGCGCTCGCGGCATCTCGGGCAGATGAGTTTCGACGAGCAGACGATTTCGCTACGTAGTCTTGTTTCCAGAACTCGGGATGCGCCTCGGGGCCGAACTGCTCAACCGCGAGGCGGTGATCGACGAAGGTTCCCTCGCAGCGCTGGCAGTGGTCGAGTTCTTCGCCTCGGTGGGGGGTAGGGAGTTAGGTGGAAGGTGCACCGAGGACAAGGACGCATGGGCTGCGAACCGTAGCACGTACACCCGCGAGGGCGCTGCGGCGGATACCGTGAGGCGACCTGGCAGAGCGCCTATCGGAGCGCCCAGCCCGACGATTGGGCGGGCGCTGCTCAATTTAGCGCTTCAGAAGAGAAGCCTTGGCGTAGCCCCGGTTCATCTCTGCAATCACAGTGGCCTTGATGTCCTTTGGACAAGCAGCCTCGCACTCGAGGTGATTCGAGCAGTTTCCGAAGCCCGCTTTGTCCATGGCTTCGACCATGGCAATCGTTCGCTTGGCGACCTCCGGCTTGCCCTGAGGCAGAGTATTCATGTGCGAGAGCTTGGCGGCAGTGAATAGCATGGCCGAACTATTTGGGCAGGCCGCAACGCACGCGCCGCAACCGATGCATGCCGCAGCGTCCATCGCCGCATCGGAAATCTCCTTGCCGATTTGAATGGAGTTGGCATCTGGGGCCGACCCGCAGTTCGTGCTGATATAGCCGCCAGCTTGCACGATGCTGTCCAACGCTTCCCGGTCGACCATGAGGTCCTGCAGCACAGGAAACGACTTTGCTCGCCACGGCTCAATGTAGAGCACATCGCCATCCTTGTATTCGCGCATGTGAAGCTGACACGCAGTGGTCTTCTTCCAAGGGCCGTGGGGACGACCGTTGATGACCATCGAGCAGGTGCCGCAGATGCCCTCGCGACAATCACTATCAAAGGCAATGGGCAACTTGCCCTTCTCAATCAGGCGCTCGTTTACGACATCAAGCATCTCGAGAAATGACATGTGCTCGGAAATATCCTTGCACTCCTCAGTGTACTTCTCGAATTCTCCGGAATCCTTTGAGTCCTTCTGACGCCATACATTCAGAGTAAGGTTCATCGTTCTGCTCATCGGTCGCTCCTATTTGTAGCTTCGGCTCGAGAACTTGACGTGCTCGAAGGTCATTGGTTCTTCGTGACGAGTTGGCTCATTGCCCTCGCCTTTGTATTCCCAGACAGCGGCATGAGAGAACCTCTCATCGACGCGCAGGGCTTCGCCTTCTTCCGTCTGGTGCTCCTCGCGGAAGTGACCACCACACGACTCATCGCGGGTGAGGGCGTCTCGGCACATGATCTCGCCGAACTCGAGGAAGTCAGCAACGCGGCCGGCCTTCTCAAGACTCTGATTGAGATTGGCACCGGAGCCAGGCACCTTGACGTCTTTCCAGAACTCCTCGCGAAGCGCTGGAATAAGCTCGAGCGCTTTCTTAAGACCGGACTCATTGCGAGCCATGCCGCAGTGCTCCCACATGATGAGACCGAGCTCTTTGTGGAAGGAATCGACAGTGCGCTTACCGTCGATGCTGACAAGCTTCTCGATTCGGTCCTTGCAACTCTTCTCTGCGTCTTTGAAGACAGCGTGGTCCGTAGAGAGCTTCTCCGGCTTCTCGCTGCCAAGGTAATTGCCCAAGGTGTAGGGAATGACGAAATAGCCGTCTGCGAGCCCCTGCATCAGAGCCGAAGCTCCAAGTCTGTTGGCGCCGTGGTCGGAGAAGTTCGCTTCGCCTAAGACGAAGAGACCATCGACCGTGCTCTGCAGGTTGTAGTCGACCCACAGGCCACCCATGGTGTAGTGCACCGCTGGGTAGATCTTCATTGGAGTGGTGTACGGATCGTCGCCGGTGATGCGCTCGTACATCTCAAAGAGATTGCCGTAGCGCTCTTCCACCAGATTCTTGCCCAGGCGCCCAATCGCGTCGGCGAAGTCCAGGTAGACACCGAAGCCGGTTGCTCCAACGCCCCTGCCCTCATCGCACATGAGCTTGGCGTTTCGCGAAGCCACGTCGCGTGGGACCAAGTTTCCGAAAGCCGGGTATTTGCGCTCAAGGTAGTAATCGCGGTCTTCCTCGGCAATTTGCTCAGGCTTCTTCTTACAGTCTTCTTTGTTCTTTGGAACCCAGATGCGACCGTCGTTGCGAAGAGACTCGCTCATGAGAGTGAGCTTCGACTGGTAGTCGCCACTCACGGGAATGCAGGTCGGGTGAATCTGCGTGTAGCAAGGGTTGGCGAAGCCAGCGCCTTTTTTGTACGCACGGTAGGCGGCGGTAACGTTGCAGCCCATCGCATTCGTAGAAAGGTAGAATGTGTTGCCGTAGCCGCCAGTTGCCATGAGCACTGAGTGACCAGCGTGACTCTCGATCTTGCCACTCACCATGTCGCGAGTCACGATGCCCACAGCGCGCCCCTCGTGGGTGACCATCTCGAGCATCTCGTGGCGGGTGAACATGGTGACTTTGCCGGAATTGATTTGCCGAGAAAGCCCCGCGTATGCGCCGAGCAGAAGTTGCTGCCCGGTTTGTCCCCGTGCGTAGAAGGTACGAGAGACCTGCGCGCCACCGAAGGAGCGGTTGGCGAGAGTTCCGCCGTACTCACGAGCAAAGGGAACGCCCATTGCGGTCGCTTGATCGATGATGTTGCGGCTCACTTGCGCCAGCCTGTAGACGTTGGCCTCGCGTGAGCGGTAGTCACCGCCCTTTACCGTGTCGTAGAACAAGCGGTAGACGCTATCGCCATCGCCCTGGTAGTTCTTCGCAGCGTTGATGCCGCCCTGGGCAGCAATCGAGTGCGCACGACGGGGGCTATCTTGATAGCAGAAACAAGCGACGTTGTAGCCAAGCTCCGCAAGAGTCGCTGCAGCAGCACCGCCTGCGAGGCCTGAGCCAACGACGATGATGTCGAACTTGCGCTTGTTGGCCGGGTTCACCAGCTTGTAGCCAAACTTGGCGTTCTCCCATTTTTTCTCAATGGGACCTTCGGGGATTCTTGCGTCGAGGATCATACTGTTGCCTTCACCCATCCCGCGAGGACCGCGATTGGCATAGAGCAGTTGCCGATAAGAACAAGGGTGGCAATGCTAGGGCCCGCCATCTTGATCATGCCGTTGTACTTGGGATGGTTGATCCCCAAGCTCTGAAAGAGACTGGTGACGCCGTGGCTCAAGTGGAAGCAGAGCACGAGCATCGCTACGAGGTAGCTCGCGGCGACTGCGACGTTTTGGAAACCGAGAACGGTCATGTTGTAGACGTCGTGCCGGCCGTACTCATCGAGCAAGTTGAAGTTCGCCTTGAGTGGGCCACCACCGAGGGTGAGTTGCACCAGGTGGAATATAAGGAAGAGGATGAGAATGATGCCGCCCCACTTCATGGTGCGAGAGGCAAAGCTGCTCTTGTCCTTGAAGGCCATCTTGTACTTGACGGGACGCGCCGCGCTGTTCATCGAGACCAGGCGCATGGCACTATAGATGTGGACAAGCACTGCGAGCACAAGCCCACCGCGCATTATCCAGAGAAGCACGCCAAGGCTCTGAAGCTTGACCGCGTAGGCATTGATGGCGGCCTGGCCCATGAAGATTTGAAGGTTGCCCAGCATGTGCGCCAAGACAAAGCCAAGCAGCATCAGACCGGTGATGGCCATCAGGTGCTTGGCGCCAATAGACGATTTTATGTAGTTCCCGAACCAGCTCATGGTTCCTCCTCGAAGATTCAATTTCCCGCGTGACGACGCAAGATACGGCGCAAAGCAGCGAAACATTTGAGACCCAGCCGTGTAGCAGTCTGGGTCGATCTAGGTCAACTTCGTGTCAGTGGGATCCGAGGCAGCGATCCCCCAAAACGAGGCTCGGGACTGGGGGGGACGCGACACCCTTTCGCGGGATTTCTGCGGCGGAGAGCGCCGGCTCAGAAGTGCCGAACTACGACCTTGCCTGCGCCAGCTCTTATTTCGAGCTGGGCCGGACGCACCTTTGAGCGAGTACTCGCAAAGCGTCCGAATTGGCCTCGCCATGGTGCCCCCTCGGCGGGTCTCGAAGCATTGAGCTCCGCCCCGAGCATGACCTTGGCGGCGATGACTTCCATCGTCACCGGGGTCGCGCCGTGGAAGCGTACCGAGACATCGCCCTTGCGGCTCGACACCTGGTACTTGCCCCCAAGCTTGGGTTCGACGACAAGCTCGATATCGCCGAAGACGGACTGCATGGTCATCGCATCAACCTTGAGCCCCTCCCCTACGATGGTGCCACGGACAAGTTTGGCCTCAAGGCGCTTTCCGCGCACCGTGTCGAGCCTCAGCTCCCCTGCGATGCCGCTCGCCACGAGCTCGCCCAGCACCTGGGTGAACTCCTGCTCCCCGCGGCGCAGATCACTCACGATTACGCCAGATACATGCTTGACTTCGATACGCCCGTCGTCGACTAGTAGCTTTGCGCCATTATCAAGACCGCTTACTCGCAGATTTCCCTTCCATAGCTCGGCCTCAAGCACCGTGGAATGAGGCACGAACACCACCAAATCCACGGCAATACTGCCAGCGGCAATGGGCCTCGCCTCGGCGCCTGCGCGCAAGGTAGTTCGAATCTGAACACGACCGCTAGCGTCTGGCACCAGAGAGACAACCAAGCGATCCAGAGTCTCTTTATCCAATGCTCGCTTGAAACTCTGAATCGCGATACCAGGCCTGTCGTGGCCGCGCACTGATACATCTCCCAGGCGATTGTCTACCACCACCGAAGCAATCTCTACGCCATCCGGCGCTTCGACATCGACGGCGTCCCGCTCGTATACCCCCTTTGCTTCTTCGGCTTGCGCCTGTGAACTTAGGGCACAGATGCCGCAAAGGATGAGCGCAGTTACAAGCGCAGGTCTCATGGGGAGCCCTCGGCCACCAGCAACTCGCCAGCAAGAGCGGACTGCAAGAAGGAAATCTCAGCGCGGTACGTCGCATAGATTGGGTCCCGCGAAGCGATGAGCGATGAACTATCCCCGATTGCCAGACGCTGCTCGATGGCGGCACGTCGAAACCCCACGAGCTTCGCATCGACCGCAGCAGTCACGGGATCACTCCACGACGAGCGATCCTCGGCAAGCATGTCGCGAAGCTCCTCGATGGTCTGGTGATAGGCCATATCCGCCTCTGACAGCGCCTTATAGCGCACCTGTGCCACAGACTCGGGAGCTAGTGGCACTGCCTCCGCGCCCTGTCGCGCCACACCCGCCGTGGGCACGTTCAGCGACTCATCCGCTCCTAGCTCGCCCGTTCCCAAATAGAACGTGAGTACAGCGGCAGTGCAAAGGCAGGCTCCGGCGACTCCGAGGGCTCGGTACTGGGATGCAAGCCACCGCCATCCGGCTGACCGCTCGCTATCAGCAATCTCCGCTTCAGCAATTGTCTTAGAAATACCCTCCCACACGTTGTGTGGGGGATCTAGCGGCTCGAGGTTTGCGACAAGGGCGAGCAGCGCAGACTCCTGTTCGAAGAGACCTTCGCAGCCAGCACACTGGCGCAAATGCCCACGAACGGCGGCGGTCTCCTCATCGTTCAAATCACCGTCGAGATAAGCACTCGACTTTGCCTTGGCTTCCTTGCAACGCAATGCAGTTACTCCGTCTTCCCGAGCGAGGGGCCGAGGATCTCGCGCATGCGCATGCGCGCCTTGTGCAACTGGGATTTCGAAGTACCAATGCGGCACCCGAGAATCTTCGCGCATTGCTCGTGGCTCTGACCTTCGATGTCGTGCAGCACCAATACAGCCCTGTACCCAGCAGGCAGACTCATGAGAGCGGCCTCGAGTCGTTTTGAAAGAGCCGGGTCGCGACTCGGAGGGGATTCCGCCGCTTCGTGCTCTGAGAGTTCTTCGCACTCGGGACGTCGCTTGCGCTTACTCACGTGACTTAGCGAGCAATTCACCGCAAGACGGTAGATCCATGTTGAGAGTTGGCTGTCTCCTCGAAACTTCGCCAGGCCACGAAAGATCCTAACAAATACCTCTTGCACCACCTCTTCGGAATCCGGGGAGCCAACGATGCGTGTGACCAAGCCAAAGACCCGTCGTTTGTACCTGTGGTAGAGCAGCTCCATCGCCTTGCTCTCCCCCCGGCGACACGCCTCGACTAGCTCGGTATCGTCGGTTTCGATAGACGCAGTACGAGACCTCGGTTTGGGGCCAACGATGGCAAGAGCCTTAAGAGACGAGAGTGCTTCAGAGGTTCGGAGTGACATAGGAGGGTTCCCTGGCATTGAGACCCAAGAGCGGCCTGGAGAGTTGCCCATTTGCGCAGGGTTTTCCCACATCCATTGCGAGCCTCACCACACCTGGCCTACAGTGCCACAAAATGCCAGCCCTCCTGGTGATCTTCTTCACGCTCTCCGGAGCTACCAGCCTGATTTTGCAGGTGGTTTGGGTGCGACGTCTGATCGGGGTCTTTGGGGCCTCGTCCTTGGCCATCGCCACTGTGCTCGCCACTTTCATGGCGGGCCTGGCGATCGGCTCATGGCTTGGAGGTCGCTGGGCAGACAAACTCGTGCGCTCAAAGGCGCCAGCCCCCATCAATAATCCCTTCTTCTACTACGGCGTTGCCGAGGTCCTGGTCGGCATAGCCGCCCTGATTATCCTTCCGCTCATCGACCAATACGCAGGTGCCAACGCCTGGCTCTGGCAACAGCTCGGAGGCACGCCGTGGCTCTTGGCTTGCGCACGCTTCCTACTCACGGCCACCGTACTCATCATCCCCACAACCGCGATGGGCGCCACCCTGCCCTTGCTGACCCGACGCATTACCGCAAGGCGCGATGACCTCGATGCTCTTGGCCGGCGACTGGGCATGCTCTACGCCAGCAATACGCTGGGGGCACTAGTCGGCGCGGCAGCAGCTGGCTTCTGGTTCATCCCCCTCTTCGGGGTTTCTCTGAGCAACGGCGTGGCAGCCGGCGCGGCGATCACCGTCGGTCTCCTGGCCATGGCGGTTTCGTGGCTTGCTCCCGGGGCTCCTTCGCCTTGCATGGCCGATGAAGGCATCAGTGAGGAGCCTCCGGCGCAACCCAGGCCGAGGCGCAAGGCCGTGCTTTGGCTCTACGCGATGAGCGGCGGCATTGCCATGTGCCTAGAGGTCTTGTGGAGTCGCACCCTCGCCATCGTAAACGGCTCTTCGGTCTATTCCTTCACCATCGTGCTCTGCACCTTCCTCGTCGGAATCTCTGCCGGATCCGCAATCGCCGCGAAGCTGTGGGGCAGAACTCAGCGTCCCCTGCTAGTGCTTGCCGGTCTATTCCTCTTCGCCGGCGCGGGCATCCTGCTCTTCCAATTGCTGGCCGATGAGTTACCGGGGATGTTCTTAGCGCTAGTCGAAGGAACGACTCTGAGCGTCGACACTGTCCTAAGTGCCCACGTATTTCTCAGTGCCCTCATCATCGTACCCACCGCCCTCGCGATGGGCGCGGTCATGCCGGTCGCCATCCGAGCCTATGTGGGCGGGGTAGACGAGGTTGGCACCGACGTAGGCCGGGCGTACGCATCAAATACCCTGGGTGCGATTATCGGCAGCATCGCGGGCGGATTCTTGATCTTGCCGGGCCCAGGCCTGGAGCTTGGCGCTAGGCTCGCAGCTCTTGCCATGCTCGCCATGGGAACCTGGGCCGCGCTCCTCGACGCCCGCAAGCCCACCCTACCTGCGATAGCGGGGGTCCTAGCGGTGTGCACACTTCTCTCGCCAGGCTGGAATCGAAGCGATTTCACTTCCGGACTCTTCCGCACTCACCAAGCCTCTCGCTACATCCGCGACGGTGGCCTCTTTCAGCGCGACCTCGTCTATTACCGAGACGGCATCTCGACGACGGTTTCGGTAGAAAAACTCGCAGGAGGCTGGGTACTGCGCAACAACGGCAAGGTCGAGGCATCAAACCGCCACGATATGCCAACTCAAATCCTAGTCGGCCTCATGCCCGTGCTCTTTCACGGAGGCGAGGAGCAAGAGGTATTCCTGGTTGGCTATGGTTCTGGCGTCACGGTTGGTTCGATTGCGATTGCCCCGATGGTCTCTGTGGTCGACGTCGTCGAACTAGAGCCAGCCGTCTACGATGCCGCCGACAAATTCTTCGGTTCGTTTAACAACGAGCCCGACAAGAACCCAAAGGTCCGCAGGCTGCTCGGAGACGGGCGCAACGTCCTTCTCGCCGGAGGCAAGACCTACGATGTCATCGTCTCCGAACCATCCAATCCGTGGATTGCGGGGGTAGCCACACTCTTCACTCGCGAGTTCTATCAGCTCGCAAAGCAGCACCTAGAGCCCGACGGCGTGTTCTGCCAGTGGGCACAGCTCTACGAGCTCGGTCCGCGGAACGTTAAGATGATCTATCGGACATTCTCCGAGTCGTTCCGCTACGTCTACGCCTTCACCCCTGGCGATGAAACTACCGATACCATTCTCCTTGGCAGCGACCGACCTCTCGCGATGAATCTGCAGAAACTGCGAGAGCAAATGGCTGGCTCAGACATCCTCATGGCTGAGCTTGCACGAGGAGAGATCCAAGTAGCGGAGGATCTGGTCGCAAGTATCCTCCTTGGCCCAGAAGAAGTCGCGTCATTCACCGCTGGTGCATCCATAAATACCGACGACAATGCCAAGCTAGAATACGCTGCCCCCCACGACCTTCTAGCATCGGCGAACACTGGGCAGTTTGCCCGTCTGGTCCGAGGTGACAGCTGGCCCTATGGCTATTTGGAGCCGGTCCTCGAAGGGGTCTCTAGCGGCCCCCTGGGCTCGGCGGAGTTGCGCATCGCCCGCTCACTTCTAACCTATGGGAGGCTGCGGCGAGCGGAGAACTGGATCGACAAAGCAGAGGCTCTTGGCGCCGATAGCACCCATCTTCGCCGAGTTCATGCTCTCGCTCAGCCCACCGACTACCTCGATCCGGAGTTAGCAATCACTGAAGGAGGCGCCCCCCTGCCAAAGGCCGCCCCAGGGCTATTCCACCGCAGCAGTGAGCCCGCGGCCGAGCTGCTGCAAGAGGGCTACAACCTCTTCGCAAAGGGGCGGTGGGCAGCTGGGTGGGCAGCGCTGCGCAGATTGCCAAGCAGAGCAGACTCCCCTGATGGTCGCGACGTCAGCCTCTTGATGGCATATCTGGCCTACAAGACCCTCGACTTAGATCAAGCCCGCAAACTCTTGGCGCCACTGTCGGAGAACGAGCAGTACCGAGGCATGCGCCCATCGGTCGCCTACTACCTAGGTCGTACACACTTCGGCCTTGGCCATTTCCGCGACGCCGTCGAGTTCTTTGAAGACTTCGCGAAGCGCTGGCCTGATCTCGCGGATAGCTGTATCAGCAGTCGCCTCTAGACTCTACCCGAGCCTAGTTCCTGGTGTAAAACGCCAGGCCACAGCGGCGCAGCCGCGAAATACCCGCGCACAGCGAAGCTGGGAGCGTAGGAGAGTTGTGCCAACTCGTTTGGCACAACTCTCCTAGAAGCCCAGGTCCCTGGCGAAGGCCTCCAGCGGCGCAGTTGGCTGGCCCCAACGCGCTGTCGACCACGTAGTTTCAAATGCGACGAAGGCCGACAGAGTAACTCTTAGAGCTCGCACGGCAATCGGCCGGTCGACGGCCAGGTTCGATTGCTCGCCAGCATCCCGACGCAGGTCAAAGAGGGCGAGTTCACCGCGGGCAGAGAGGACCAGTTTATATCGGCCAATCCGCAGGGATCGGGCACCACTGGGAAGCCCCGAGAAGAGCGGCCGAGCAGCCTGTGTTGGCTGGATCCGCATGACACTTTGGCCCTGCAGGGCAGCATCTCGTTCGATGCCTGCGAGATGTAAGACCGTCGGAGCGACATCTAGCGTACTTGCCTCACGTGGGGCCGGCAGTGCGCCTAGCCCCACCCCTCGTATCGCAAGGGGTGTCGCGAGCGACTCCTGGAAGAGCGAGTTGCCATGACCAAACTTCCCTCTCTCCCACAACTCCTCCCCATGCTCACCGACCAGGACCACTACGGTATTTCCAGGCAAGTGAAGTGCTTCGAGCTCTTCGAGCATGAGAGCAAACGCTTGGCTCGACTCTCGGATGGAGGCATCGTATAGAGCTCTGACATAGCCCTTTTCGGTCTCGGTGGCAGGCCTCCTACCGGCCTCCAATTGGGCCGCAAGGTCCAAGGTCTTGGCGGGGGCAAAGGGAGCGGGCAGCTGCCAGTGGCGCTCGATCGCCTCGGAGCTGGGCCTGTACGGGATGTGCCCCTCAACCGTCGCGATATGAACGAATGTGCGTTCTTTCTTGTGTGCCAAGAGGAACTTCTTTGCCTGCCGCCACAGGGTCGTTGCACCAAAGTGATGCTGTCTTCGCATAGGATTGTCGTAGTGAGCAAAGCCTTGGGAGAAGCCCGCGGCCTTGCTCACAAAACCATTCCCGGAAATGAGAGCGGTGGCAAAGCCGTTCTGCTGCAGCCTCTCAGCGAGAGTCTTCTGCTCGTCCTCGATGCGCCCGCGAGTGCGAAAGCGTCCGAGCATGGCGCTGGCATTTGCGCCCCCCGCGGAAGGCACAACAGCCTGCATGCGCGGCACTACGAAGGCCTCATCCAAAAAGCGCTCAAAGCCTCGCCCCGGAGTGCTTCGCAGACGGTCACTGCGAAGAGACGACACTGACCAGAAGACGATGCGGTCAGCCTTGGGAAGCTCGGGCGCCACCTCATCTCCTGTAAGACGATCGATAACGATCCGAGGGGCCAGCCACACAGCCGCCCCTTTCGAGATGAGGTCCAAGCGAACAATCTCGCCTCGCAAGCTCCCCAAATCCAGATCCACCTGCCCTTGGCCACCATGCCAAAGCTCGCGACTCACGTCCGCGGTGCTCTCGCGAACTCGAACACTCACCTCCCCCTCGGTGGCCACTTTCATCCTGAGGCGGCTCGCACTCTCTGGAAGCTGGAAGTAGTAGCTCAAGCGGGATGCGGCTGCGACCTCCAAGCCCCGACTGGGTCCAGCCCCCGGCGGCCCTTGACCAACCTCGAAGGCTCGCTCATCGCTAAGGCTCGCACCGATGACAAAGCGAGAGAAGGCCGCAGCACTGGACCGTCCTTCGATTTCGCCGGCTGAGCGGAAGTAGAAACGCAGCTTATTCTCACCAACGACCCAAGCGCTGGCGCTGGCCGCAAGCGAGTAATTCTGCCAGTCGGCCGTTGGCATACGCAGGTCGGTGATCTTGTGCTCGTTGAGGAAGACACTGACCAGCTGGTTCTTGACCGCGGACTTGGCTCGGAAACGTATCGAGAGAGAGCCACCCGTTCGCTCAATGCCAGAGGGATCATTATCGATTGGGAAATAGAGTTCCGCTGCCAGGCCACGCACAGCGGAAGCAGCAACTACTGTGCTCCCCCCCTCAGCTTGGGGAATGGCGAGACCGCGGTACCAGTCGGTGCGAACGCCACCGTCAATGTACTTCACAAAGTCTGCACTGCCCGCCTCGATGACGAGCGCGCCTCGCCTATGCCCGGCAATGAGAGGCCTGGATGCGAAGAGGTCGACCGCTACATGGGCAGAATCTGGGGCAGTAGACTCTGGGGCTGCTCCCCACGCCTCGAGATCCGCCCCTTCCGGGGGCCGGCGCTCGCCGTCCAGATCGTCGCGCCACGAGCAGGCCGCAAAACTGGCAACTAGAATCGTCAGACCCAAGCAATAGCAGAGCTGTAGAGCCAACGCGGCCAGCGGGCGTGTAGGGGGACTCGACAAGGCGAGCGTGGTCTACCATATTGGCACCAGGTTCCTACAGGGGTATCTTTAGCCCGGATCCAACAGCCTATGAGCACACAAATCGCCGACGAAAAACTCCTTCTCCAACAAGCCTACGACAAGGAGAAGCACCGCTCAGACGAGCTGTACCTGACCCAACCCGTCGGAGGTGGGCGCCTGGATACGTATTCGTGGGCGCGCTTCATGGACGAGACCCGGCGCATAGCCTCCTACCTCAAAGCCCAGAACTTCCCACCTAAGAGCCACATCGCCATCATCTCCAAGAACTGTGCGCAGTTTCTCATGACGGACTTGGCGATTTGGATGTCTGGGCACGTCTCGGTCGCTCTGTACCCCACACTCAATGCCGAGACAGTGAGCTTCATCCTTGAGCACAGCGAAGCCAAGATGCTCTTCGTCGGCAAGCTCGATACTTGGAATGAGATGAAGGAGGGGGTCCCTGAGGACATGCCCCTGGTCTCCTACCCTCTCTCCCCAAAAAACGACTACACGACTTGGAACGACCTGGTTGCCGAGTACGAGCCCATCGAGGGCAACCCGACCCGTCCCGCCGGCGATCTGGCACTCATCATGTACACCTCGGGCAGCACAGGTCCCCCCAAGGGCGTCATGCACAGTTTCCAGTCCATCTCCGCGGCGTCTCACCTCATCGTCGAGGCCCTCAGCCTGGGCAAGGATGACCGTCTGCTTTCTTACCTGCCGCTGGCACACGCTCTCGAGCGCTGGCTCGTAGACACCTGCGGGCTAGTCGCGGGTTTTGAGATCTACTTTGCCGAGTCCCTCGAGACCTTCGTAGCCGACCTCCAGCGAGCTCGCCCCACCCTCTTCATGTCAGTGCCAAGGCTCTGGCAAAAGTTCCAGGCAGGCATTCTCAAGAAGATGCCGCAGAAGAAGCTCAACACGATGCTCAAGATTCCCATTCTAGGTGGAATCGTGAAGAAGAAGCTTATCACAGCGATCGGCCTTCAATACGCCAGGGTCGCGGGCAGCGGCTCGGCCCCAATCGCAGGTGAGCTGCTCGAATGGTACCGAGCCCTAGGGTTGGAGATTCTGGAGGGCTACGGCATGTCAGAGAATTTCTGCTGCTCGCACATCTCGATTCCGGGACGGGTTCGCGTCGGCTACGTGGGCGAGACCTACCCTGGGGTCAAATGCAAGATCGGCAAAGACGGCGAGATCCTCGTGAACAGCGCGGGCAATATGCTCGGCTACTACAAGATGCCAGAAGAGTCGGCTGAGAGCTTCACCGAGGACGGATACCTTCGCACTGGTGACCGGGGCGAAATCGACTCCATGGGCCGCCTGAAGATTACGGGCCGCACAAAGGAACTATTCAAGACTTCGAAGGGCAAGTACATAGCTCCTGCCCCAATCGAGAACATCATCAACACGCATCCCAAGATTGATTTGAGCTGCGTATCCGGGTCAGGCTACCCAAGGGCCTACAGCAGCGTGATGCTCTCAGAAGAACTCTACAAGAAGATCGACGACCAGGGTTTCCGTGACCAAGTCGAGAAGGAGTTCACCGCTCTTCTCTCCGACGTCAATGCAAGGGTCGAGGGTTTCGAGCAACTACAATTCTTCGTTATCTCAGGCAAGCCATGGACCATCGAGGACAACCTGCTCACACCAACCCAGAAAATCAAGCGCGCGAAGATTGAAGAGGTCTTCGACCCAACTCTCGATGCGTGGTACGAGTCGCAGAAGAAGGTAATCTGGCAGTAAGCGGGGCTTTCGTCCCCGTCGACTTCTAGAATCCCAGGGAATGCCGAATGGGCCCGAGCGCAGTTGCTAGCTGCCCGGGGCTCTTCTCGTTAAGCGCGTTGTTGACCAGCTCCTGTGCTGGGCCCCGCTGCGCTCCGTCAAAGCGCAACCAGAGTTCGTCCAAGGTCTGCTCGGACTCAGCCCGTCGCCCCATCTCCCGCTGCACCATGCTCACTTCTACAAGCAGCACCATGTCCCATCCTCGCGACGTTAGCCCGAGAGCCTTGCGACCTGCGTCAAGCGCAGGCAAGGACATGCCGGCATGCCGATACACACGCAGCGCACGTGCCCAGGTCTCACCGCCATCCCCGGAGGCAGCAGCAGCAGCGGTGAAGAAAAGTCCCGCGCGCTCCGCGTTACCCTCCAGAGCGTGGCCGAGCCCAGCAGCTTCCTGCGCCGCAGGTAGACTGGGGGCGATGTCAACGACCCGCTGACTCCACTCACGCACGCGCTTCGCATCACCGAGTCGATAGAATAGTTCGCAGAGAATCGCGGCCTCACGCACTCCGTAGGCACTACTGTCGGCAAATCGCTTGGCCCGCCGGTCAGCTAGTGCAGGATCGTGCCGATACGCCTGCACAACTTCCGCAATCAGAGGCTGCCATTCGGGCACCCCCCAATCTGCGGTGATGGTTTCCGGCGCGGCCAAGCGAGTGCCGACCAGGAGCCCCAGGCTCTTGGCAAATCGCACGAGAACATCTCGCCCCTTTCCGGCGGCCGCTCCGGCATCTACGGGCAAGAGCGGTCGGCTCGTTCCGTACCACCAGTGATGTAGTCTTCTCCACTGGGAAAGGCGAATAGTGTCCCTCCCGCCGAGATCTACGTATTGCTGCGCGGCTGCGAGAGCCCTCTTCTTCGCGCCCGCCCCGGCGAACCAGTCCCAGAGAACTTCAACCTCACCAAGCTCTAGCGCAGTGATGGCATCAAATCGGCGGCGCACATCCAAATCTCTTTGCCCGGCCATACAGGACGCGGCGCTCTTCTGGCGAAAGGTGCTGCTATGCCGCAGGGCTGCGACTGCGCACAGCCACCTTGCCTCGGACATTTTCTTAGCATCAGCGTTCACTCCGTGCTCGTGGGCTAGTCGAAAGTCTGCGAGGGCACCGTGATCACCTATGGCCAAGCGCTGCTCGCCACGCGCCGCCAAGAGCTCCCCGAGAAGGCGCCCTCCTGCCCCCGATAGAGGCTGCCGTTCGTGAACCCAGAGAAGCTCCCGGAGCGCCTCTCCGGGCCGCGACTCCTCCCCTGCTCGCCTAGCAAGTGCGAGCCGAGCCTCCGTGTTCTTGGGCTGACTGCCAACGAGATATCTGAGCGTTGCAGTATCCCGCTCCGGCGTCTGCGATCCACATGCGCCGACGCCGACGAGTAGAGCCAGTCCAAGCAGAGCCCCCCTAGGGCAGCCAAGTCGCGTCAACCCTTGCAAAGGCGACCTAGTGAGCCTCGATACCTAGCTCTTCGCAGCGAGCCATCACCTGCTGCAAATCGGCCCACGCTTCGCGCTTCTTTGATGCGTCTCGAAGCAAGTATGCGGGGTGGTAGGTGGGCATTACGGGAACTCCCTCGTAGCTCAGCCAGACCCCACGCAGCGCCCCGATGCTCGCCTTGTTCTCTAACAGTAGGTGCGCTGCGGGTTTGCCGAGGGTGACAATGACCGCCGGCTGGATGCGCTGAATTTGTTTGGCGAGAAACCCTTCACAGGAGGCAACTTCCTCGGACTTTGGATCGCGATCGTTCGGCGGCCGGCACTTGAGAACATTGGCAATGTACACGGACTTTCGCGACCAACCCATTGCCCCAATCATCTTGTCGAGGAGCTGTCCCGAGGGGCCGACAAAGGGCTCGCCAAGCCGGTCTTCCTCAGCTCCTGGTGCCTCGCCTACAAACATTAGTCGAGCCTTCTCGCTGCCGACGCCAAAGACGAGACTCTTGCGAGACTGGCCCAACGAGCAGCGTTGGCAATCCCCCATATCTTCTCGCAACGCGGCGAGTGTGCCTCCTATTGCTTGCGCCGAAGAAGGCGGCGACGAGGATGCCGGCGGTGAGGATGCCGGCGGTGGGGATGCCGGCGGTGAGGCGAGTGCCTCGGCGATCTCGACCGTTCCTCCCGAAAGACCTGACACGGAGCAAACACCGGAACGCCCCAACTCCTGCAGCGACGCGCGAAACTCGCTTACCAGAGCCTGGAACTCTTCTGGGCTAACACCATCACTCACAGCTTCTGCCCCCCCATCTCGCGAAGCGCCTGATCTAAAACCCCATGTGCAATAGCATCCTTGCTAGCTAGCGAGAGAGAGGATTGGTGCCCTGCGGACGTTACGATCTCGACCGCATTTTCCTCGGAGCCGAAGCCTCGGTCTGGCAGGCTGACATCGTTGGCCACGATCATGTCGCACCCTTTGCTTGCGAGTTTCCCCCGCGCAGCCGCCTCAACGTTCTCTGTATCTGCGGCGAATCCGATGAGATATGGAGAGGCCTCAAGCCGTTCAGATCCAAGCTTCGCCAGAATGTCCTCGGTGCGAGAGAGTGCGATACTGGGTGAGGGGCCCCAGGCTTCCTTCTTGAGTTTGCCATTGGCGACATCGGTGGGCTTGTAGTCGGCGACAGCAGCGGCCATTATTACAAGATCCGCCCCCGCGCTGGCTGTGCATACGGCTTCGCACATCTGGGCGGCGCTGTGAATTGCGATCCTTGTAGCCCCAGTATCCTCCGTCAATGAGGTCGGCCCAGTGACAAGGGTGACGCTTGCGCCGCGACGAACAGCAGCCCTGGCAAGGGCTCTGCCCATCTTGCCAGTAGAGCGGTTGCCGAGAAAACGTACGGGGTCCAACGCCTCTTGAGTGCCCCCCGCCGAGACGACGACCTTCAGCCCTGCCATGTCTTGCGGGCAGAGGACCCGTGCAGCCGCTTCGGCTATGTCGGCAGGCTCGCTCAAGCGCCCTGTTCCAGTCCACTTGCACGCCAAGACGCCTGGTTCGGGCCCCACAAAGCGCATTCCACGCTCGACAAGAGTAGCGACATTAACCTGCGTTGCCGCGTTCTCCCACATATTCACATTCATAGCCGGAGCCAGGAGAATCGGTGCTCGCCCCGCCAAGACGGCGGCAGTGACCGGGTCGTTGGCCATGCCAGCTGTGATCCGAGCCAGCACATTCGCCGTCGCCGGCGCCACAATCATGAGGTCGGCACCATCAGCAATTCGAACATGGCCGATCTCGGCATCTTGCTGAGTGTCGAATAGGTCCGTGAAGACCGCTTGCCCGCTCAAGGCTTGGAAGGTTAGAGCACCGACGAATTCTTGGGCGCTCTTCGTCATAGCCACCTGCACGGATGCGCCCGCTCGGGTCAGACGCCGCAGCAGATCCACGCTCTTGTAGGCCGCAATGCCGCCCGCCACGCAGAGCACAATTCGACGATCCGTTAAGGGGTTAGCTAGGGGGTGCACAATGCTACTTCACAGGATACATATTTGACCGCACGCGGCCAGCGCCCGTACCATATCAGCTATGGTCGCGGAGGAAACGTCGAATCGCGAGGGCGTGCTTGACTCGATCACTCTAGTCTTTTCGCACTCAGAGCTGAAGGACGTGGTCGGGACAGATGCACTGAAATCTGTACTCTCCGGCCAGTACAGCGATTTGGTGGCCGATGGCACCCTGCACCTGCAGGTGGTCTGGAACCTACTCGCCGATCAGCCCGACTTCGTTGCCGGCGACGCCCTTGCTCCCTTCAGCGTCCTGAAGACCTGGGAGAGTGAACTCGGTCTCGAAGTTGCTCTCCCTCAGGCGCTCAGCGAGTACAGCGCAACCGAACTGATCGTGCAGGCATCCCACTGCCCAATCCCCAAGGCCCTGAAGGCGCGGGCCAGGGCCCGTAAGACCACGGCTGAGATGGAAGCCAATGTTCCATCACCGAAGCGAACGAGCGAGCCCTCCTCGCGCAAGCCTGCAGTCGAGGTCGCACTAGCTGCGGTCGCGGTGCTTGGTCTGGCCTACGGTGGATACTCTCTATACCTCACGATGGGCGGGCCAGAGTTTAGCACTGTGCAGACTGCAGATATCGATGGTGACCTGCCGGTCGCAAAAGCGAAGCAACTCGGCGAGGAACTCAGTCTACTCATCCTAGACGACACTTGGTACGACCTTCCCGAGATGCTCCGCGACGAATCACTGCGGACCACACTCACAAACATGGGAGCCAAGAAGGTGACGTCTATAGTTGTCCAGGACAGCAGTAGTGCTGTGAGGGCATCGGCACAGTGGGTCGGAAACCCGCCCGCCATCGTCGTGCGCCTGCGCTAGCACGCCCCCCAACTTCTCAAAGTGCGCTAGCCGCCATCCATCTGCTAGCCTTGAGCCCACATGGCTTGGCTCGTTGACGACGAAATCATGGATCGGATCGAAAAGCTCGAGATCGATTTTAATCGCTACGGAGTAGATGCCTACGGAGCCTCAAAGAAGGACATGGCCAGGGCGGGAACAATCATGGCCTGGATCTACCGTCGCTATTTCGACGTCAGCGTCCACGGCATAAAACACGTGCCTCCGCGTGGTAGGGGCATGCTGGTGGGCAATCACAGCGGTGGCTTGGCTCTCGACGCACTCATCGTAACGTCGTCAATGATGCTCGAAGCCGAGCCGCCTAGGCTAGTTAATGCGATGGCCGATAGGTTCATCGAGCGTGTGCCCTTTGGAGCGATGCTCCTCTCGCGTCTTGGCCAACTTACCGGGCTTCCCGAACACGCTGTGCGCCTACTCAACGATGATCGTCTCCTCATGGTCTTTCCGGAAGGTCATCGGGGCACTGCAAAGCTCTACGGAGACCGAAACAGCTTGGTGCGATTTGGAACAGGTTTTGTCCGTCTCGCACTGCAGACCAAGACGCCAATAGTGCCCTTCGCCTTCATTGGCGGCGGAGAGGCAATTCCGACAATCGCGAACCTGGAGAAGACGGGAAAATTCTTGGGACTCCCCTACCTGCCAATCACTCCGTATGGGCCACCACTGCCTCGCCCAGTGGCACTCGAAATCTACTACAGTGAGCCAATAGTCTTTGAAGGAACAGGGAACGAGGAAGACAGAGTGATACAGGACTGTGTCGACAAGGTACGTGACCGCATCGCCGAACTCATCGAACGCGGAGTACGCATCCGCACAGGGCGCGGAAAGGCGTCGCAATCATGAACGTTCTACTCACTGGAATCGCAGGGTCTCAGGGGCGGCTCGTCGCGCACAAGCTGCTCGCTGCTGGCCACCACGTTATCGGCATCGATCGCAGACCGTGGCCCGAAGCCCCGGAGGGCGTGACTATGCATTGCGCGGACGTGCGCAAACGCTCCGCAGAGGAGGTCTTTCGGAGTGTCCGCCCCGACGCGGTGATTCACATGGCCACCGTGACACACCTGGCACAGCGGTCCGAAGACCGCTACCAAATCAATTTGCAAGGCACTCGCGCTGTTTTTGACCACTCTCACGCCTACGGCGTCAAGCAGGTGCTCTTTGTCGGAAGGCACACGTTCTACGGCGCAAGCGCGGCGAGTCCCCTCTACCATAGTGAGAACGACCCACCGCAATCCGTCAATGTATTCCCGGAGCTTAGCGATCTCGTGGCATCCGACCTCTACGCAGGCTCGGCCCTCTGGCGCTACGAAGAACTCTCAACCTGCATCTTGCGCTTCTGCTACACGCTTGGCCCTACCTGCAACGGCACCCTGGCGAGTTTCCTAAAAGGAAAGCGGCCCCCCTCAGTTCTCGGCTTCGACCCACTCTTCCAATTCATGCACGACGAAGACATGGCGGATGCCATTGTGCTCGCACTGGAGAAGAGCCTCAGAGGCGTCTTCAACGTCGCGGGCCCCTCCCCCGTTCCACTAAGCGTGGTCATACGCGAAGCAAATCGCAAACAAGTGCACGTCCCCGAGATCCTCTTTCGCCTTGCCATGGGGCGCCTTGGCTTTCCGCATCTTCCTCAGGGAGCGATCGCCCACCTAAAGTTCCCGGTGACCATTAACACCGAGGCTTTCCGCAAAACCACCGACTTTGTGCATCAGCACGACCACGCGAAGATCATTCGTGATTTCCTGGACGCTTGCCCGTCGCCAGCGTAGGAGGACGATCCAAACTCAGAGTTTCCCTGGGAAACGGCCAGCATCGCCGCCAACCCGGCAACCTCGAGCCCCAAACCTGCTTGCAGCTGGGGTTTCGAAATCGCTACCGTATGGACATAAGAGTTCTTCGCAGTGCCGGCGCCCTCCTTGTCCTATTCGCCACAGTGGACTTGAGCGATACTCCAGGCGTACACGCCGACGGTACAGTTCCACGCGTGGGTATCCCCGCAGAAAGCGCCCCAAGGGGCGGTAGCAGTACCGCGGCTACAGACTTCCCGTTCGCGGGGGCCTACGACTTGAATGCGACCCTCGCCGCAAAGCGCGGGGACCTCAAAGCGGCCCGGGGACACCTTGCCCGCTGTGTGGCAAGCCAGGTGAACGAGCCCAAGAGGGCTGTCTCGTGCGAGGATCTGCGACGCAGTATTGACACGGATAGCCCGGGTCCTAGGCGGCAAGAGTTGCGGCGCTATGTTCGCAAGTACATTGTAAATCTGAGGATCCCCGGTGGCAGCGGAGAGGGGGAGCGAGCGAAGGCGATCCGCCGCGAAGAGTCTCGAGCAAGGAACAGCGCATGGTCCACCTAGAGAAGCCGGTTGCGGGCAGCTGCGCGCCTCAGTCCCAAGCCCGCTTCCCCTGTTCGCGTCACCTCTACCCCGGACGCCGCACCAGAAACGAACAAGTACCCAACGACGAACCACCGGATCATTGCCATGGCGCGCCACGAGTCCGACCTTCTAAGGCGCTCGATATTCGGACTGCGCGCCTACACCCCACTCTCCGAGACCGTACACGATGTGATTCCCTCTCTAGTCCTGCAGACCGAAGCTGGTAGGAACGCGGATTTTGACTGGGGCGCCAATGCCATGTTTGGCCCGTCGATTCAGTCCAAGGGCATCACCCTCGGGCTCTACGGCGGCGTCGGCCCTCCCCCTTGCCGTGCACTTCCCTCTAGAGATGGCATTCTCGGTCGAGCACCAACAATACAAAGGCGACATCTGGCTGCGGAGCAAGAAGCTGCTCGACTAAGAGCACACTGGTGGGGCGGAGAACGGCCCCTTCGACGAGCTCTCCGTCGGATTGGGTGTGCAGCTCTTCCCCAAGAAGGCTCACGGCCTCATGTTGGACCTACTCTACGAAGAGCTCAGCGACCGCAGCCACGCGACCCTTTGGCTCGGCACCCGAGTAACAGGCCCTCGCAGCCACTATGCCCCCTCAGCCCGATCACCTTGGTGCGGTGGCTACGCTTGACCCAGCTCACTCAGGCGTGCCTTGGCTCAGCCGCTTAGCTAGAGCGCGGGTCTCGATGATGTTGTCTTCTATTGAGCAGTAGGTCCAACCTCCATATCGGCCCACGGCGTGCAGCCCGTTGGAATCGAAGTCGCTAGAGATGCGAGCATGTTCGGCCATTGAGGCCGTTGTGATGTGCACGTAGGCCGGGTCCATGGCGACGCTATGCCAACTCACGAGTTGGTGGTCTTCCGCGTAGCCCTCTCGCCGAAGACCTTCCATGACACCGGCAAGTTCCACCTCAACGTCGAATTCTTGCCCGCTCCTCGCACCAATCTCAACGTAGAGAGACATGCGATCTGTGCCCATAATGTTGTCGTAAAAACCGATTCGATAGAACGGCAACGCCCTATCGGGGAAGTAGACCCAGTGCACCCCGTCGGCACCCTTCCGATCAAACCCAAGATTGAAGACGAGGACCTTGTTTGCGCTGAAAACGGAGGCGTCGTGAGCGGCTCTTGCCATCGAGCAGAGCTTGTCGAACGGCGCGGAGCTCACTAGGTGCTGGTAGCGCACCTCGCGTTGAGTTGTCGTTGCCACTTTGGCCTCGACATCGATACTCATCAACGCTTCCTCGTAGGCAATGAGAGACTCGGGCAAGTCGAACAGAAGCGCCTTGATGAACTCGATAGCGCCGCCCTCGGGGTAGCTGAAGCTAGCATTGTAGCTGGCGTTGTCGGAGCGCCTCATGTTGCCTATGATGTCTTCGACATCCGCATGGGGGAAGAACCGCCCCATCGCCCCCGCATCTAGCGTGTCGAGGTCGCAGGCATAGAGTTTCTCGTTGTATGGGATTAGGAAGCGCTCAGATATGCCGGAACCAAATCGCTGGTAGAGCATCTCCTTGAACGACGAGACCTCTTTGGACTGGTCCCGGAAGTAGAGCGAGTGCAGGCAATCGATGAAGTCTTCTTTGCCCAGTTGGTGGATATTCTTCTGGAAAGGAAAGTCGATATCCAAGCCGTCGTAGCGAATGCTCGTATGCTTCTCGACAGTGCGCACGTCTTGACCGGGCATTCGCTCACGAAGCCAAGATTCGATTTCCGGGTTGCGAAAGTGAAAGAAGTGTCCAGAGTAGTCCCAGACAAAGCCGTCTTGCTTGATGGTCTTACAGTAGCCACCGGGCTCGCTATCTGCTTCGAGAATTAGCAGCGAGGGTTCCGCCTTGCCGGCGAGCCTTGCCTCCTCGCGAATCGCATTCGCAAAGCTGAGCCCCGAGACTCCAGCGCCTACAATTAGGTACTCGACGTCGGCACAGCTCACGCCGCGCCCTTGGTGGCGGTGAACGTCACCCCGGGAAAGTCGTCTGCTGCATGCTCGAGCTGCCAATCGCTCCGAGCGAGGAAGACCCGTGCCCTGCTGTGGTCATCAGCGATGAACGCCGTATGAGTTTCACAGAATTTCTTGAGTAGACGCTCATCTTCGCAGAGCACCCATCGCGCCTGCACATAGGGGGCACTCTCGTAAACAACTTCGATGTCGTATTCGTGCTTGATGCGCTCGCCCATCACCTCGAACTGCAAAACGCCAACGACACCGATGATCCACTCCGAGCCCATGCGTCGCTTGAATGCCTGAGCAGCACCTTCTTCTGCCAGCTGGGTTAATGCCTTGCTCAGGTGTTTCGCTCGCATAGGGTCCGTCGGCCGGACCTTCCGCAAATGCTCGGGGGCAAAGCTCGGAATACCCTTGAACACAAGCTCCTCGCCCTGAGTGAGAGCATCGCCGATGTGCAGTGCTCCGTGGTTTGGGATACCCACGATGTCCCCAGCATAGGCTTCTTGCGCTATTTCTCGGTCTCGCGCCTGAAAGAGCACGGCATTGTTCACAGCCAGCGTCTTGCCGGAACGAGGCACTTTGAGTTTCATGCCGCGATTGAAGTGGCCTGAGCATAGGCGCACGAAGGCAATGCGGTCCCTGTGACGCGGATCCATGTTCGCCTGGATCTTGAAAACGAAGCCCGCCACCTTGTCTTCGTTCGGGTCGATTTCTCGATCTTCCGAACGCTGCGGCCTGGGGGATGGGGCCAAATCGGCGACGCCATGAAGGAGTTCACGAACACCGAAGTTCGAAAGCGCCGAGCCAAAGTACATCGGAGTCAGAGTGCCATCGAGGAATGCCTGCCTGTCAAACGACGGGCATAGCTCACGCACCATCTCAACTTCCTCTCGAAGTTTTGCGGCGGCCTTTGCAGGCAGGAGCTCGTCGATCAGAGGATCACTTAGCCCCTTGCACTTGCGCCCCTCTGTGAGGATGGAGCGGTCCGTCTTGTCGATAAGCACCAGAGAGTCGTTGAAGATGTCGTAACAACCCAGAAAGTCGACTCCCATTCCGATGGGCCAGCTCGCAGGTGTCACATCGATAGCCAAGGTCTTCTCGACTTCGTCCATGAGCTCAAACGGGTCGCGACCTTCCCGGTCGAGCTTGTTCACAAAACTCATGATGGGCATGTCCCTGAGGCGACAAACCTCAAAGAGCTTGCGAGTCTGATTCTCGATACCCTTCGCAGCGTCCAAGACCATGATGGCCGAGTCGACTGCGGTTAGCGTGCGGTAGGTATCTTCGGAGAAGTCGGCGTGGCCTGGCGTATCAAGGAGATTGAAAGTGTTATCCCGATACTCGAAGGTCATGACTGACGAGGTAACGGAGATACCGCGTTCACGTTCTATCTTCATCCAGTCGGAAGTTGCCCGCCTTGCCTGGCCGCGGGCCGCCACAGCGCCAGCCATCTGAATCGCCCCTCCGAAGAGCAGGAGCTTCTCGGTGAGAGTCGTCTTGCCCGCATCCGGGTGGGAAATGATCGCGAAGGTTCTTCGCTTCGCAACTTCGTCTGAGAGCTTGGCCATGGCGTTAGCGCTCAGTACCATGCGCACGTGCCCTCCAGCCAGCGTTGCCCCGAATGCTACCTGCCCGCTCAGGTATGCCTTTGCGCTGAGATCACCCGAATTCCCTGTGGAGTCGAGATCGTGGTCCTGCGGCACGTCATGGAGCGGCGTCGCAACTCGAATACGGGCCGACTGGTCGCGCGGGCACTCGAGGGGGCAAAGGTGCTGGAGTATGCGCTCCGCGAGGAGCCACTCGACACAGCCGTACTCGCGGGGGCCAATACTGCCCTGCTCTACCCCCGCCCAAGCTCCGTGGATGCGCCGCAACCCACGCGCCTAATTCTACTTGATGCCAGCTGGTCCCAGGCCAGGCGCATGGCCCAGAGGATCCCAGAACTCCGCAGTATGCCTTCTCTCTCCCTCCCCACCCCTATCCGGGTCTTGCCACGAATGCGCGAGGGCAAGGCCCCAGAGCAGATGTCTACCGCAGAATCGGCCATTGCCGCCCTTCGACTGCTCGGCGAAGTGGCGGCTGCCGACCATCTAGAAGTGCTTTTGCGCGAGCTGGTGCGCCGCTTTGCCTTGCCAAAGCGCAGGGGCCCTATGTAAAGACGAAGCAATGAGCAAAGTCCTTATCGTTGGCGCCGGCGGCGTCGGTTCGGTGGTCGTTCACAAGTGCGCCCAGGTCCCCAAAGTGTTCACGGAAATCGTACTCGCTTCTCGGACGGTTTCGAAGTGCCGGGCCATCGCCGCCCAGGTCAAGGAGATGCAAGGGCGGGATATATCGGTCGAGCAGATCGATGCTGACAACGTGCACGAAACCGTCGCACTACTAAAGAAGCACAAGCCGGACCTCCTTATCAACGTCGCACTGCCCTACCAAGACTTGCATCTCATGGATGCCTGTCTGGAAGCGGGCGTCCCCTATCTCGACACCGCCAATTACGAGCCGCCGAACGAGGCCAAGTTCGAATACAAGTGGCAGTGGGCCTATCAAGATCGCTTCAAAGAAGCTGGGCTTATGGCGCTGCTCGGATCGGGCTTTGATCCTGGCGTGACAAATGTCTTCTGTGCCATCGCGCAAAAGGACCTATTCGACACGATCGATACCATCGACATCATGGACTGCAACGCTGGCAGCCATGGTCATCCCTTTGCGACCAACTTCAGTCCCGAGATCAACATTCGGGAAATCACCCAGCGCGGACGCTACTGGGAAAATGGCGAGTGGAAGGAGACCGAGCCACTCAGCGAGAGCATGGACATCGACTTCCCCGAGGTCGGCACGTACCGCGGCTACCTCATGTATCACGAGGAGATGGAGTCGCTTTGCAAGAACATCAAAGGTCTAAAGCGCATTCGCTTCTTCATGACCTTCTCCGAGGCCTACCTAGCCCATCTCAAGATTCTAGAAAGCGTCGGAATGACCAGCATTGAGCCCATTGAGTACAAGGGCCAGCAAATCGTCCCCCTCAATTTCCTTGCGTCAGTGCTGCCAGATCCGAGTTCACTCGGCGAGCGCTACGAAGGCAAGACCTGCATAGGCTGCCTGGTGGAAGGTACCAAGGATGGCAAGCCGCGCAAGAGCTTCATCTACAACGTCTGCTGTCACGCAGCGTGCTACGACGAAGTTCGCTCCCAGGCCATCAGCTACACCACCGGCGTTCCGACCATGGTCGGTGCCATGATGATGCTCACCGGCGCATGGAAGGGCGATGGCGTCTTCAATATGGAGCAGCTAGATCCAACGCCCTTCCTCGACGCTCTCGGCCAGCACGGTCTCCCATGGAAGGTACTGGACTACTAAGCCCCGGACTGCTGGCGCTGGATCCATCACGGATTCAGACGCCGGCTTTCATCATCGATAAGGGGGCCCTGCGCGCGAATCTCGCTGTATTGGGGGAAGTGCAAGAGCTCTCTGGTGCCAGCATTCTCTTGGCCCTCAAGGCCTTTGCACCACCTTCGCTTGCGGCAGACATTCGAGAGGTCTTGCCAGGCATCGCAGCATCCGGCCCTCATGAGGCGCGGATGGGCCGAGATGAATTCGCAGGCATAGTGCACACCTACTCCCCAGCCTACAGCCCCAGACACTTCAGTGATGTGGCTCGAGATAGTGACTACGTCATCTTCAACTCCATCGCCGAGTACGAACGCCACGCCCCTACAGTGCGAGAAGCTGGGCGCACCATCGCCTGTGGTCTTCGGATCAACCCAGAGCACTCCGAAGTCACCACATCCATTTACGACCCCTGCGCCCCGGGCTCGCGTCTGGGTATCACTCGCGAGCAACTCGGCAGTCCGCTTCCTGATGGCATAACCGGATTGCACTTTCACACCCTCTGCGAGCTCGGCGCTGATGCCTTGCAGCGCACGCTCGCTGCAGTTGAGCAGCGCTTTGGCGACCTCCTGCCCGGCCTCACTTGGATGAACTGGGGCGGCGGCCACCACATCACCAAACCCGACTACGACACTGAGCTGTTGGTCCGTCTCGTCAAGGATTGGCGCCGGCGACACGATATAGAAGTATTCTTAGAGCCTGGAGAGGCCATCGCAATCCGAACCGGAATCCTCGTGACCAGCGTATTGGACATCACGAAGAGCGGCGAAGATCGCAACGTCATCCTCGACATCTCGGCGACGGCTCACATGCCCGACGTCCTGGAAATGCCCTACCGGCCCGACATTATCGGCGCAGACATCCCAGACGCCAAAGCCCACACCTACCGCCTCGGCGGCATGAGCTGCCTAGCCGGAGACGTCATCGGCGACTACAGCTTCGACACACCACTCGCCATTGGTCAGCGCCTCACCTTCCCAGACATGAGCCACTACACCATGGTCAAGACCACCAATTTCAACGGCGTCCACCTACCGAGCATTGCCCTCTACGAGCCTGAGACCGACTCATTAGACTGCGTCCGCGAATTTGGCTACGAAACCTACCGAGACCGCCTCTAGCCCTGCGTGGGGACGGAGTACGGAAGTTCAGATAGGTCTAGCTGCGAGCGACCGAAGACTATGGCGTGTGAACGATGCCGATGATGTCCACTGCGCTTGCATTCGCCAAGATGGCGGTCTCGACGACACTTCGGGATGAGTTAATGGTGACACTGGGCAGTGGATAGGTGTCGATGGCGTAGAGCCTGAACTCGTAGGTATGTTGGCTTCCAGGACACGGCCCCAGGTAGCCGCGAACGCTTGGCGAATAGGCAGTGGTCTGTTTTGCTCCTGCGGGCACAGAAGGCTCAGCGACCTTCTCTACGCCTTCTGGAAGGCCAAAGACATCACTCGGAATGTCGTAGATAATCGAGTGAATTAGCTCCACCCCGGGATGCACATCGCGGAATACCATCGCATAGCCTTGTGCTTCTGGACCGCCAGCCCACGTGAATGGTGGGGAAATATTCTGCCCGGCACATGTGTACTCAGCAGGTATCTCAGCCCCCTCCTGGAGAGCGCTACTGGCGAGAGATAGCTGCGCCCCGGCATCCGTGTCCGTGGCGCGTGCCATTGCGTCAACAGCACCCGCATCCGCAGGCGCAACTCTTGCGTCAAGCTGCGCAGACAATCCTCCATCTCCAGCTCCGTCATCACCTCGAGAGCAGGCAACCAGCGAAGACGTGAGCACAAGGGTGAGAAGAGACGGGAGTGCAGACTGCATGCCCAGACACTACTGCAAATACGCAGTGCATTCGCGGGCAAACCTCACTGCGACTCGGCTAGCCGGTGAACACTCGCAACCAGGAAGCGTTCGCCGTCCCAATACAGGATTGCTGCAGTCTCCCGATCGCCGAATGCCCATGCGTCGTCCAACATCAGAGTCGCTTGGTCTGCCACTCCCTGAGCCTCCTCTCCAAACCGCTCAGCCAGAGGTCCAAATTCTTTCCCGAGAATTTCGTCAACTCCAGCGCGACTCACGTGTCTCTTGCGGAGCTCCTTGAAGAAGAACGAGAGCTGCTTCTCAGTCAGCCCTTCCGGGATCTGCAAGAGTCCACTCAGATCGCCAGGAGGCTTTGCCAAGAGCGCGGCAGCGAAATCCGCAAGTACCTGTGCGGCAGCCTTCCGCGTGGGCACAGGCTGCGCGGGCTTCGACAGCTCTGCAGGCTCCGGAAGCACACCCCCTGCATCTTCCACGGAGAGATCAGCCGAGGCGCCTCCTTTGCCCTTTTCCCCGCACGCTAGCGAAAGCGCAAGGAGCATCAGGACTCGTGCCACCGGGATTGCCACTCGACTACCCTAGGCTCTGGCAACGGGAGTGCGCAAGCACACAGAGAGAGGCTAGGAGGATTGCGGAGGATTGCGGTCTTTGCCCCAGTCCTGGGCCGAATCTGCTACCTTCCGACCGTGTCGCAGAGTGCGACGCTTCACCCCAAAACTAATCAAGGCACCGAATGTACAGATTCCTCAGCACGATCGCCCTCCCCATATGGCTTCTCCTCGCAACCGCATGTAGCGGCAGCGACGGCAGCGGCGGCGGCGGCGATGATCCCGACGCCGACGTCGATGCGAACGCAGATGCCGACCTATCCGATGGCATCTGCTCACCTGCAACCGTCATCAATGCGTACCCTGCCAACTTCAGCGGCAACGTAGTCGGTGCCGGCGCCGACCTAAATGTCGAAGTGGGCGTGTGCGACGACGAGCGCAGCCACTACCCACAGGAAGGTGAAGACCAAGTCATTCGCCTCGACAATTTGACTCCAGGCACAGGCTACGTTGTGCAACTCGACGCCCCCTCAGACCTTGCCTTCTACGTCGTCTCTGATTGCACAGGTGCCGACCCGGTCGCCGGCGAGTGCTTGGTTTTCACGGATGAAGAGCTCGGGCAAAGCGTCGAACTTGCCGACTTCACCGCTCCTGCTTCAGGAACCGTCTTCGTTGTCGTCGACCACTATGTAGACGAAACCGCCCCCCAGCTTGCAGACGGCACCTACACCCTCTCGGTCGTCGAACCCGAATGCGAGGAGGACATGGACTGCAGTGGTACTCCTAATACGCCATTCTGCTCCGCCTTCGAGTGCGTTGCCTGCTCGACCAGCTTCCAATGCGACAGCGCAGAAGCCCCAGTTTGCGATGGCACAACCAACACCTGTGTTGCTGGCTCCGACACTTGCACGCCAGACGACGCGTCGGAATCCGGCGACGATGGCCCCGCCGGTGCTGCGTCCATAGCGGTTCCTACCGCTGGAAGCCCTACGGTCGTAAACGCAAGCATCTGCAGCGATCCTCTAACCGAAATTGACTTCTACACAATCGTGCTCGCTGCAGAGACTGACCTGGTCTTTAGTCTTGAGTGGACAGCCATCGCCGGCGATCCCGACCTCGACCTGGTTCTCGTTGACGGAGATGGATTAGTGGTGAACAGCTCCTTCATCGACAACCCCGAAGTGCTTGTCCAGGCGGACCTCGCCGCCGGCACGTACTACCTAGCTGTCTCTAGGTATGAGCCCGATGGAACACCAACCGCCGCGTCCATTCCCTACACGCTTTCGGCCTCTGTGACCGAGTGTGAAAACAGCTTCGACTGTGAGACCGCTGGCGCCCCAGTCTGCAGTCCCGCCGACACATGCGTCGCTGGCTCTACGACCTGCACCAGCGATACCGACGATGACGGTGACCCTACAGCCAACGACGGCCCTGCATCAGCCACCACACTTACTGCAGGTGCGCCAGCAACCAACGCAGCCATCTGCAATAGCCCGGCTTCTGAGCGCGACTACTACGCAGTCACTGTTGTTGACGGCGACAACCTCACCATCACTGTGGGCTACGCCGACAACGCCGCTGCAGACCTGGATGTCTCTGTGCTCGACTCAGACGGCAACATCCAGGGCTTCACCTACTGGGAGAACCCCGAGGTTGTCGAACTCACGTTCCTACCCGCTGGCACCTACTTCGTCGAGGTCTCGTACTTCGGTGCTGAAGTCACGGTCGCTCACCCATACACCATCGCTGCGGCCACCACGGCAGGAACCTGCACCTCAACAGCAGACTGTGCGGCCGTCTTTGGCACCCAGATCTACCGTGGTGATTGCAATCTCGGTACGGGTGCCTGCAGCTCCATAGAAGGCAACGAAGCCTTTGCGCAGGACGCAGCTTGCGACAGTGCCGACGACTGCACCAGCGGCGTGTGCTCGTACGCACTGTTCCAAGAGTCCGCAAATCTCAGCGTCTGCACCATCGCCTGCAACGCTACCACCGAGTGCACTGCAGCTCACGGCGACGGCTTCTCTTGCACGGTTCCGTTTATCAACAACTTCTGCCACCCGGATTGCACTGGCAACCTGGAGTGCGGAGCGAATACGAACTCTGCAACTCTCGACACCGGCGAACCGTGGGACTACCTGCTCTGCAACGCCGGGGCTTGCGAACTCGATAGCTAGCTCAGAGGAATAGCCAGTCCGACGTAACTCCGAGGCCGCCTCACTGCTCTGGTGAGGCGGCCCTTTTTGCGCCTGGTGGCAACTTCCGTGACCATGCTGCCAAGCCCATGCGGGTCTGCCCGAGGTCTCCATCCCACTGATTTCAAGAGCTTCGGCAGGCGTTTGCTTGGCTGCAGGTTGGCACAGTGCTTGCTCTATTTGGAGCACTGTGAATCCCCCCCACTCCAGAGCCAAGCTCGCACCGGTTCTCCTGGGACTACTCGCGTCCCTACTACTCCTGGCCTGCGGCAGTGGCGCTGGTCCCGAGATAGACGGTCTAGAAGACCGTGTGGCGGCTGTGGGCAGCGAGCTCGTCATCGAGATCCGTGCCTCCAACGAGGGCGGTGGCGAGATCAACTTCGCCTACGAGAGCAATGCGAGCATCGCCTCTGACCGCGGCGGTCTGGCGCAGCGCCCTGGCGGTAGCGCCATCTTCACTTGGACGCCGAGAGCCGAGGACATTGGTGTCTACACCTTCGACTTCAAGGCCTCCGACGCAAGTGGTCATAGCACCAAGAGCATCACCATCGAGGTTAAGTCGGCCATCGGCGCTGACTCGCTCCCCGTCTTTCGCCGCCCCCTTGGCGCCGGCACCGCCCTCGACATCGCCACCGACGACTGCATCGAAATTGAAATCCTCATCGAAGATCAGGACTCGTTTCAAGTCACCCTGAGCGAAGAGGAGCCGCGCATCCAGGGCGCCGAACTCGTCCAAGATCAGAACTTGCGCGGGCAGTGGCGCTGGTGCCCGACAAAGGAGCAGAAGGCAGCACAAGACCGCTACTTGCTCACGATTGGAGCTGATGATGGCGACAATTCTCTGGCGCTCAAGCACTACCAGATCATCTTGCGCGACTCGACAAACCGTGTTTGTCCAGGCGAACCTCCCGAGATTCGCCATACCGCAGCCAACATTGAGACAGCCAATGGCATCGTCTTGGATGCAGTTGTCGACGACGACATCGGGCTGCACGGCGCAGTGAGCCTCTACTACAGCGAGAGTCGCCCAAGCGACCCGCCGGATCTTAGCTCGATGATTCTCGCCCCCATGGAACTCACCAGCGGCTCTGTGCAGTCTGGCACTTGGAACGTCACACTTCCCAATCCGGTGGTCGACGAGCCTCCCGGCGCACAAACTCAGCTCTTCTACACGATCATCGCCGACGACAATGACGACAAGGTAGGTTCTTGCGATCACAGCACATCTCTTAGTTTCGAAATGTTCATCGTCAACGCAGGAGGTTCTGGTGAGCTGGGGCTCTGCGAGCCATGCACGAGCGATCGGCAGTGCGGTGGGGACACCGACCTCTGCCTCCCCGTGGGACCTGAAGCCGAGCCGTTCTGTTTCACTGCCTGCGAAGACGATAGCCAGTGTTCGACCGGATACCTCTGCTCCCCGCAGCCCCTCACCTCCGCCGACGGCAATAGTGGCAGGCAATGCATCCCAGAAGACGAGAGCTGCTCCGAGCTATCCTGTGACGACGATATCCTTGAGCAGAACGATGGCATCAGCCAAACGACAGCACTGAGCCCTGGCACTTTGGAAGACCTGCGCATGTGCCCATTCAAGCTCTACGCCGCCGACGAGGACTGGTTCGAGATAACGCTAGAAGAGGATTCGGAAGTCAACATCGAGATTGCCGGCGCAGACGATCCCAATATCAATTTGCGACTTCTCGGCAGCGCAGGAGATCTTGTCGCCGTATCAGAAGACTTCGGCTCCACTGACAGTCTCAGCCGATGCTTGCCTGCCGGAACCTACTACCTTAGCGCCTATTCGCACCTTTTCTACAAGACCTACGCAGGAGACGAGTTGCAAGACATGGGCAACGATTACAGCCTTACCTACACGCGCACTGCCAGCCAGTGTGCTGCGCAAGCGAGCTGCACCGATGACGTCTTCGAGGACGACGACGCCCTAGGCACAGCCCGCATCCCGGACTTCGGCGGACTCAATGACGCGGAATGGCACGCCTCCGGCAACCAGATTTGCTCCGGTGACCAAGACTGGTACTACATATCCGCCTACAACAACCTCAGCCACATATCGGCGAGCATCACCTTCACCCAGAGTAATTTGGAAGAAGACTTGGACATCCTCATCTACGATGGAGCAGGCACGCTAATCACCCAGTGCACAAACGCCGACCCCACCGGCTGCACAAACAATGGGCAGAGTGGCGACTCCAACGAGCACCTGACGTTCCAGCCTCCACCAGAGTGCAGTATTCCCTTCGCCTGCGAGGAAGGGCTCGAATGTGCCCCGTGCGACTACTACGTTGTAGTCAACGGATTCGCTGGCGCTGAGAATAGTTACGATCTATGTCTCGCCTACGGTACCGAGGACGCCTGCCTCTAAGAACTGCAGCACTAGGCTCTGTCTGGTTTCCGAATAGAGGCCAAATTCTAACCTGAATCGGGATCGAGTGATCTGTAGAGAGCATGTCTCAAAGACGCAAGCCCCGTCACCAACTGACCGACCCGCAATAGGAGACGCTCGCCGACCTGTTTCCCACCGGAAATTTCAAGACCGGTCGTCGCCCCCGCAACCGTCGCGTGATTCTCAACGCTATCTTCTGGGTCTTGCGTACAGGCGCGCCGTGGCGAGACCTGCCTGGGGAGTATGGCCCGTGGTTGACGGCGTGGGACTTCTTCGACAAATGGACCAAGGACGGGACGTTTGACGCGATGCTGTGCAGACTGCGAACTCTTGCGTTTCGGCACGACGCGGAC
>JAAEPE010000335.1 GCA_024222395.1 Myxococcales bacterium
TATTCTGGGGCATCTACGCGGCACAGGCAGCCACGCGGCAACGCATCGGAGCAATTTGGGAATACTACTCCGAGGCAGCCGTGAGCCGACGGGACTTCCGCCTCGTAGGAGCCACCGAACGACCCTCAAAGAAGAAAGGGGGGAAGAAGGGAAAGCGCGAGGCGGTCTTGACGGCGTGGTATGAGCTCAAGGTCGAGAGGCCGCTAGAGGAGCTACGGGAGGTGTTGAACGAGTGCCATCGCAAGAGGGCACCAACGCCGACGGAGGAGACGCTCTATCGCTCCATCGTGATAGAGGACCCGTCGGTGATCGACACCGAGGACGGCGACGCGAAGGTCATCGCGAGCATCGTCAAGGCCGATTACTCGAAGCTACTCCCACTTCGCGAAAGTCGACTCGAGGTGCCGGACGTGTTGCGATCGGAGGAGATGATGCGAGACGACCCGGCGTACAACGCGCACGTCGTGGACGACTTCGATAGCAAGGCGTTCTACGACGACTTGCCAGACGTGGCGGCATTCGGTAACCATCACGGCCTCGTTCATGACGCCGAGCCGGTGCAACCGACCGTCACGCGAAGGCAGGTCAAGGAGCACGTCGAGCACGACGACCGCATGCGTCTACACCCCGAGTTCCGATACGACGATGACGAGGACGATGGTGACGAGGAGATGTGCACGGAGACGAACGACGACGACGAATTGGGACGAGGACGTGAGGCATGGTACGCTCCACCGGCGCTCTACCCCTCGGCGAACGGCGCCCCGGTGTTCTTGAGGCGACTCACACCGAGTGGGATGCCCGCGGACCTGGAGGAGCGGATACTCCAAGGGCAAGCGACGGACAAGCATTGCAAGCATGTCCGGGACAGCCTTCGGCGAGGAGAGGCGTTCATACGAGGAGATGTGGTGAGCGCCGACCTCTCGGTGAGCCGGGGTGGAGTTGTGCTGTCGCTCAGTCCCTCGTCGACGCTACGCGCCAAGCCGGCGGAGAAGAACCACTTCGTGCGGTGGCGAGAGCAGCACGCGGACGTGTGGGGCATGCTATACCGCCTTGAGGAGGACCCCTCCGGGCGAGTGACCATGCACTACATCGTTCCCGAAGAGCTCAAAACCGACCTCATGCGAGCCGCGCACGACGGCATGCTCCACCATGGGCGCGAGCGGACTCTTGCGTCGCTCCACGCGAGCCGCTTGTGGTGGAAGGGCATGGCGGCGGACGTCAAGAAGTTCATCTTGGCGTGCGACACGTGCGCGTTCAACAAGGTAGGTCCGCACCATGGCGCCATGCATACTCCACCGAACGGGAGTCGACCATGGCAAGTGGTGTGCGTCGACGTCGTGTATCTCGAGCTCTTAGACAATGGGAAGTGCGAGGCCGTGGTGTTCGTCGACCGCTTCACACGGGGAGTACGAGCATACGCCGTCGGGAACGACCTCACGAGTGAGAAGTTCCTCGACATCGTGGTGATGCGCTTGATCCCCGATGTGGGCGTTCCGGAAATCATCATCTCGGACCGAGGATCCAACCTCATCTCGGAGCTCGTGGCGACGGTCTACGCCTACTTGGGAATCACCAAGGCGGTGGCCGACGCATACATGCACACGGCCGTCGGCACGTGCGAGCGGTTCAACCACACGCTCCGAGAGATGGTCCGAGCGGCCAAGTTCGACGAGAAGATCGATTGGGACCTCGTGCTACCTTATGTCGTCTTCTACTACAACGCGACGAAGCAATCGAGCACGGGTGGCTACTCGCCCTTCTATCTTGATCATGGGCGAGAGGCTACGCTGCCATGGCATCCGCGGAGGCGACCACCGAACGAGTACGCGACGGACGTCGATGACTATACCCGACGCGTACTACTCTCTTTGCAAGACTCACACGATCACGTCGGGAGGACGCTAGAGCGCATCGAGCAAGAACGGCGAGATGCGCACAACGCCAAGTACCGGACGAACGTCGTCTTTGAGGCGGGAGATCTGGTACTCCTACTCCAACCGGGTCGGGTCAGCAAGATGGAGATGCCGTACGTCGGGCCTTATCGAGTACTATGGGGACCCGACGAGCGGGATCGATACGCGCTACGAGACCTACCCGGGAGGCGTTTCAACGAGTTTCACGTGAGCAAGCTCAAGGCGTTCCCTCGCGCGGCGGAGGAGGTGATCGGAGACGATGAGTACTACGTCGTCGAAGACATCCTCGACACGCGCGAACGCCATGGGCGCACGGAGTACCTCGTCAAGTGGCGAGGCTACAGCAAGAAGCACAACTCTTGGGAGCCTCTCGAGAACCTCAACGAGGCGGCGCGCGAGCAAGCGCGCGAGCTCGAAGGCCCCGAGCGTGAAGGGCAACAAACGATGGAACCTGAAGGTGATCTGACGACACCTTCATCGACGGCGACGGCGACGACGGAGCAAGTGACAACTCACGACGGCGACGAGACCAACAACAAGGAGACGACGAGCGCGAGCGCGCCTTCGAGCATTGCCGACCGTGGCGCACGAGCGGCGGCACGAGCGGCGGCGAAGGAGGCGAGACTCGCGAGCGCGAATTAGACCGACACCCAAACCAAACGACGAGAGACGAGACGACGAGCTCTAGATCGTGGAGCACGGCACGATGCGCTACTGCCGTTCAGGTGGTGGAAGGGTACATCCCGGGTAACCCGTTCACCCGCCAAGTCACTCAATGACGCGCGACGCACAACCGCCTTGGCGGAGCGTCGAGCTGAGCCAGAGGGCTGTGGCAGCCTGGAAGACATAGCGTCTGCACAACATGAGGAGGAAGCTGAAGCCAACGATCGAGGCAACCTCCGAACCGCGACGACAACGAGACGATCTTGAACAAGAACCACGCGACAACTCCAACACGACGAACGAGCAACCAACTTCTTCACACCACTCATTCACACCTCACATTCACAGCACCTATTCACAGCACTTATTCACAGCACCTATTCACAGCACCCATTCACACCGGATGTTCACACTGGCACAACCGACCATGATAGTTCGACTGCGACCGCCCGGAGGCACGATGGTTCGACCGCCCGGAGGCGGACGCAACCCGAGAAGTGTGGTGGGAATCACCAACGGGCCAATCACCA
>JAAEPE010000336.1 GCA_024222395.1 Myxococcales bacterium
GCCGGTGCTGACAGTGCCGTGACGGAGGCACCACCGGGACGATTCGACCCGTCTCGGATCAACCTGTCGGAGATCCGGCATCCTCGCGAGATCCTACTACCCGAGGATGCGACCTTCGAAGAGATGGTGGCAGTGACGCGGGTACGGGATCGCGTACGCGGGCTTCTCCTCGAACAATTTTGAGGACCTGTTGACTTTTGACAGCCCGCTATTGACGACATGACGGTAATAATGAGGATAATAATTCACCGGAAGTGAAGATGGATGAACGGAAGCGACAGCGGGGCACCGAGACAGGACATGATTCTCCGGCTGTAGGGGAGGGGCCCGAAAGGAAACCAAGCGCGGTGAAACCCAAGAAATTTGCCCTCAAGGGTGGACCGGCGGGCCTGACGAAAGATCAAACAATCCGGTTCATGCAGGAATTCATCCCTCGCCATTATCTAGAGGGAGAGACGCTGGCGTGGAGAGAGTTGATCGAGCCGATGCTTCGTGAGCGGTACCCCGAGTTGCACTGGGAGGGCAATCCAGATCCCGCCGTGGACAAGTCTTCATTAATCAGGTCGATGAAATCCATCTGGAAGGAGGTCAGCATGGCCACAATGCTCCCAGCTTCACTGGATCAATTGGACTTGGACGAGGATGAGAGGGCCAAGGTCTCCGTCCTAGAACCTTACATCACGAGCCTTATCGCTGACATCGAGGCTTCCCGGAAGTCGGAGGAGGCTGCTAGAAATGAAGCATATGAAAAGCTCGTCCAGGCGGAGGAGCGGACGCTGACGTTGGAAAAGTTTGCCTGCGAGACGCTTCTCGTTTGGTGGTGCTTGGTGACGCGCAAGCCGAGTCTTTACGCCCTGGGAACCGATATGAATGCGTTCGGGTTTGTTGCCGGGGTGATCTCGAAGCATTGGTTTCCGAGCGGCGCGCCCGGTAGGACCTCCACCGACTGGGACGCCATGGAGAGGGACCACCGAAAGCAACAGCCGAAGCACTGGAAGAAACCCGTGCCGGAGATTCCGAAGGAAACCCAAAGGAAGCTCAAGGCAACAGTAGTGAAGGACGCGAATGGCAACGAGAAGATCGTATGGGTTGTCCAGGAGGAGGAGCCGGTGGCCAAGGTCGAGGAGGACCCCCACGCCGTCGCCAAGGCCCGGGAGGCGGCCGAGCTTACATTGATCCAGGCGTACACGGTCAAGATCGAGCACCATCTCAAGGAGTTCGCTCGGAAACTCACGTCAGTTGACGAGGGAAGGCTCAAAAGCGAGGTATTGGGAATGGTTGGGCTTGGTGTGTATCCCGACGGCTGGCATCCCCCTGTGCATCAATGACGTAGGGAAGGATGTAGGGATCAATATGAATTACAGTAGTGGCAAAAACGATTCATCTGTTCCAATCGCATTCTTGCCAGTCAAACCACGAGGGCGAAGCGACGAACAAGCAGCCGCACACGCTCCAGGTGGTGCTTGAAATCCTTGTTCCCGCCGCTCTTGCCTCCCCCCTCCTCCCCAAGCGTCTCGACGTAGGCCATCAGTGTTGTTTCCAAGTACTTCAACGTGA
>JAAEPE010000337.1 GCA_024222395.1 Myxococcales bacterium
GGCAAAGAAACGAGTAGCACGAGCGATGAAGGTGATGAACCAATGGTTGCGACGAGTTCGGCATCGGCCGATCTCAGAACAACACCGGATTCTTTGCATGAAGCTACGCGGCCACTTCAACTACTATGGGATCACCGGCAACGGATCCGCCCTCGCGGGCTTTCTGTATCGGGACGATGCATATGTGGTTCAAGTGGCTTCGGAGACGCTCGCATAAGGCTCGTAGAACCTGGGAATGGTATCGGGTGCTGCTTTTGCGCTTTCCACTCCCAAAGCCCACTCCGGCCCACTCCGTCCTCATCACAGCCCTTGCCGAGCAGCACCGCCGCGAGTTGGAGGCGGAAGTACTGCTCAAGACCTTTCGGCAGGGTCTCTTATTCCGCCTCAACGGCATATCAATCCAGATTCCTCCGCTGCGCGGTCGCCCAGAAGAGGTCGAACCTATGGCGCGTACGTTTCACGAGCGCTCCTGCGTGTAACAGAATCTCGGGCCGACGCCGTCTCTGAGCCCAGAGGAAATGCACGAGCTGCAGTCGTATTCTTGGCCAGGCAATCTGCGAGAGCTTCGCAACGTCATGGAACGTGCCGCACTACTGGCCATGGACGGAGTTGTGCTTCACAAGCATTTGCCGGTGGAGAAGATGCAGGCAGATTCCATGTTGGATGTGCACAATTTTTCGGGAGCCTTGGGAGATTCGCCGATGGGGGGCTGAAGAGAGACTTGGATACCAGGGAGAAGGAGCTAGTTGTTGCGGCTCTCGAGAACGCCTGTGGGAACCAGAGTCAGGCAGCTCGCGATCTTGGAATCTCGCGGGGCGCTGATCGACAGTATCAAGACGTAATGGTCTGCCGAGGCCGCGGAAGAAGGAGCATATCCTAGAGTACTGGGCCCTAGACCGCCGAGCGCAAACAATGATCGGCCTGATGGTCCTGCTTTCCCGATTGCAGCGTTGCTCATTTCGTCATTTGCCCCGGCAAGATCTTCATTCGCGCCTTGCACTCGAGAAATCAGAACTCACGATCCTCGGTCAGTCTTTGCACTCGCCTGTCTAGAGGCAAAGAATTCGGGAGTTGTGCTTGCCTTTGGATGCCCGCGCGCGCCGCGACTTTGCCTTGCAGTTCCGGGTAGATTTCTTGGCAAGTAGTCGACCCCCGCGCGTCACCTTGCGAGTCCGGCGTCCGCTTCTTGCGCGCTTCTTCGCGGCCAGTCGGCGTCGTCTCTTCGACACAAGATTCCGGCGCACGCGTCTCGCCTTGGGAACCACGCCTGGCTGCCCCTTGTCGGCTTCGGTATTGTTCTTGGTTTCTCCTTCAGACGCGGAAACCTCCACCACGACGGGAATGGAAGGGGGATTGGCCGCGTTTTCGAGACTGCACCAGAAAGCATCGGTATCCTTTTCGATTGCCTGCTCGTGTTTTGCAACACCCCAACCTGCGTGTTCTGCAGATGGCAGGACTCTGGCCGCAGATTCTTCCGTTCCCTGTGTCGTTACTAGCGCGAATAGGAGCCCACAGGCAAAGGCCACAAAGAAGCCAAGCTTGCTCTGTTTGACTCGGGGCAAGTCGCAGACGGTTTGCTCATATTGACATAACATAGGAGAGATCACTGTAGCTATGGGGGCAAGCGTGAGCTCTGTCGAAGGAATCGCGTCGACAACCGGGGTGTCGAGTTCGTCAATGCCGATTTCTTGTGCAAAGAGGCCCTCTAACTAAGAACTCGACTAGAGGGGAGCAGCGAGAGAGCGGACGGTGTGCGAGGGGACTGAGCGGGCATGTCTGTGGCTGGTCGACTCTATCTTTCAGGGCATCGAAGGGCGAAGCCGCATTTTCATCTCAGTCGTCAAGACGAAGAAGACGCCGTAGCCCATCGCCGACCGCAGCGCTCCTAACGCAAAATACTCATACCGGCGTAGCGCTGGTCTGGGCCGAGCTCATCTGCGATGCGCAGGAGTTGGTTGTATTTTGCGATGCGGTCGGAGCGCGAGGCTGAACCGGTCTTGATTTGGCCGGCGTTTGTGGCCACAGCAAGGTCGGCGATGAATGCGTCTTCAGTCTCCCCGCTACGGTGAGAGATAACCGCGCTGTACTTGGCGTGCTGTGCCGTGCGAATCGCGTCCATGGTCTCGGTCAGGGTGCCAATTTGGTTGACCTTGATGAGGATGGAGTTGGCGATGTCGTTCTCGATGCCTTTGGCGAGACGCTCGGTGTTGGTCACAAAGAGGTCGTCGCCCACTAGTTGAACGGTATCGCCCAGCGCCTTGGTATGAGCTTTCCAACCATCCCAGTCGTTTTCGTCAAGACCGTCTTCGATTGAAATGAGAGGGAACTTCTTTGCCAAATCTACGTACATGCCATTCATGGCGGCGGCGTCCAGTTCTTTGCCGCCGTAGCGGTAGCACCCTGCCTCTTTGTCGTAGAATTCCGAAGCTGCGACGTCGAGTGCGAGGCTGATGTCCTTGCCGGGCGTGTAGCCCGCCTTCTCGATCGCTTCGAGAATTATGGAGAGAGCGTCATCTGCACTATCCATCGAGGGGGCGAAGCCGCCCTCATCACCGACAGCTGTTACCTTGCCCTGTGTCTTGAGCAGCTTCTTGAGCTCGTGGAATGTTTCGACGCCTGCGCGCAGGGCTTCGGAAAATGTCTCAAGACCGACTGGTGCGATCATGAACTCTTGGATGTCGAGGTTGTTGTCAGCATGGGCACCGCCGTTGATGATGTTCATCAGCGGAACGGGCAGGGTGGCCGCACTCACGCCACCCAAGTAGCGGTAGAGCGGCAGGCCGTGGGCTCGCGAGCTTGCTCGGGCACAAGCCATCGAGACCGCAAGCATTGCGTTTGCACCGAGGTTGGCTTTGTTTTTTGTGCCGTCGATCTCGATCATGACCCGGTCGATGAGACATTGGTCGCTGGCGTCTAGGCCGACAAGCTCGGGAGCGAGGCGGTTCTTCACGTTGTCGACAGCTTTGGAGACGCCCTTTCCTAGGAAGCGAGCCTCGTCCCCGTCTCGCAACTCGACAGCTTCGTGCTCACCTGTGGAGGCGCCCGAGGGCACCATGGCGCGGGCACTCACGCCACTTTCGAGAAGTACCTCGGCTTCGACCGTGGGGTTGCCTCGGGAGTCCAGAACTTCGCGGGCGTGAATCATAGCAATGTCAGTCATCGTAAATTTCTCCGAATTTGGGGGTGTCGATAAGGGAGCGTGGCCCAAGGGTAGGCACACGGGTCGGCGAAGGTGCAAGCCGCGCCGCGCAGCTTTGGCTGTGGTAGAAGACAACGCATGCGAAGCGCAGCACTTGTAGTGGTTCTATTCCTGGCAGCTTGTGGCGCTTCACAGTCCAAGGCCGCCGAGACGGTGCCTGTGGAGGTAGTGCCCGAGGATACCCGCCTAGCAGCAGAGGGCGTCCTTGAGCAGTATAGGCAAGCGTTCGAGATCGCCTCGATCGAAGCCTTAACCCCTCTCTACAGCCAGGACCTCGATTTGCTGTTGGTCTATCAAGGGAAGGAACACCGGGGCTGGACGGCAGTTCTGGCGTTCCTAACTCAGCGCCTCAACGGGGTCAGCTCAGTGCGTATGAGCTTTAAGGACGTGAGCATCCGTGAGCTGGGCACGGGGATTGCGATGATACATGCAACCCGGGAGAGCAGCATGGGAGACGGTTCCATCACCGTGTCTGAGCGGGGGATTCTCACCTTGATTCTGCAAAATCGGGATGGACGGTGGATGGTCGCGGCTGAGCACTTCTCGTATCCCACCGGTCGATTATAGACTGTGGCATGCGCGATATCGGAGTTGGGCTTCTCGGACTAGGCAACGTTGGAGCGGGCGTCGTCAGGCTTCTCTATGAGAATGCCACTGCCATCGAGGCGCGACTCGGCGCCCGACTCGTTATTCGCGGTGTGGCTGTTCGGGACTTGCAGAAGACGCGTCTGGCAGAGGTCGACGCGTCTCTTCTCTGCACGGATCCTATGGAACTCGCCACTCGCGATGGCATTGACATAGTCTGCGAACTTATCGGAGGCGAAGAGTTCGCGCGAGACGTCGTGCTCGCCGCTATCGCCGCCAATAAGCAGATCGTCACGGCTAACAAGGCTCTGCTCGCGGTGCACGGCGAAGCGCTCTATACTGCGGCGGAAGCGAAGGGGGTCGACTTGTACTACGAGGCCGCCGTCTGCGGAGGCATTCCCATCATTCGCGCCCTTCGCGAAGGCTTGGCGTCGGACCGCGTAGAATCGATCACCGGAATCGTCAACGGAACATCAAACTTCATAACGAGCGCCATGGCCTCCGGCGGCAGTAGTTTCGAGGAGATCCTGGCCACAGCACAGCGCGAGGGATATGCCGAGGCTGATCCAACCTTGGACGTCAGTGGCGGAGATGCTGCGCACAAACTCGCCATACTCGCCATGCTGTGTTTCGGCACCCGAGTCCAGCTCGATGCCATTCACGTCGAGGGCATAGAGACGTTGGCCGAGATTGACTACGCGATGGCCAAGAAGCACGGCTACGTCATCAAATCACTCGCGATGGCCAAGCGCCTGGATGCCGGTATCGAGCTGCGAGTGCACCCGGCGATGGTGCCGCAGAGCTGGCTACTTGCGGATGTGCCAGATACCAAGAACGCGGTCTACGTCGATTCATACGCCCTAGGCTCCTCGATGTATTACGGAGCCGGGGCGGGTATGATGCCCACGGCTATGTCTGTGGTATCAGACCTCATCGAAATTGGCCGGAACATCTGCGCAAACGCGACTGGTTCGATGCCCTTGCGATCGCAGCGTCAATTGCCTGCCACGGCGGTAGTTCCGATGTCCGCATTGCGTAGCCACTACTACCTTAGGTTCTCCGTCGAGGACAGGCCGGGCACACTGGGCAAGCTCACTACAATTCTTGGAGAGCACCGAGTCTCGATTGCCAATCTCTCGCAGCGGCCGATGGCGGAAGACACCGAACTCATCGCGGTAGTTGCCCTCACCCACGAAGCGATTGAGGGTGATGTGCAAGCGGCACTTTCGTCAATCGCTGATGCTGGTCTCTCACTAGCCCCCCCGCAGCTCATTCGCATCGCATCATAGGTGAGAGCGGTCTGGCGCGTTGGCCACTCACGGATCTCCGGCAACGCTCGAAAATCAGAGATTCTCTGAATTTGAAAAGACGCGGATGTGCGTGAATATACGGGGGTATATTGATAGGTCGAAGTTCTTTGGAAGCACACCTAAAGAAATCGACTCCATCGACGATTTGACCCTTGGATGGCACAGATGAAGCGCCTTGGAACGGCGTACTGTCATCGAGGACTACATGGGAGCACACAAGAAGATTGGGCGCTACGCGAAGCTCCCTGCGCCGCAATCGATAGTGTACGAGATATCGGCACTTGCTGGGGACGATACGATCTCGTTCCACCGCGTCGCGCGAGTTATCGAGGGGGATCCTATGGTGTCGGGGGCACTTATCCAGCTTGCAAACTCGGCCTTCTATTCGGAGGCACCCGCCGTGCACGATGTGCTCTCGGCAGTGAGAGTCGTCGGTCTCGACGTCTCCATCACGGTTTCGATGGGCGCGGTGCTCTCAAATCGAATCGGAACCCTGGGAGCGACCAAGGCCGCCTATAGGCAAGCCTGGTATGAGGCGATTCTACGCGCACACGTCGCTCGCCATATCGCGCGGAAGGCCTGTCCGACCCTCATGGGCCCGGCCTACTTGATTGGGCTCTTCCTTGAAGTCGGTCAACTGGCTCTACTTGCCAATGTGCGCAGCTACGACATTCTCCTTTCGGCGTGGGCACACACACCCGACAAACTGGCAGAAGTCGAAGTCGAGACCCTCGGGGTAACTAGTCAAGAGGTTCTTCTCCACCTATGCGAGAGCTGGCAGTTGCCCGCTAGTCTTGCTGGACCTCTCTGTGGCATGGCTCGTCCCGCAGCGTCCAAGGGTGGCAGTGACAATCTCAAGCTCGCACAGATTGCCCATGTCTTGCGCTGCGCCTCGATTTGCGCTGCCCGTGGGGGCGGAGTGACAGACCCTGCCGTCAATGACTACCTCCTCTCGGCTTTCTCGTTGGACAGCGACGCATACGACGCAATCCTCAAACAGGCGGCCATGGAAGTTGGCTCGACGCGTCGAATATTTGGGAAGACGATTCCTCGTGGTGCCAGCATCATAGCGGATTTCGCGGATCTGAGAAGTGAACTTCTCGACAGCCGAGAATCGCGAGAGTGGCTCGGTGCTGCTCCTATTCTGATTGTGAGCGATGAGCCGGGACAGGTGACAATCATGCAGCGAATGCTCGACAATCTCGGTGCATCACGGAGGTGTACGGCCTCGTCCATATCGGAAGCTGTGGAAACTGCGAAGCGTATTTCGCCGAGCATGATTCTCTTGCAACGGGAACCCAAAGATAGCGAGCACTCGACCGCGACCTCCGGCGAGCGGAGTTCGCTGAGCATGCCCGTTAGTGTCCACTGCACGCAGCGAGAGCTAGGGGTGGCGCTGGCATCGGAACCTCGGGTTGCGAGCCTCGATTGTCACGATGAGTCTACTCTGTGGCGGAGGATTCACAATCTGCGCAAACGCCGCTATCCCGCCGCACCCGTTCTCTGAAAACTTGCATCGCTACGTTCACTTGGCGTAAATGCGATGCATCATGAAGACGTTCAAGCTTCTCGTTATTGTGCTTAGTCTTTCGACCCTCGCTTGTTCGGGCTCAACGTCAGAATCTGGCAAGACGCCGGCGATAGCTGCGAGCACCGCCACGGAAGCTGAACCCGGTGGAGACGGAGCCGACAATCCCGAGTCCTCTGATTGGGGCGCGATTCCGAACGCGAGGAGCTTTCAAGGAATGCTCCTCGGGGGACAACCCGCGACGGAGCAGTACGCGCTGCTCTCATCCGCTGGCTACAAAACGATCTTGGACCTGCGCGGCCCAGGTGAGGCAGGCGCCAGCGACAATGAGAGTGCTGCGGAAGCCGCAGGCATGACGCGTCTCAACGTCCCGGTGGTTCCTGCGGAAATCGACAAGGAGCTAGTCTCGAAATTTTCAGAAGCCCTTGCACAAGCGCAAGGCCCGGTGGTCGTTCACTGCGGGAGTGGCAACCGAGTTGGCGTCATGTTCGGCATGAAAGCATTCTGGATCGATGGCGCTAGCGCCGACGAAGCGCTAGCCACTGCCAAGGCCGCGGGCATGATGAGGAGCCTCGAAGGCCCAATGAAGACACTCCTCGGCCTCGCCGAGTAGGGGAAGATGACCGTGAGACACGAAGTTCGAGTCATCTTTGGTGATACCGATCAGATGGGGATCGTCTACTACGCCAACTACTACCGCTACTTTGAGGGGGCACGTGCGGCCTATCTCCGAGAGCAGGGGCGCAGCTACAAGGATATGCACGAGTGGGGCGTGGCCCTCCCTGTAGTCGAGTCGCACTGCAAGTACCTCTCGCCCGCACGCTACGAGGACGAGCTGCTCGTGCATACAGAGGTGACGCAGATTCGAGGCGCTTCTCTTCGCTTTGAGTACCGCATTACCCGAGGCGAGACCCTTATCGTTGAGGGCTATAGTGTGCACGCCTGTGTCTACCCGGATACGGGCAGGCCTAGGCGAATTCCTCCCGAGTTGAAGGCTCTGCTCGGCGACTAACTCGCCCGAGGGGGGGTAGACTGGGCGCGAGGAAAGCCATGGATAGAAACCTTGCACTAGAAATCGTTCGAGTCACGGAAGCTGCTGCCATCGCTGCAGGACGTGACATGGGGCGTGGCGAGCGAGATCACGCTGATCATCTCGCCGTAGAGGCGATGCGGCATCGCTTCGATACCATCGACATTCGTGGCACCGTAGTCATCGGCGAGGGCGAGAGGGACGAAGCTCCCATGCTCTACATCGGTGAAAAAGTAGGTGGTGGTTGGGCTACGGGAGACGACCGCTCTCCCAAAGTCGACATTGCGGTGGACCCCCTTGAAGGCACCAACCTCTGCGCCACGGGAGCACCAGACGCTCTTGCAGTCATCGCCATGGCAATGGAAGGCGAGTTCCTCAACGCGCCGGACACGTATATGGAGAAGATCGCCGTCGGCCCTGATTGCCGAGGCGTAATTGATCTTCGCGAGAGCTGGACGTGGAACCTTGAGCGCATTGCCAAGGCGAAGTCTCAAGATGTGCGCGACCTTACCGCGATTATTCTCGAGCGCGATCGCCACGCGGAACTCATCGCAGAAGTTCGCCAGGCTGGTGCGCGCATCCGGCTGATCGGCGATGGTGACGTCGCGGGCGCTATCATGACGGTCAAAGACGATAGCGGCATCGACGTCCTGATGGGGACAGGCGGTGCGCCCGAGGGCGTTATCTCTGCAGCGGCGCTTCGCTGTGTCGGTGGAGACATGCAGGCCAGGCTGCGTTGGCGCAGTGATGCCGAACGCGAGCGCGGCAGACAAATGGGTGTCGTCGATGGTGATCGCATTTACCAACTCGACGAACTAGCGATGGGAGATGTGCTCTTTGCGGCCACTGGCGTCACCAAGGGATATTTCCTAGATGGTGTGACCTACTTTGGTGGTGGTTGCCGAACCCAGTCCATGGTCATGCGATCCGAGTCGGGAACAGTGCGAGTCATCAACTCGACCCACCGCGCCAAGCCAAGCAAAGCCTGATCCTAGAGCGCAGTTACTTGAGCGTGAAATCAAGCTTGGTCGTCCGGACCGCGAGCATCACCGCTGTGTTGTTGACGGCGGTGAACTCGGGTTCGTGACCGCAAGTCGACCGCTCGTTTCCTCTCACCTTGGTCTGCGCTCGGTCATTCTTTTCGCTCGACGGTCTAGGCTGCACTTGTGCAGCGTCGGTGCCCGGAGGCGCGCTGCTTTCTGCACCGAGTGCGGAATCCAGGATCTCGCCGTGCCTCGGCACGGGACTGCCCGCGTCGAGAAGGGGAGTGACGGTAATTGTGGGAATGGTCCGTGGGCGCTATCGATGAGAACCGAGTCGTCATTTGAGACTTGCCGTATCTCGCCACCGGTTTCCGCGTGCAAGTTGCCACTGGCGGCCAGCACTCGGGTTTGTTGTTGGTCAGCAAAGTGGGGGCTTGGCAGCGCCCTCACAACTGAGCCGCGAGACTCGTTCGAGCTGCGCTCCGCGTCGAGTTCCCCGAGCCGTGAGAGCATTGCACTGGAACAGCATGCTCTTCTGAGTCGAGAAGGGCGTCCTGCCCGATGCCGCTTTCTTCCCCCCAACCCAGTGTATCCACGGGAGGGCAGCGCCCGACAAGCCATGCTCCCAACTCCATGCTGGTTGCAATCTCAGTGCTGTTCTTATCGTCGAGCAGGTGCGGTAGGATACGCTTGATGGCCACGAGCCTATCGAAGCCATCAATGCCATCTTGGCGGGCGACAAATATCTCTGCTATTCCACCCCGGACGATACGCCTCAGCAGCGTGTAGTTGCCGAAGGGGATGCCTGAATCACCACCCACCGAGGGCTTCCTACCATGTCAGGGTGTCGTCCTTCAGCAGGGTACCTCCCACCTTATTGATGGATCGCGCACATCGGAGATGTGGTGATTTTGTCGCAGTAGCCAACTATTCTTGTCTACTCATTGCTGAAACAATGGCTCGGGATCGGACCTCGGAAGAGGCTACCTGAGCCCCACACGCATCACCCTAACTACGCGAGCCTCACAGTCTTGCAAGCGGAGCGTTCTAATCTGTCAGATGATGCTTCGAACTGTTAGTTCACCCCGTGACACAGGTCATCGCGTCTGCCGAGCGATCGGCGAATAGTAAGAGACAATTGGTGGTTGACGGGTGGGATAACCACCGCTAGTGTCCCCCACCGAAACCAATCTAGCGCCGGGAATTACCCCGCACAGTACTGAGAAGGTTGGCTTGGGCCAGCAGGTACTTCTACATCGGAGATTATCGAGATTATGAAAAGACTTATTATTTCAGTATTTTGCGCGGTTGCCTTTGGCGCTTGTGGCGGCAGCAGCGATAACAACGGCGACCCAACACTCATCCCGGATGCGGCTGCAGGCACTGACGCAGGCTCGACTCTAGAATGCAACCCTGTCACTCAAGCTGGTTGCGAAACCGGCGAGAAGTGCGCACAACTTGTTGAGAGTGCCGAGCCATTCCTTGCTCGCACCACTTGCGTACCTGGTGACGGAGAAGTCGGCGAAGGCAATGCCTGTACTCCCGGCGTACCCGGCGCAGAAACTGGCTTCGACGATTGCGTCGCCGGTTACACCTGCATCAACAGCGTCTGCACCGAGATTTGTGATGTTGGACCTCCCGACGGATGCCGCGCAGATGGCGAAGCATTCGGCGAGGGCTCGTACTGCACTCTCTATGAAGGTCTTTTCACCGACACCATCGGCGTTTGCGTCGCTGGCTGTAACCCTGTCGACGACTCTGTCGCAGATGGTGCCATATCCAACGCAGATTGTACTGGAAGCGAAGGCTGCTACCTAAACACAAGCCGCGGTGTTGCTGCTTGTGCAGGCGTTCCTGCCGACTCGGCTGAGGTTACTCAGAACGAAGACTGCCACGGCCCAGAATCTGGTGGTTGCTACCTCAACGGTTGCGCATCGGGTTTCACCACTGCGCTTAACAACGCAGCAGTAGAGGCCGATGGTAGTGTCTGCGCACGCTTCTGCACCCCTGTCGACACCTATGTTGGCAACGTCGGCGATGCCACGGGCCAGGACGATAAGTGTTCTCTTGCAAACCTTTCGCAAGCGGGTGGAACCAATGGCGTACAGGAAGACCACCAGTGTCGCTTCATCCAAAACTTCTACGGCAACACCGACTCGGTACCTGCAGGAATCGGAATGTGCGTCCCTATTTCTTCCCCCGGTGGCGGATCTTGGTCTGACTGCAAGCTCTACGACCACGCCGGTCTTGTTGCAGCCTACAACGGAGCTGCCGATGCTGCCGCTCAAGAGGCTGCATTCAACAACTTCTGTTTCGAGACGACCCCTGGCGAAACAGAACCTGTGCTTACCACTCAGTGTGCAGGTCTCTTCCGCGGCTGTATTAGCCTTGAGAAAGAGAACGACCTTGTCGACGTCGGTGGCGCAATCTTCAACAAAGAAGCATGGGCCAACCGAAACGGAATAGACCTGAAGGCGCTGAACCCAGCGGCTGCAGCGAAGCTCTAGAACGGTCTTAGCACTTCGCTAATTGGCCGCGCAGCCCTTTGGGTTGCGCGGCTTTTCTTTTAGTCCGGGTTTCCAAGGGGAAACCTGGACCCCACAGCAGTGTAGGGGGCTTGTGCAACAAGCACCCCATTCGCTCCGAGCTTGGCTGGAGCAGCTTACTTTTGGGTGCAGATCTGACTGTGACAGCGGCTTCGTAGTCATTCCATGGGCCTGGAAGGCACTGGTGCGCAGAACGAAGCACGTCGAGGCAACACCGCTAGAAATTGGGCCAATCTCACTGTTGCACACCAGGATTCGGCTCCTCGTAGGAGCCAGCGAGGCTTAGAGTGTCATAGTCAGAGTTACACCCCTACTCTATGCGCCACGCTTTGGGGCACTGTTCTAAGGAACGACTAACTCTTCTTCCGCTTCGAGCTCAACCTCCAGCGTCTCCATGACCTGAGTCTCCTTGCTGATGACGGAGATGTCATGAGAGCCAGGCGCAAGGGCGAGGCGTCTGACTTTCCGACCACCACGGAACGAGTTTCTCATGTCCAAAGATGTCACCGTAGAGAAGCTTGCTGGCGGCACGGGCAACGGTGCTACTGGTGAGCCCATCCACCACGAGCACGGTCGCAACCCTCGTGGAGGACTGCATAACGAGCACGGTGGCCTCGATGTCGCTGCCGGGCTCGACTACGATGAGACGTGCTGTCTCCTTCAGTCGTGCGCAGACATCTCCGACCAGCGCCGTGCCGATCGAGTCTTCGAGGTGCAAGACAATAATCGAGTCACTGATGGCCCCGGCTTCAAATCGCCAACGCCCTCATGTTGCTCGACGGATGCCCCCGCCGACATGAGCCCCACGCTGATGACCTTTCGAACCTCGCGGTTGGGCGAGATGGCGAGTACGCGCTGTGCGAGCATTACGAGAAAGTTAGCCTGTTCTCTCCCTGGGCGGCAATCTTCCGGTCAGTACTGCTGAGCCTTCCCAGGCGGAGCAGCCCTACACTATGGGGTCGCGTGCGGGTGATGCGGAATCACAACCGAGTAACTACCGCCGTCGTAGTACTTGTGGTGCCTCCCGAAGGTGATGGCGCCAAAGAGGTTCACAAGGATCGAGAGCACAATCAAGAATTTCGCTACGCGCCTCAGTGGGCGGCGACCAACGGCTAGGAGCAGGATCAGGAAGGGGGTGTAGTCGAGACTGAAGCGATAGCCGAACTGGGCCCAACCAGAATTCTGATAGAAGAGAATCGGCACTGCAACGCAGGCGACGGTAATCCACATGGCATGGTGGACCACTCGGCCTTTGCTCAGTCGCGGCCACAAGAGACTTATGAAAAGAGGGGTGGTGAACCAGATGGCAATGCCATGAGGACTGATGTGAACGTAGGGGGCCGTGGAGGACAAGCCCGGTAGCATCGTGAAAGCGACGGAGAGATTGCGGCGCAAGTATTCGTAGTCGAAGAGGCCATACGCTTCGATCATGCCCTGTTGACGAACCGCGAGATAGCTGTGGCCAAATTCGGTGGCACTATCGAAGCGAAGAAAATTGTTAACGCCTGCAATAATGGCAATGGCCACGACGGGAATGGCAAAGCGCAGCCATAGTTTGAGAATGCCTTTGCCGTGGGCCTTCCATTGGCCATTGAAATCGCCTCGCCACGCCGCGAACCAGTCTTGGCCGCAGACGGAGCGCACGGCCTCGAGGGCGAAGAAGGGCAACATGAAAGCCATTGGCGTGCGGGTGAGGGTCGCCAAGCCAAGCATCAGGCCTGCGAGAATGGGGCGGCGGGCACCTATCGAGAAGTTCGCATAGGCCAGGGCGCATGCGACGCCGACGACATGGGCGGTGAACCAAACCTTGCCCGAGACGGATACGAAGAAGAGCACGGTGCCAAAACTGAGTTGAGCCGCGAGCCAAAGATTTTCTGAGTCACTTCTTTCGCTTAGACCCTCGGCGGCAAACCGCCTGAGTGTGGCGAAACACAGGGGCAAGATCAGCGCGGCAATTAGTAGCGTTGGAACTACGTCGTTGGCGCGACGCCCGTGCACAAGAGTCGACGGCAGCATGAGTAGCGCTGGGGTTGGCGGGAAGGAAACGTAGTTCTTGCTACCGAGGCTCTTCTGAATGTCAGTTGCTGGGATGTCCTCGCCAGAGGTGGTTCGGAACATTCGCGTCATTGGCAAGCTTCGGCGCCCAGCGCTCGGCTCGCGGATGCCCTTTTCAAACCACGGGTTGGATACGAGCCATGCCCGGGTATGCAAGTAGCGACCGCGGACCTCACGGCCGTTCTTGATCTGTACCGTCTCTACCTTGGCCGGGTCATCGCCTTTCCAAGGGGGCTCAATGTGCAGATTGCCATGCAGCCAAGCGTCGGCCTGCAATACGAAGTGAGGGTCTGACGACTGCTTCCCCATCCTGTCACCAGAGACCAGAGCGAGCGTCGCAAAGCCGACTAGAAAGAGTACGACGTAGGTGACGCGGGGCTTATGCATGAGCCAGCGCATGGGCGGCGACTGTACCATCGGCAGTGGTACAGTCGCCGCGAGCCATGGCTGCGGACGTACCTGCATCAAATACCGACGGAGGGTCTGCGTTTGCGAAGCTCGCGCGAGGGCTCGTTCCAGCCGTGCTGACGCTGGCTGCGGCTCTCTACTCAGCGCTCGTGGTGTGCAACGCCGGCGAGAGTGAGGCTACTTCTGCGCAATGGAATAGGCTTGCTGCCGAGGTGCAGGGCGCGCGCACCGCCACTGAGCTAATCGTCTTTGCACCGGACTGGATAGACCCAATCGGGCGCCAATACTTGGGCGATCAGATGGACGTCGAGATGGCCTCGCGTATGGATTCGGCCAGGTACTCGGGGATTTGGGAAGTCGGCTTGGACGGCGCCCGGGCTCGTGAGACCAGGGGCCTCATTGCCGACCGAACGCTCGAAGCAGGGCCGCTCTCACTGCGCCACTACGTTCAAGCTCCAGCAAAGGTAGTCTTCGATTTCACCTCAAAGTGGCGTGAGGGCAAGTCCAGTGGCCCCATGCAGGGCCGGCCGAATCTCAGCCTCCAAGAAGTGGATTTTGCGCCGCACCGCTGCATCAAGGTGGTGCCCAGGCCAGATCAAACCGCCATCATGACGTTTGAGGGAATCCCGCTGGGATCCAAGATTGTCGGCTACGTCGGCCTTGCTGACATATTCACCAGGCGCGACATCCGAGATCCGGGACGGCTCTCTCTGCTTGTTGATGGCGAGCTAAGAGAGACCGTGCGGGCAGGTATCGATGATGGATGGCAGCGTTTCGAAATCGCCACGAGCCCCGGCTGGGGCACTGTGGAGTTTCGCCTCACTGCCGTGGGAGCCAAAGCCCTGGACCGGCGCATTTGCTTTGCCGCGGAGGCTAGGGAATGAGAATCCCAGCTATCAGCGAGCGATGGCGCAATCGGCTAATCGCTTTTTTACTCTTTGTCTTTGCTTCTGGCCTCGTGATTCACGCCCAGCGGGATCAGGGCATTGCCCGAGACGAAGTTGTCTATATGAATTACGGCACCCGCTACGCCGACTGGTGGGTGGACTTCGCGAGCGGTGTGGACGGCATCACACACAAGGACACCATCACCAAGCATTTTGGTGGCGCCCGGCCGACCGATGGCAATCGCGAGCATCCTCCGCTCATGAAGACACTCTTCGGGCTCTCGGAGAGACTCTTGCACGATGAACTCGGGTGGACGTCGCAGACAACCGGCTACCGAGTGCCGACGGCTCTCGCCAACGGGCTCCTCGTGAGTCTCGTCTTCCTCTTTGTTCTCGGTTTCTGGGGCAGGACTGCTGGTCTCGCTTCTGCACTCTTGGTGTTATTCTTACCCAGGGCATTCTTTCATGCTGGCCTTGCGAGCTTTGACGCGCCGGTAGTTGCCTTTTGGTTCGCCTCGCTCATGGCCTACTACAAAGCTCTGCAGTCAAAATGGGGATTTCTATGGCTAGGGCTCTGCACGGGGCTTACTTTGGCGACCAAACATAACGCCATCATGCTGCCAGCGGTATTGCTCCCGCACTACATCTACCTCGTATGGCGAATGAGGCCGCCTGCGGGGAATCGCGTGTGGCGGCTGTGGGCGGGGTTCCGAGAGTGCCGTCCTCAGGTGCTCTTGGGGCTCTTCGTTGTTGCGCCTGCAGTACTCATTGCTCTTTGGCCCTGGCTCTGGTTCGACACGCAAACGCACCTCAAGGAGTGGATAGGCTTTCACCTAGGGCACGTGCACTACAACTTCGAATACTTGGGGACAAATTGGAATGCACCGCCGTTCCCCTGGCACGTCGCCCTCGTTACCACGCTTGTCACGGTGCCTCTGGCAACTCTGGTGGCCGCACTCTCGGGCTTCATCATGGTCGTCACGCGATACCGCAAGGGCGAGCGCGCCGATGGGGATGGCTGCCCAGCGTTCTTGTTATTCCTTTCCGCCGGCGTTGCGATCGGCCCTTTCTTGCTGCGCTCAACACCGATCTTCGGAGCAGAAAAGCACTGGGCGCCGGCGATCCCCACCCTTTGCATCTTTGCCGGCCTCGGGCTGGTCTGGATGGCGAAGCGCGCGAGCGATTCTATTGAGCTCGCCCGTCCCAAGTGGAATCGCAAGCTGGTGCACCGTGCCTCGGTCGCGCTCTTGCTCACCACCGTCATAGGCGCCGCCTGGCTCGAGACTAGCCACGCTCATCCATACTCCCTCAGCCACTACAATGCCCTTGCCGGTGGCGCCGCCGGGGGGGCGGATCTGGGGATGAATCGGCAGTTCTGGGGCTATTCGGCCCGGGGCGTCGTGCCATACGTGAACCAGTTCGCCAAGGGGGATGTCTCGGCGCCTGTCTACACCCACGATGCTTCGTCCGCGTGGGATCGCTATCGCCGTGAGGGGCTTCTACTGGGCGGATTGCCCAACGCGGGGCGCGAGAAGGCGGGCATTCGAAAGTCCAAAATCGCCTTTGTCGTGCACGAGAAGCACTTCGCCCGGCACGACTATTTGGTCTGGGAGGCCTACAAAAAGGTCCAACCAAGCTTCGTCCTGCTCTACGACGGCGTGCCCATCATCAGCGTCTACGTTCGCGACGAGTTGCTCCGCCAATAAGGCCCTTGTTGGCGTGGGGGGCAGGGGCTAAGGTCCCGCGTCTTCGACGGAGAACCAATGTTGGACCGACTGATTGCAAAAATTCGAGGCGTTCGCCGCGCTGCCTTCTTCTTCAGCCTGCTCGCCGTTATGGTGATTCCGGCTTGGGCTCTTGCTGCCGAGGGCGCCGCCAAAGAGGGGGGGCTGATGTCTTGGCTCATGAAGTTCGCTCCGATTGCCATCCTGGTAGCGGTCGTTGCCTTCGTGCTTGCCCGGCTTCCAAAGATCGAACTGGGTCACTCGAATGCCTTCTTGCGTCGTCGCGTTCTCAATTGGCTTCCCCTTGGCCTTACCTATGCATTTCTCTACATGGGGCGCTACAACCTCACTGTCAGCAAGTCAGCCTTTGGAAGGCTCAAGGACGCCGAAGGACTGCCTCTCATGGGGAACGCCGACTTCGGCTACATCTTCATGGTCGGCACCATCGTCTACGGCTGCTCTTTCGTCATCAACGGCCCTCTCACCGACAAGTACGGCGGGAAATTCTCGATTCTTCTCGGTGCTGCCGGCGCTGGTGTCGCCAACTTGCTCATGGGCTTGGCGACCTACAGCATCGTTCACGAGGGGCCCGGCGCAGAGTTCGTGAAGCAGAACTTCACGCTTCTCTTCTGTGGCCTCTACGGAATGAACATGTACTTCCAGAGCTTTGGTGCTGTGGCAATCGTCAAGACCAATGCCCCCTGGTTCCACGTCCGTGAGCGCGGTGTCTTTGGTGCCATCTTCGGTATCCTTATTTCTCTGGGCGTCTACTTCGCGTTCGACTGGGGCAAGCTCATTCGAGCAAACTTTGGTGTGGAGTATGTCTTCTTTGTTCCCGCTGTTCTCCTAGCCATTTTCTTTGTCATCGACAAGCTCTATGTGGAAAACACACCCCTCGATGCAGGCCACAAGGACTTCGATACAGAGGATGCTTCATCGGGCGACGATGGTCCGCGCTTGCCGGCTGTTCAGGTGTTCAAGAAGATGCTCACCAACCCGATCATCCTTACGATCGCGGCTATCGAGTTCTGCAGTGGTTTCCTCAGGCAAGCCATCATGCAGTGGTACATGACATTCGCGCACCAGACAGACGTTACGCTTGGTCTCGCCGACGGATTCGTTACAGAGAACTGGGGGCTCTTGCTCTGTTGCGCAGGCATCATGGGCGGCGTGAGCGCTGGCATCATCTCCGACCGAGTCTTTCACTCGCGGCGAGGCCCGGTGGCTTTCATTCTCTACGCAGCCATGCTGCTCGCGTCCATCGCGCTCATCTTCGTCTTTGATACGGGCATGGTGGGTTGGCTGGTTATCTTCATGTCGATGGCCATTATCGGCGTGCATGGCATGCTCTCGGGCACGGCCAGTATGGACTTCGGTGGACGCAAGAATGTCGGTGTAGCCGTCGGCATCATCGACGGCTTCGTGTACTTGGGAACAGGAATCATGTCCCTCACCTACGCCTTGATTCTCCCCAAGACCGAGGTCAATGACGCGGGTGAGTTCGTTGGTCCCGCAACCGATCCTGCCAATTGGACGTGGTGGCCCATCGCCATGGTGCCTATGGCCGTCATCGGCGCTGTCTTGGCGACTCGAGTCTGGAACGCCAAGCCCAAGGGCAAAGCCAAGAAGGCAGCCGCCTAGACCGCCGAGCGTAAACAATGATCGGTCTAATGGTCCTGCTTTCCCGATTGCAGCCTTGCTCATTTCCTCATTTGCCCCGGCAAAATCCTCATTCGCGCCTTGCACTCGAAAAATCAGAACTCACCATCCTCGATCATTGTTTACGATCGACGGTCTAAGAAGAAGTAGTAGCGGCTCGAGACTTCTTGATGAGTCTCGCAAAAGCTCGCTTGGTCGCTTCTGCGACCTCGGCGAGTTCGTCGACATCCGGGTCGTCGAGTTCGATGCCCTGGTGTGCGTGGGCATAGAGTAGGCAGACAACTCGCGAGCCCACCGATACTGGGACGACGACCACGTCGCTCGGAGCCTTGCTCATGGCGAAGAGCCCTAGGAAACGGTCTTGTGCGGCAGACGAGAGTTCTGCTGGGTCGCCGCGCCAGAGCTCCTTGGAGTCGTGGGCAGCCCCTAGAATGTTCTTCTGCAGTGGCAGCATGAGGGCGGCCACCGTGTCTTTGTCATCTAGGTGCCCACCAAAGCCTCGGTGCCCCATTGCCAGGCCGTCCTTGATGGTGAACATCATGCCGGCTGCGAAGCGCTGCTCGAGAAAGCTCATGATGGAATCGCTCACAGCAGAGCGCTGATCAGCATGTTTGATGGCGTCGAGAACCTCGGGAAGTTCGCTCCATTCATCCTTCGCGGGAGCAGGTATCGGTGTGCTCGAGGGGCCCGGCGGTGTAGCCTCTACCTTCTTTGGCGTGGGCTGCTTCTTTGGCTCAGGCTGTGGCTCAGCCGCGATTAGGTCGAGAGCGTCGATGCCAGCGCTGCTTACTTGGGCAGTCGCCAACGCTTGGCGTATCGCCGACTGGCGTTGGGCCTCGGGGATGAAGGCCTCAGGCTGAGCGCGCTCGACGTCGCGGTGATCTAGATCAACGAGTTGCAGGGCCTCGAGACCCGACTCGTCTTCGTCGAAGTCAATGTCGACACCGTCTTCGAACTCAGGCCTCTTGGGTTTGGCGGCAGCCGCACCCCCAAAAAGGGGTTGAACCCCGTAGTAGTGATCGAGGTAGACGCTGATGGCGAGTTCGGATGCTACACAAGGCGTAATGGCGATGCCGAGAGCCTTTTCCAAGCGCCCTATGAGCTCGGGCTGTTTGGGGTCTCGGAAGCACACCGCAAGCCGACGTCCGCCTGCCCGAGAAAACGCGATGGGCAGGAGCGAGTGGGTTTGAGCAGCCTTCGGACCGATGAGGTTGGCAACCTTGGGATCGTGATGCACGAAGTGGCGGATGAGCGCAGGTGGGATTTCGGACTGCTTCGCGAGGGCGAGAGCGATTTGATCGGGCGTTACCAGGCCAAGGTGCACAAAGTGAGTTCCAAGCCTTTGGTCCCGATTGAGATGCTGGCGCGCGAGGGCGTCTTCCAGGTGTTGCTCGTTGACAAGGCCAGCCGCCACCAGAATTTCTCCGAGGCGCATGGGCTAGCTATCCCTTGGTTCCTGATCGTTCTGCGGAATCGGCAGGTTTGGCAGACTCGACTCTTGCTCGTCGACTTCGCCAAGCAGCCGATCGGCGAGAGCCGCGTGGTTCACCTGGTAGGTGCCCGCCTCGATTCGGCGCTTGATGGCAAGAGCGCGCGGCGAGAGCTCTGGAAGCTCCACGATGCCGGAATCCGGCTCGCTATCTTCGCTCTTACCGCGGTCGTCCTTGTCCTGACCCGAAGCCACAGCTCCAAGTATAAGGCGCTCCGGCTCAGTTTCGCAGCAAAGAGCCTAATTACTTGTTTCGTATCGCGACTTTGCGCTGTGCCGCCGGGATTGAGCGGACTGCAATCGCCTTGCGAAGTCGGCCAAGGGCGCGTGAGCGGAGCTGAGATACTCGCGACTCGGAGACTCCCAGGATGAGACCGATTTCTTTCAGGGTGAGTTCATCCTGAAAGTACATTGAGAGAATCTGTAGGTCGCGTTCAGCCATGGTTCCCAGCGCATCAACGACGGAAGCCTTGCGCTCTGCGGATGCGACTTGCTCGTCGGGCGGAGCAAAGGCCGAGGTCTTGGGAGTATCGCGGTTCTCATCCAGTAGGACGAGGGTTGGCTGAAGCCTTCCCAGCGCTTCCTGCACTTCGCTCAGCTCGATGCCGAGGTGGTCTGCAACCTCTTGATTGGTAGCGGCGCGACCGACTTGTGCTTGCACTGCGTTGGCTGCGTCCTGCAAACGACGAGCTCCTTCGCGTCCTCGTCTCGTCAAAATGTCGTTGCGGCGCAGCTCATCGAGTACAGCACCACGAACGCGCTTTGCGGCGTAGGCTACGAAAGGCTCGCCCCGTGTCGAGTCGTAGCGACTTGCGGCCTCTGTCAGGCCAAGGAGCGCGGCGCTCTCCAAGTCGTCGCGACGGACCACGATGGGTACGCGGCGGGCTATCTTGCGAGCAAGGCGCCTTGCCATGTCGAGATGATCTCGGATGAGCTCATGTCGCTCTGAATATTCGTCTTTGGCTAGTGCAGTCATTCCATATCTCCTTGCCAATGCTCCAGTGCAGAAGCGGGGCCAAGATCAGAGATCGGGTGATCGCATCATCGTGAAAACGCGCTAGCCAGTTGGTATCTAAGAACAATTCTAGAATCGAGAAAACTGCTCAAGTGTCTCGAAGACAAGCCGATAAGGGGGGTGTTGGAGAACCCTGGGTAGAGGTCTTTGATATCGAAGACCCACCCGAGGCCAATACTTGAATGCTAAATAGCTTCGACCTGGTACCAGTATTCTTCTGCAGCAGGATGAACTGACTACGCATGATGTGGGGCCTTGAGTTTCGCTAGGAAGGTCGAAATGGGATGTGCTGCTCTCTACAGCAAGCGTCAGGCCATAGGTTTGACCGGTCTAACAGGCCGTAATTACAAAGTGAGAGGTGATCTCGGGTCGGTATAGCGCGCCCTCTCCAAACCCCACTGGACTCGCCGGGGGCCACTCTGGGAGCCAGGGCAAGAAGGTTCACAAACCCGTCTATGGCCCCGTACGGTGCCCTTTGTGAAGGGGTGGGTCGTCTTGGCAGTACTCGCAGCCTGCGATCTGCCCGGGACCGATGTACCGCTCGATGCGGGGACAGCTGTGGAGTTCCGCCTCGGCCTGACGAGTCGTTATGCTGATCCCGATACGGCCTTGGACGGAATGCAGATCGCTTCCGACGGCGAATTGGTCCCCTTGCTGGTGAAGTGCTTCACGAGCTCTTTGCCAGCATGCCCGTCGCGAGGGCGGCGAGCACTACTCTAGAGGTTCGCTTCGGCGGGCGGGTGCTAGACCGGGTCGTGCACGTGCCAGGCGAGGTGTGCATTGCCGAGCGCCGCGATGGCAATCGGCTGCTCAGTGAGGCAGGCCGGGTCGCCCCGGGTCGTTACCTCCCCGGGGCTCCCACAGATTCCGTACGTGCGGAACTACCGCATACGGCTCCTCGGATCAGGAGTTCGCTACATGATGAGGACGGAGTGGATCGGAGTGGGCTTTCGATACCATTCCCAGGTTCTACGAGCCTTGTGCGAGCGTCTCCGAAGCCACTTGAACCACATATGCATCGTCCGATACAGAAAGCCCGCGAGGGCGGATCCGTTGCCGGTGATCCCATAGTAGTTGAAGTGGCCGCGTAGCTTCATGCAAAGAACCCGGTGTTGTTCTGAGATCGGCCGATACCGAACTCGTCGCAACCATTGGTTCATCACCTTCATCGCTCGTGCTACTCGTTTCTTTTCCGTTTTCCGTTTTCCGTTTTCCGTTTGACCACCTGGAACCCCTTTGTTGATTTGGCCCAGAAGTGAGTGAACCCCAAGAAGTCAAAACTTCCACGCTGACGAGAACCTCGACGAAAGTCGATCATCCTCGTCTTGTCCGGGTGGAGAGCCAGCCC
>JAAEPE010000338.1 GCA_024222395.1 Myxococcales bacterium
GACGGGCGGCCGTGTGGAGTAAGCAGTGATGTCGGAGCGAGGGGATGGGGGACGGACGACGACGACATGGCGACGCAAGAGCAGCAGCAACACGCGAGATGGAGGAGCACGTACATAGAACATGCCATGCATATTCGTCACCGAGCTCACGTCCCAGTTACCGATGGGCTGATTGAAGGCTTCGGCACCCTACAGCGCAGCGAGGGACGGGCGGCCGTTTGGCGTGAGCAGCGATCTCGGGGGAGGGGATAGGGATCGGGGACGAGGACGACACATCAACGCAAGAGCAGCAACACGCGAGATGGAGGAACACGTACATAGAACATCTGATACATGTTCGTCACCGAGCTCACGTCCCAGCTCGACAGGTCTGGGTTGAACGTTGTAGGGTCCGAAACCTTTGAGCCGAAATTGGCATCACCGAACAGCTCAGGCAGGTCCATCACACCCGTCGTGCACGACTTGGCGAGCTCAACTTCGTCCGTGGGAGTGGCAGCAACCAACGCATCCAGAGCATTCCGATCGCGCTTGGTGTACGTGACGCCGGCGACGACGCCAGTGTCCCCCGCGGCGGCCGCTGGGCAGAGCACGGTGACACCATTGGTCGCCCGATGAAACAAAAACGCGGAACAGCTGGCCACAGTCTGCCCCCATTGCGGCTGGTTCAACGGAGACCCGGCGAGTGCAGAATCGTCGTCGAAATCAATAGGCTCCGGCGAAATCTGTTGGACGCACCACGTGCTGATGTCCTGATTGAAGGCAGTGGCTTCCTACAGCAC
>JAAEPE010000339.1 GCA_024222395.1 Myxococcales bacterium
CCACGGCGACGTCGCCCACGAAGGCCTCGATCAGGCGGTGCAAGCGGCGAGAACGGCGCCGCTCGGCGCCGAACCGAAGCTCAGCCAGCGTAATCGCGCTCATGCCCAGATCCGAGGGCTGGTGGGCCTGGATCTGATCCGCGACGCCTCCCTCTCCCCGCAGCGCATAGCTCACGCTGTCGGTGTCGAGCAGAAACCTCAAGCGAACGGATCCCGGACCTTCGAGAGCGGCTCCTGCTTCGGTCGCTCGATCTGCTCCTTCCACTGGCCGAGGCAGGCCAGGAACGCCTCCGACCACTCGTCCGCCGGCTCGAGGACCACGCGGTCGCCCTCGCGGTGCACCAGCACCTCGTCTTGGTCCTCGAAGCGGCAGTCCTTGGGAAGGCGAACCGCCTGGCTCCCACCGTTCTGGAAAAGCTTGGCTCGATGCGACATGACCAGAAGTATATACTCTTGTCTATACTCTGCAACATCGGCCCCGGACCCCCCCTCCTTTAGCCGCCGGCGGCGCCACGGCTAAAGGAAGAACCCGCTCCGAGCCGCGGGCTTGCGTAGGCGAAAACTCGCGTCTGGGCTTCGAACGAGCGAATCGGGGAAGGCAACCGGAAACTCCGGCGCTAACCGCTGGAGTGCGCCTGCGAAAGCCGTGGGTGTACGACGCGGATGCGTCGGGATGTGCTGTTGTCCCAGAGTGCAGCTTCCCGGCTTGACTTCGGCTCGTTCGTCTACGGTCTCACCACATCAGCCAACGCAACCGTGACCGGGATCGGTTCTCGCGAGGAGTCGTTCAGCATAGGCAGGGTGCTTGGGAACGACACGGGCTTCGCGGGCCAGCGGGACATCACGATCCGAACGAGTCTGTCGGAGCCAGCCCCAGTCTTTGGGCAACCAGCAGCGGGCGGCTTCGATATCGGCGTAGATGCTGCTGCTTTTGCATTCGTCGGGACGCCTCGCCAACTGACAAATGCGACCGTCACGGACGGGAGCCTCGCGGAGATCGAGTTGAAGGTGTTCCACCTACTTGACCTGACCCCTTCATATCGATCCGGCATGTAGATTCGGATCGAGCAAGGAGCAGGTCGAATGGGCAGGAAACGCCACACCGCAGAAGAGATCATCGGAAGGCTTCGAAGTGCGGAGATCGAACTGGCAAAGGGCCTCGGAACGGCTGAGGTCGTCCGGAAGCTCGGGATCACGGAGCAGACGTACTACCGCTGGCGAAAAGAGTACGGGGGCCTTCGGCTCGACCAGGCCAAGCGCCTGAAGGAGCTCGAGAAGGAGAACCTCCGGCTCGAGAAGCTCGTCGCCGACCAGGCGCTCGACAACGCCATCCTGAAGGAAGTCAGTTCGGGAAAATTCTGAGCCCGATCCGGAGACGCAGGGCAGTCGAGCATGTCTGTTGCTTGCTCGGCGTCTCTGAGCGTCGGGCTTGCCGGGTACTCGGGCAGCCGAGATCGACGCAACGGCACCGCGTCGAGATCGCTGAGGGAGAGGCTCGCCTCGTGGCTCGCATCGTCCAACTCGCCAGAGATCATGGCCGCTACGGCTACCGGCGGATCACAGCCCTCTTGCACCGAGAGGGGTGGCGCGTGAACCACAAGAAAGTGGAGCGGATCTGGCGCCAGCAGGGGCTCAAAGTGCCGAAGAAGCAACCGAAGCGGGGCCGACTGTGGTGGAACG
>JAAEPE010000340.1 GCA_024222395.1 Myxococcales bacterium
ATAGAGTTGGCCAGGACGGACCCTGATGCTCTTAGCGACGTCGGAAATCGTGTGTTCACCGCGCTCTTCCATGAGCCGTACAGCCTCACGTTAAAATTCATCGGAGTGCTTCCGATTGGATTGCTTTTTCTTTCCCATTTCTTCTCCATACTACGGGACTATCCCGTCTTTAGTGTCCAAGATTTTGGGATAGGCTCAAACACAAAGCAACGCCACGGTTTGTCCGAGGAATGCCATCACTCCTAGGGGCCTCCCGCAACTGTGCGGACCAGGCCTGCCATCCCAAGCAGCATGAGGGGGACTTTGACGAAGACCAACCGGGAGAGGCCGCGGCACTAGCGGCATCGGGTATCGAATTCCTCACGCTCGAGGCAGGGCCAATCCCGAGTTTCGATATGCCCCAAGAAGAGTTTCACATCGCTCACGCGACGGTGGAATACAATGAAGAGGCCATCGCGATTCCTTGCACGACTTGTCATGCAACGCCCGACGCTACAACAGGGGAGTTAGTAGAGCGCGAACCTGGCCGCGCCTGTTTTGGCTGCCACTCGGAGGGCGGTTCTCTTCAGGATGAGTGCCTATCATGTCACGGCCTTGAGCACGGCAACGCCCACGGCTTTGCTCGCGCCCCAGCGGATAGCCCAGTCATGGCTGGCGTTACGCAAAGGACCACAGCCTTGCGGTCCCTGCTCTACGGCATGCTCATCATGCTCGCCCTCTTCACACCTCTGCTTGTCTTTGGCTTCATTCTGCGGCTGCGATCTCGAAGTAGAGCGATCACGGTGATGGCTCGGCTGCACGAGTTCCCGGTCGAAGCGGTCAAGCACTTGGTGCACTCGATCAACATCGAGAAATGTGTTGGATGCCATGCCTGCGTCCAGGCGTGCCCAACGAGCGTCCTCGAGATGGTCAATCACAAATCACAGATCGTCAATTTCGATGCCTGCATCCAGTGCCGAGCCTGTGAGACGTCATGTGCCTTTGGTGCGCTGGTCATGCACGAAGCCGACAAGCCCGCAGCAGCCACCAAGATGCCAGACCTCGACGCGGGACTACAAACGTTGGTGCCCGGCCTCTACCTCATAGGCCAGGCGGCCGGTATCGGCCAGATCAAGAACGCCAGCAACATGGGACGAACCGTAATCGATAGGGCGGTGCAGTGCGGTCTGCAACCTGGTGAGGGGCAAGGGCTCGGGGCACAAGTCGATGTGCTGATCGTAGGCAGTGGCCCCGCGGGCCTAAGCGCCGGTCTGAGCTGTCAGCACTTTGGGCTCCGCTCAGTGATTCTAGAGAAGCAAGCCGACTTCGCTTGGACGATTCGCAACTATTTTCACAAGGGCAAGGAGATTATGGCGGAGCCACACGAGGTAGGGCTCAAGGGGCTTGTCCCCGTCTGGGACACCGAGAGGGAAACTCTTCTCGCCGCCTGGAAGAGCACCGTCAAGCAGTCGCAACTTGATATTCACTATCGCCAGAATGTGACGAATATTGAGCGTACAGGCGAGTACTTTAGCGTAACGGTTTCCGATGCGGTCGGCACGTCCCCGAAAGCAAGAAAGCGCCAGGCCCAGGGGAGGGACCCGACGCTAGGCATTCCTGGGGGGAATAGGAAGTTTACTTAGTTCTCGCGAACGGCCTTGAAGCTCGAGGGAGCAGCAAATCCACTGTTGTTGATTCCGAGCTCGGACTGCCAGTTCCCTTCGATAGCATCAAGCTGCGTTGAACCGAGACCATCGGCCTTGGATTCCATGCTCAGAGTTCCGTCGCCACCCGCAAAGCGCAGGCTCGCCATTTCTAGCTTGCGAATCTGATCGTCAACTTGCTCTGCGGCCTTCTCAAGTCCTTGCTCACAGAATCTTGCGAGCTGTCCTTCGTTTACCAGGGTGAAACCAGCGACCTCAATGTCGCCGACGTCGGCGGCGAGGTCGTCACAATCGACCATCTCGCCAAGCGCGGCGCCCAGGTCGGTGATTCCGAACTGAGACTCAAGAGCTGCGTGGAAAGCAATAACCGCAAAGTCGCCGAGGGGAAGTTCAAGAGCGTGGTCGCCGAAGTTGATGTTGTTTGTGTCCAAGTTGACATTGAGAGAGACATCGCGAGCGACAGCAAGGGCTGAAATGATTACGGGGACAGCGACGACGTGCCGCTGGCCATCTTGTGGGTAGGCAATCGCAGTCAAGCTGTGCTCCGCAGTTGCATTGCCCGCGTCATCCGCGGTTCCGACTTGCAAGCTAGAGACAACTTCAAAATTGGTGAGAAGCGTAGCGACCATGTCGGTGATCTCGGCAATCTGACCGGCGACGGGGACACCTTCGTAGAGTTTCTCCTGGATGTAGTCATTGATTTGGCTCTCAACAATGCCGCGCAATGCACTTGGAATGGAATCGAGCAAATCACCAACTTCTGTGCCTTCGAGGGCATCGAAGATCACTCCCGCGGGATCGTCCGCCAGGCCACTCAGAGGACCGAGAGCGTCAGAGACCGACTCGGGAAGATCGGGACTGTTTCGCAGATCGAAGACTGAGGTGACTTCGTACTCACCAGCGATCTGTTGGATGGCCTCTGGGCTGCCTGGCTCGCTTGGCTCGATTGGACCTGTTGGGTCTCCTTCGGGGCCGAGAGTCTGGCCGGCGCAGGCAACAGCGAAGAGCATAGGAGCGAGGATGAGTGAAGACTTGAAAGCCATGCCACCGTGTTACGCAAGAGGCGGGCCAGCTCCAATATCTGCCGATCCCGTGCACGTTCAACCTAAATTCAGTGAGTTGGCACGCCTACATGCGGGATAGGGGGAGACAACGTACTGAGGTCACGCGTTCCTGGCGCACCTCGACCAGAGCAACTCGTCTCCCCGATACTCGCGAACGCTGACCTCGGCGGTACAAATCTCACACACGCATTGGGACTTCCCCTGAGTCGTTCCGCTGGTAGAGGAGCGTTTGACGATGCGCGGCGAGGCTAGTGGAGCTAGTCTCAAGGGGGATGAAGTTTCGCATCACCTACAATGCCCCAGTCATTCTGACCTTCGCGCTCCTGGCAGTGGGAGTTCACCTACTTGGAGACTCGTTCAAGCAGTATGTCGTGATGCGACCTCGACTCGAGTCGCTTGGGGACTACGTCGCCCTCTTCTCGCACGTAGCTGGACATGCCAACTGGGAGCATCTCCTTGGCAATTTCACTCTGATCTTGCTTCTGGGCCCGATCCTCGAAGAGCGCCACGGCAGCGGCTCTCTCCTCTTTATGATCCTCTGCACCGCACTGGTGACCAGCATACTCAACTTCTTCATATTTAAGACCTATGTGTTGGGCGCCTCTGGCATCGTCTTCATGTTCATCCTGCTCGCCTCAACTGCGAACGTGCGCAAAGGGGAAATCCCCCTTACATTTATAGCCGTAGCGGTGCTCTATCTCGGAGGTGAGCTCGTGGCTGCCTTCAAAAATGACCAGGTATCTCAAATGGCCCACCTGATTGGAGGCCTTGCCGGGGCGGGGTTTGGCTTCATCGGAGCCAATGCGACCAAGGCCAAGCACTCCACACCGTCAACCGCGCCGAAAAAACACTGAACAAACGACCAAGGTTTCACAGGATCTCCCTGTGTGACCGCAGAAATCGTCGCGAGGGGCAAGCCCGTTGCCAAAAGAACTGGTGGATTTCAGCAATCCTGCTAGTGTGCGGCGACTTCTAGGGGGATTCATAGTGGCTACTAGCAAAATAACTACAAAGAAAAAGTCAACAAATACAACGGTGAATGGAACATCTGTGAGCACATCAAAACAGGCTGATCAGAATAGGACCGAGGAGGCGGGGGAGTCCAAGTCAAAGGTTAAGGCCAGCGAGAAGAGCCCTGCCTCCACAAAGAAGGCAACTAAGAAAGCTGTCGTCGCAAAAGCCGATAGCGCAGAAGAGCCAGGTGCAGAGGCACTGGCCGCGCTGATTGCGATCGGACAGAGCAAGGGCTTCGTAACGTATCAAGACGTCAACGAGCACATGCCGTCTGACATCACGTCGACGGCTGGCATCGAGAAATGGCTCGGCGGTCTCGGCGAGCACGGAATTCAGATTGTCGACTCCGAGCAAACCGGAACGGCGCAAGCTCAGAAGAGCGTCACCACCAAGAGCAAAGGCAAGACGAAGCTCTCTGACGAAGACCATGACGAGTCTGCGGAAGCAGAAGAATCTGCTGCGACCGCTTCTAGCGGTGGCGATCCGATGCGTATCTATCTTCGCGACGTAGGTGGCCAGCAACTACTCACCCGCGAAGGAGAGGTTGAGATTGCCAAGCGCTACGAGGAAGGCAAGAATCGCATTCTTCACGCGTCTCTCTGCTCCGCACTAACGAGCCACGAGCTATCTGAGATCTCTCGCGGACTCAAGGCTGGAGAAATCCGACTCAAGACCATCGTCACTGACATCGATGAAGATGCGGACGAGGCGTTTGATGCGGAGTGGCAAACCAAACAGACCTGCAAGACCATAGACAAGCTGCGCCGCCTCGAGCAGAAGGAGCAAACGTTCCGAGCAACTCTCGCTGAGACAACCGAGAAGGATGCGCGAGCGAAGGTCAAAGAGTCCATTGAGAACAATCGCAAGGCTATGCGTAACGCAGTTTCTGGTCTCGCACTTCGCCCAAAGCTCGTCGTTGAGTTTGCAGAGCGCATCACGGGTACTCTCGACGAGGTCAACAGACTCGAGCGACTCATCGACAAGAGCCGCGACGAGGCAGTTCTCGCCGAGGCCAACTCGGAGCTCGCCAAGGTGCACAAGCATTGCGCGATGAACACCGACGAGCTTCGCGTCCTCGTCAAAGAAGTCCGCGCAGGCGAGCGAGTCGCAGAGCGAGCCCGCACGGAGCTGGTCCAAGCGAACCTTCGCTTGGTCATCTCAATCGCGAAGAAGTATGTCAAGCGCGGAATGCAGTTCTCGGATCTCATCCAAGAGGGCAATATCGGTCTAATGCGCGCCGTCGAGAAGTTCGACTACCGACGTGGCTTCAAGTTCTCAACATACGCAACATGGTGGATTCGCCAGGGCATCACTCGGGCGCTTGCCGACCAAGCGCGCACCATTCGAGTTCCGGTGCACATGGTCGAGAACATCAACAAGCTTGCACGCGTCACACGCAGCCTGGTTCAGGAATTGGGCCGCCAGCCCACCCCCGAAGAGACTGCAGAGCGCATGGAGCTGCCAGTTGAGAAGGTCCAGAAATACCTCAAGATTGCCAAGCAGCCCGTCTCACTGGAGAACCCTGTTGGCGACGATGGTGAAGCAACTCTTGGCGACTTCATCGAGGATAAATCCAGCCTTTCTCCTGCTGATACTCTCTTTGAGAATGATCAGGCGTCGCAGACTCGCAAGGTACTGCAGACTCTGACTCCTCGCGAAGAGCAGATTATCCGCATGCGTTTTGGTATCGGTGACGAGTCAGAGCACACCCTCGAGCAAGTGGGCAAGAGTTTCAACTTGACGCGTGAGCGAATTCGTCAGCTTGAGAGCAAGGCTCTTCTCAAGCTTCGCCACTCCTCTCGTTCGAATCGACTCAAGGCGTTCACGCAGCGTTAATCGAGGCATCTACCAGACACGAATAAGCCTGCTAGCAATGAGCTAGCAGGCTCTATTCGTTTCGGAATGGCCGGGCAAGGCGCCGACTATTACTCAGGCGTGATTGTGGCGTCTTCGATGATAACGGCGTACTTGTAGCCAGCACCGAAGTCCTTGTTCAAGGTTAGCTTGCCCTTTACGAGCAAAGTCGCTCCGACTTCTGTTGTTGCCGATGTCGTGATCGTCAGATCGTTTGTGCCTTCGACACCAGAACCGTCGCGAAGATGGATCCAGTTGGTGCCCAGTATACCGCCGTTGTACTTAACGACTTTGCCACGCAGCGATACTTCCTTGCCGCCAAGCTCTGCTTGTCCCGAATAAACTTCGGCGACCGTCTTGCCTCCTTCGGCTTTGGCGATGCCACTCAGGTCAATAGCGGCAGCGCTAGCTCCCGCGCTCGCCTTGGCCCCTGCAGCACTTGGAACCTTGGGCAAGTCGCCGTTGATCGTGTAGCCAGGAACGAGGTAGACAAGCTGGAACGTGCGCTTGAGCGTGTTCGAGCGGAACTCTTGCATCGGCGTGCCGCCGGTGTAGGAGACGCTGTCCCCGACTTTGATTGCAGTCTCCGGAGCAGCTGCCCAGACGTCCCCTGACTCACCTTGGAACTTTACGTAGGTATAACCACCGGCGTTCATAGTCTCGGCTACGGTTCCGGAACCGGCACCGGCGGCCTTACCAGCTGTCGGCTTTGCTGACGTTGGTGGGCGACCGCCGTGTCCTGCAGGAGCTTCGGCCTCGGGGCGACTGATGGTTGCTGGCTCGAGCCCATCGTCAGCCTTTTTCTCGGATTTCTTGCAGCCCAGGAGAGCCAGACTTGCGACGGATACGAGGAGGAGTGTGCGATTCATACTCCTCGTGTAGCACGCGGCACCTTTGGGAGCTAGCCTGCTCGTATGCCCGAAGCCAGCAAGGAGATGCGAGGCAAGACCTGCCTCGTAACAGGAGCCAATAGCGGCATTGGGCGGACCACGGCCCAAGGTCTCGCCGCCCGGGGAGCGCGCGTGATACTCGCTTGCCGCAACCTCGACAAGGCCGCAGCAGTCGCCCAGGAAATTCGCGGGGCTACCGGCAATCAGCTAGACCGTCGAGCGAAAAGAATGACCGAGGATGGTGAGTTCTGATTTTTCGAGTGCAAGGCGCGAATGAGGATTTTGCCGGGGCAAATGACGAAATGAGCAACACTGCAATCGGGAAAGCAGGACCATCAGACCGATCATTGTTTACGCTCGGCGGTCTAGTCGACGTGCATCACCTCGACCTCGCACGATTTGCCGAGATACGCGCCAGCGCGGAGGCCCTACGTGGCAGTGGCAGCGTCATTGATGTGCTTGTGAACGCCGGCCTGGCTAGGCAGCGAGGACTCACCCCCGAGGGATACGAGCTCGCCTTTGAAACAAATCACTTGGGCCCCTTCCTCTTCACTCGACTCGTGGATCCGATTCTCGCCCCAGGAGCCCGCGTTATCATGGTTGCCAGCGAATCACATGCGCTCGCGAGGAAGGGCATCGACTTTGGAGCGGTCCGTAGGAAAAGCAAGACGATCACGGGTCTTCGCGAGTACGGCGTTTCCAAGCTGGCGAATATACTCTTCGCGAATGAGATCGGCCGGAGGCTTGCCCCTCGAGGCATCACAACCTACTCCCTCAACCCTGGCCGTATCGCCTCTGACATCTGGAAGCGCGTCCCCTGGCCCGTACGTCCGCTCATGACGCAGTTTATGAAGACAAACGAAGAGGGCGCAATGACCAGCCTTATGTGCGCCTGCGATTCGGCACTGGCCTCTCACACTGGCCGCTACTACAACCAATGCCTCGAAGAGACACCCAGCAAGTGGGCACTCGATACCACCCTCGCCAAAGAGCTGTGGGAGCGCAGCTCCGAGATGGTCGGGCTCTAAGTCCTCTGCAACAAGAAAAGGCCGCCGCGCTTGAGCGTGGCGGCCTTTCGAATACAAGATTCGACGTCTAACCGATGGTCGTTCCGAGGTGCGCTCGGACCGCGAAGTAATCCTCGGAGATCGAGTAGAGAACAAGCTCCTTAATCTTGTCCTTCACCTGAGGCCCGCCTACGAGAACTGGCTCCATCGAGACCATTTTCGCGGCCACTTCGAGGTCGCCCGAGATAACAAAGCCCGCTCTATGCGCCGTCGCCTCGACCGCATTGCCCCACTTGGCCAAATTGATCTCAGGAGCGTTTTGCATGAAGCTATTGACCACCATTCCCAATTGCTCAAGCCACTGCGGCTGAATCTTCTTCCGCATCTCAGGGAGATACTGCTGGACTACAGGCCGCATGTCGTTGGGAATTGGGAAGTCGGCCTTGACCATCGCAATGGCCGATAGGAATGCCGTCTTCAGCTCGGTGTTGGTTGGCAATGCAAGCTTGAGGTAGTGACCGCCTCGCATGAAGCTAAGCCAGCGCCCCGCTGCAAATGCAATTTCCTTCTCGGGACGCCCCTGCAGAAGATTTGCGTAAATCACGAAAGAGGGAATGAGTTGCCCCTTCTCGTGCACATTGGCAACTGCCACCTCGCCCTGCTTATCTGACTGCAAGTAGACATCTGGCATCGGCACTTGCAAGACCTCCCCGGTATAGTGGAATATTTTCGAGAATTGCAGCTGGTCCGTCTCTAGAGTTCGGCGGTCTTTCCGACGCAAGCCGAAAGCCTTGTGAGGCTGTGCTCGAATCATCGCCGCGCCCTGCCAGATGGCATCGAAGATAGCGCCAACGTAGCGGTTCTCATCAGGGTGATAGACCTTGCGCCAGGTCTCCTCGTTCATTCGAGACTTGGCCTTCACAAAGCCACGAGGCTTGTACTGATCGTAGAACTGCATCTCATATTCGTCGGCCTTCTTGAGGAACGCCAACGTATTGCAGATGCACCACTTCTTATCGTACTGGTGCGTATCCATGTAGATACGCCGCAGCGCCTTGTAGCTATCGTACTTGAAGGGCTCGTCCTTGAGCATCAACATGTGCTGCTCGACGGCTTTGTCAGCCTGGTCGGGCCCAGACATAATATACAGCTCTGCCAGGATTTCACGACGGCCCGTGTTTGCCGGATCGAGCTGCTGAGCTACCTCGTAGGCAACGATTGCCCTTGAGTAGGCCTTTAGCCTGGACCGGAGAATCTCACCGAGAGCACCCCACAGATCGATCAGAATCTTGTCGCCCGTCTTGAGGCGCTTGATCATTCGGCGGTAGGCACGCTCCTGATTCTTCCAATCGCGCTTCGTCGTGAGAATCTTGTCGATGTCTGCAAACGCCTTGAGAGCGCGCGGCAAGAACTTTTCGGGGATGGTGGCGGAGCCCTCGACGAAGAACGCGTCCAGTGCCGCATCATAGAACTCAATTGCCTCATCGAGAGACTTGAGCTTGTCACGACAAATCGTACCGGCCGCCTGAAGGTAGGAACCCTTGCGAAGCCCCTCTTCCTGCTCGATGAACTTCTGGATAGTCTCAACCGAGTTCTTCCACTGCTCGGTCTCTGTGTAGAGGTCGAGCAAGCGCTGAAGCAGCGTGCGATCGTCGGGTAGAAGGTCGAGAGCCTCGATAACTACCGAAATCGCCTTCTGTGGGTTGTTGAGCTTCCCAGCGTAGATCTCAGCGACTGCAGAGAGAAGCTCAACCTGCTCCTCGTGTTCCGCGGTAGCCAACAAGCTACGCTTGGCTTGGATGACCTCTTCGAAGTCTCCCTGCGCCTCCTGAATCGCAATGACGGCAAGCAACGTCTCGCGGTGTTGCGGATCGATCTCAAGAGCTTTCTCAAACATGTTGAGTGCCTTGCGTCGTTCACTGAGCTTCTGCCTCACCATTCCGAGACGGAAGTACGTGCACACCACTTGAGCTTCATCCTGGGAATCTCGGTGCTGGACGAGAATGGTCTGGTAGATCTTGCCAGCTCCATCCCAGTCTTCCATCGAGTAGAGCAGGTCTGCCCTGCCCTCGAGCACTGGCAAGTACGTCGAATCCAGATCGTAGGCAGCCTTATAGAACTCCAGAGCTCGCTCGTTACTACCGAGTTCTCCTGAACAGTGAGCAGTTCGATAGTAGAGCTGCATTAGCTGCTCAGAATCGAGTTCGCGCTGTGGTGCCTTGCGAACGAGCATGTCGAGTACAGGAGCGAGTGGCTCCCAATCGCCCGCTTCAAAGTAGAGATCTGCGAGAGGATCGCCAGCGTCCACGTGCTCAGGGTCGAGGGCAAGAACAGCGGCAAAGTACAGCGTTGCGTTCTCTGGCTGTCCGAGCCTGGATAGGAAGATGTTCGCGACGTCATTGAGAAGGCGAACCTTCTCGAGCATGTTCTGCGTATGCCCCTCGGCCCGAACCATCATCTGGGCGGCCTTCAGCCAATCACCACGATCCGCGTAGAGCTTGACCAACTCCTCCATCGTCGGAACGTGTGTCTCGTCGATTGTGAGTGCATAGAGAAACTGCTGTTCCGCCTCTTCGGACTGTCCGAGCCTCGAGTAGGTTAGGCGTCCGATTCGGTAGTAGAGGTCTGTCTGCTGCTCGGGTACGCCAGTTGCTCTGACAAGCTGACTCATCACATCGATGGCCCGATCCCACTCTTCGATGCGCTCGTACAAGCGCCCAAGAGCATCCAAGGCCCTTGGCTCGTCGGGGTCAAAAGCTAGAACACCTGTGTACGACTCTATCGAACGGTCGAAATCAGATAGCTGTGTTTCGTAGACCTCACCCATGGAACAGTAGAGCTGAATTCGCTCGTGCTGATCCTGGCTAGCCGTGATGTGGCTGCGGTACGTATCCACCAGGGAATCCCAACGCTGCTCTTGGAAGTAGAGCCGCGCAAGTTCTTGGAGGGCGGAGAAATTGCGCTCGTCGAGAGCTACGATCTTTTCGTAGCACTCTGCAGCGCGGTCCAGCTTTCCGAATCGTTCCTCCCACGCCGAAGACATGCGCTCGAAGAGCGAAATCTGCTCCGCATCGCTTGGCGATACATCGAGCTGTGCCTCGAGTACATCAAGGTAGGCCTCCGACTCGCCGGTCTTGTCATATAGTTGCTCAAGAGCAAGGAGCGCTGGCAAGCATGTTGGGTCTGTCTCGAGCACGCCGCGATAGGCCGAAATCGACTGCGCAGAGTCGAGCAGGCGCTCGTCCCACAATTGGCCGATTTCCAAACGTAGGCGAACCGCTTCACTCTCGTCGGTACGCAGGGCTGCTATGTGGCCGAGCACCTCGATGAGTTGCTCCCACATCTCGTGGCGGCGGTAGAGTCGATCGAGAGACACAAGGGCATCCATAGACTCTGGGTCTGCCTCAAGCGCCGACCGATAAGCAGACATTGCCTGCATATCGTCCTGAAGTTGAGATTCGAGAAGGTCGGCGAGAGAGAGATAGATTTTGACCCTTCGCTCTACATCGGTCTCGATGCCACCATGTTTGCCAAGAGTCTCGACCAGCTCTCCCCATGATCCACGCTTGCGCTGGAAGTCGGCCAGAGCAGCGAGAGCACCCGTGTGCTCTGGATTGATCTTGAGGCAGGCTTGAATCGAGTGGATTGCCCAGTCGATATTCGAGAGCTGCTCTCCGTACCATCGACCAATTTTCACCCAGAGATTGCAAGCTTTGACTTTGTCTTCGACCTCAAGCACCGTGACAAATTCGGTGTAGTCCTGAAGTAGCTCAGACCACTTGCCTGCGGCAGTGGCCAGTCGCTCGAGTTCCTTGCCGGTTCCCTCGTGTGCGTAGTCCTCACGGAAGGCGGCTTGCAATACGAGAAATGCGCTATCTTGTTCGGCCAGCTCTTCTTCGTAGATTTTTGCGACTTTCCCAAAGAGTGCAATTCGCTCAGGAACGTCCATAGTGTGTTCGACACGCTCCAGGAAGACGCCGTTGAGTTCGGCCCACTTGTACTGCTCGCGGTAGATATGTTCGAGACGTTGGCTTGCGAGTGCGTTGGCGACGTCCGCCTCCTGCACTCGTCGGTAGACCTCTGCTGCGCTCTCTAGGTCGAGAACCTTCTCTTCCCAAATTGCCGCGGCTTGCAAGAGAGTATCGATTCGAGCCTGCTCCTCCTCGACAAGTAGAGCTCGTCGTTCCAGTATCTCGATGCACTCTTCCCACCGAGCTTCGCGAGTGAATAGCTGCTCAAGAGCAGACATCGCTCGGAAGTTGCCCCCATCGACCGCCATGACGCGGCGCCATGCGACGACCGCCTCGTTTACCCGACCGAGCAATTCGCCCTCGAGTTGCCCCAGCTGCGAATAGAGCTCGATGAGTTCGTCCTCGCTGGTAGTGGAATCCTGCTGAGCGACCTCAATGATCCGCAGGAGCGTTTGACTCAGTTCGTCCCAGCTCTGCGTGGCCCTGTAGAGGTTAGCCAGTGCGCGAAGTGTCTCAGCATCAGAAGGATTGAGATCGAACGCGAGCAGCCATGCATCAAGCGAGTTGCGCTCTCTACCGAGCTTCTCGTTCCAGATCTTGCCGAGCGTCTTGTACAGCTCGACTTGTCCATCGACATCGTCAGTAACGCCGACCTGACGTTCGACCACATCGACTAGTTCCTCCCACATCTCTCTGCGCTTGTAGAGATCGCCAAGTGCGGCGAGAGACTGAGGCTCGTCGCCACGAATGTCGAGTACGCGGCCCCAAAGGTCCGTTGAGCCATCATCATCGCCAAGTGCGTCCGAAGAGATACGCGCCATACGCGCATACAGTCCGGCCATTTCCTCATCGCCTTCCGCAATGTCAACGATCTTCTCGTAGACGTCGTAGAGGCTCTTCCATTCCTCACGGCGGAAGAAGATTTGCTCTTGTGCCTCAAGAGCCGCGCGATTGCGACTCTCCTGCTCGAGAATCTGCTCGTAACACTGGAGGGCCGAATTGAGGTCAGCTAGCGCTTCTCCGTAGATGTGACCGCGGCGAAGCTGCAGTTCAACGATCTCCTCGCCATCAAGCGTGACTTCGATGCGACGACGAAGAATCTCGACAAGTTCTTCGAACATACCCGATGCGGTGTAGAGCCTATCGAGTGCTGTGAGTGCGTCGACATCACGCTCGTCGATCTCAAGTACGCTCAAGTAGGTTTCGACAGCCGAGGCACCATTGCCCAACTCCGCGTCATACACTCGAGCGAGGCGAAGAAGTGCACTCTTGCGAAGCTCGTCCTCGCTCTGCCGATCGACGACCTGAACGTAGACATCGACCATCTCACTCCAGAGCGCGGAGCCACCTGCCAATCGCTCGGCCTCTTCAACGGCGAGTTCGGAACTCGCGTCTTCGATAAGAGCGTTGCCCCACCAGCCAAATGCTCGAGGCTGGTCCGTGAGCTGATGCTCAGCTAGCTCGGCAAGGCGCCGATACATCGTTTGGCGGTCTGTTGGCTCTTCGAGCTTGGTGAGTTGCACCTCATAAATGTGATGCAGCTTGTCGTAGTGCCCAGCTGATTCGTAGATAGGCTCGAGGATGTTGGCGATTTCGGATTCGTGCTGGCCGTTGGCGAGCAGCATCTCCAGAGCATTGAGCGTAGGCTCGCTGTCTGGATTCGTTCCGAGAATTTCTCGGTAGGCCTCAATCGCGGCCGGCAAATCTTGTATAGCCTGCTCGAGCACTTGCCCAATTCGAAACTGCAATCCAATGATCTCTTCGTCAGACTCGACGAGTTGAATCTCCTTGCGGAGGATTTCAGTGAGCGGCTCCCAGCGCTGGTAAGCGGTGTACAGTCGGTCAAGAGCTAGTACCGCATCCCGATTGTCGAATTCCGCTTCGAGAATCTTGTCGAAGATGGCGATTGCCTCCTCCGCTCTTCCGAGTTCCTCCTCTTGCACACGAGCAAGGCGCGAGAGCAAGTCAACCTGCCTTGGCACGTCTAGGGATTTTTCGCCCTCACGTGCATAGAGTGCCCCGAGATCCTCCCAGGCACTGACCATGGCGGCCAATCGTTCGAGGTGCCCCAGCGTCGTCTCATTGCCGCTGTCTTCGGGAAGTGCACGAACCTGTGCATCGAAGGCTGCACGCCCTTGATCGAGGTTGACCTCATAGAGCTCTGCGATGCGGTGAAGCAATTCAACCCGAGAGAGCGGATCTTCGGCGTGCTTTACCATCACCTCCAGGACATCGATGAGCTTCTCGACTTGAGCACTCGCCTGGTAGATGGGCTCGAGTACCTGAGCAGCGAGCAAGGGCTCACTCTCATCCCCGTGAAGCAAACCATCTAGTGCTGCGAGGGTCTCGTGGTGACCAGGATCTATATCGAGTGCTTCTCGGTACGTATCAATGGCTCGCGAGAGATCGTTGAGTTGATCTTGCCAGAGCTGTCCAACCCGGTACTTGAGACCAACTATCTCACCCGGCAATTGAGAGAACTCGACTTGCCTCTCAAGAATGCCAAGAAGGTCGTACCATCGCTCCGTTTGACCGTAGAGGCGATCGAGGGCCTGGATTGCGGGCACCTCCATGTCATCAATATCTAGAATGGCTTGGTAGGTATCGATAGCCTTGGCTGTGTCGCCAAGCTCGCGGTCGTGTACCTGTCCCAGGACGTAGTACATGCGCTTCTTGTCCTCGGGGCTCTCGGCGTGATCCGCACGAATCGTGTACACATCCTTTAGGGGCTCCCAACGCTCGAGAGCGATGTAGAGACGCTCGAGAGCAGACATAGCAGTCTCGTCGATGTCGTCAAACTCAAGGACCGAGCGGTACGTTGCAATGGCTGCGTCTGCGTCCTCCAAGATATCTTCCTGGATTTGCGCAACTCGGAAGAGAAGCTGTTTGCGCTCGCCAACGTCGCCGAGCAACTCGCTCTTGCTGCGCAAAGCCTCGACGAGCGCAGGGTAGTCAGCGTTGCGCTCATGAATACCGACAACGGAAGATGCGGAATCCACATGGCTCGGCGCAATCTCCAGTATGCGCAGATACGTGGCAACTGCCGACTCATCCGACTGCAACTCCAGTTCATGGATCTGCGCGACGCGAGTGAGCAATTGGATGCGCAGCTCCTCATCACGGGCGGCTTCCACGACCTCTTTGTAGAGAGCAATGACATCTGGCCACCGTGAGAGCATCTGAGCTAGACGCTCGACCTGGGCTTGCGAAGTCTCGTGACGAGGCTCCTCGCGCATTGCGCGGGTGTAGGTATCAAAGGCGGCATTGCCGTCGTCGCCACCCAGTTCGTGAAGCTCACCAATTCCGTGCAGGAGTTCTATTTTGCGCTCGGGATCGGAGGCGTGGCTCGCCATAATCTCGTAGACGCCGATTTGCTTCTGCCAATCCGCCCTTGACTTGTAGATGGGCTCGAGAACTTGAGCAATGTTGAGAGCGTGATCTTCATGAGCGATCAAGCGCTCAAGCGCCGCCAAGGACGGCTCATTGTTCGCATCGATGTCGAGAACCTGGCGGTACGTCTCGACAGCTCCTGCCAGCTCTTCAAGCTGAGACTCGCGCAGCGCAGCGAGACGAACCAAGAGTTCGACTCGCTCGCCGTCGTCCTCACAGAGCATGAGCTGACGCTTAAGTGCGTCCCCAAGCTCATGCCACTGCTCGCCTGCGACGTAGAGACGATCCAGCGCCCGAAGGGCCTGCGTATTCTCGCCATCGTGGCTGAGGATTTCGTTGTAGGTAGAAATGGCCTCATCGGCATTCTTGAGCATCTCCTCGTGAATCGAAGCGATGCGCAGTAGCAACTCTAGACGCTCATCCGCATCACCTGAGATTTCGACCTTCTTGCGGTAGACCTCAAGCAAGTCGGGGTATTTCTCATCACGGGTGAAGATCCGTTCTAGCGAGTTAATGGCATTGGTGTCATCGGGCTCTACTTTGAGTGCCGAACGGAAGAAGTGCACAGCCTTCTCCGTGTCATCCAATCGCTCGTCGTATGCGGTTGCGACCTTGATGCACAACTCGTGCGAAAGCATCGGATCCAAGTCACCCGTGTCGATTGCGGTCTCAAAGAGCGAGACGAGCTTGGGGCCGCCGTCGTCTAGAAGCTGACTGAGCTCTTCGAGCTCGATCTTGGCGCTCTCGGTGCCGGGATCCTCACGAAATGCACGAGAAAAGGCATCAAATGCGCTGTCTGCATCGCCTAGCTTCTTCGAATGCAGCTCGCCGATGCGCATCAGCAGCTCAACACGACGCATCTGGTCCTCAGATGCTTCAAGTTGGATTTCGTGAACCTGAATTAGGCTCTCCCAGTCTTCGATTCCCTCGTAGATCGGCTCGAGAATGCCGGCGACCTCGAGCTTGTGGTCATCAGATTCGAGATGTGCCTCAAGGCCCATTCTCGCCTGCGCATGCTGCGACTGCAAGTCCAAGATTTCCTGGTATGCGCCAATTGCTCCACGCGGATCCTCTAGTTGGGACTCGCGAGTAACCGCCAGTCGTAGCTTCAGCGCCGCAAACTGTTGCGGGTCGTCGTCAGGACTAACGATCAACAGTTGGCGACCAATAATCTCGACCAATGCGGACCATTGTTCTTTGCGTGTGAAGATTCGGTCCAGCGACTGGAGCGCGGTGAGGTTTTCTCCGTCGCTATCAAGAATTGCCTGGAAGGTCTCGACCGCCTTCTCGTCGTCCTTGACCTCGTCTTCGTAGAGCTGACCAATCTTGTATTGGATGGTGGTCTGCTCGTCTGGATCGGACGTGAGGTCGAGCTTGCGACGGTAGATGTCCAAGAGCTCGTCGTAGCGCTCGCGCCCCAAGTAGAGTCGCTCCAGCGCGCCAATCGCTTGCTCGCTCTGCGGCTCTAGCTCGAGAATCTTCCTATTGATTTCTAGCGCTTTGTCGACATCGCCGAGTTCCTCCTCAAGCACCCTTGCGATGACAAGCATGACTGGCAAGCTCTCGACGGCATCGGAGAATTTCTCAACTGAGGCCTCGTAGGATTCGACGATCTCTGTCCAGGCTCCGGTTTCCTGCGCAAGTCGTTCGACTTCTTCGCGAATAAACTCTGATTCATGGTCTTCGGCGTGAGCCTTGAGCCACCAACCGAAGGCTGCACCTTTGTCACGGAGCTTTTCCTCTGAGTACTCAGCGATGACCTTGATACGCTCTTGTCTGGTTGATGCGTCTTCGGTTTGGCCGAGCTGAATCTCGAGTGCGCTAACCAGTTTACGCGGATCTCGCCCTTGTTCGTAGAGCGGAATCAGCGCTTCGGCGGCTTCGAGATTGTCTTCTTCGATGGTGAGAACGCGCTCAAAGGCGCGCATCGCCCGATCAGCCTTGCCGATCTCGTCGCGGTACGTGACGGCGATCTTCATCGCGAGAGAGAGTTTTAGCTCCTCTTCGGAGGCATCCAGTTGACGCTCAAGAACGCGGACGAAATCGCCCAATTTGTCCGAGTCTCGATAGAATGCTTCGAGATCGTCCCACGCTCCCTCTGCTATGTAGAGTTTCTTCAGAGAGTCTTGGGCGCGCCGATGGTTCGCGTCGATCGCTAGCAAGCGTCGCCATGCCGCGACAGCCTTTTCCGAATCCGGGAGCTTGTCAGTGTAGAGACTACCGAGTTTCTGAAGAGCATCCGTTTGCGACTTCTCATCACTCGCGGTATCCGCCTTGACAGAGCAAACCTTTGCGAGGCCTTCCCAGTTTTTGGCTCGCTCGTAGAGCTTCTCAAGCTCACCAATGGCTTCTTCGTGCTCTGGCTGATTGTCGAGGACTCTCTGCCACCAATGCATGCAAACATCGGGCTTCTTGACGCGAGTTGCTGCCAGCTTGGCAACCTCGTAGATTCGGTCAGCACGTTCCGACTCGTCTGCTTTGTCGATCTCACGCTCTCGAAGAGCAATGAGTTTCTCCCAGTCTCGGCGTTTCTCGTAGACTGCGAGCAGGTGCGACGTTGCGTCGGCGTTGTCTGGATCGAGTTCCAGTACCTTCTCAAATGCCTTGATTGCTTCAGCTTGATTCGAAAACCGGTCGATGTACAGATTCGCGATGCGTAGGAAGAGAGTAATTCTCTCCTCTTCCGACTCAATGAGAGGGGCCTTCTTTTGGAGGGTAGCGACCAAGTCTGGCCAGCGCTTCATGCCCTCGTACTGAGTAGCCAACTCATCAAGAGTCGCGACGTCGCCTTCATTGATCTTGAGAATGGCGGTGAGCGTGTTCACTACCATGACCTCATTACGCACCTCACGGTACACAACGATCATCTCTTTATGGATGGAGACCTTCTCGCCATCCGTCTTCGCAGCCTTTTGCTCCTCTTCTTTGAGGGCTTCTACCAGGGCATTCCACTTGGCTGCGCTGCGCAAGACGCGCGCGTACTCACGGCGAGGTGTGCGCAACGTTGCGTGGCTTTGAACAACTTTTCGCCAAGCGTCTATGGCTTTGGCTGGATTCGCTTTTTCTTCTTCACGCGCAGCGGCCATCTCAGCTGCGAGTACTTCCGAGATTTCCTCGTCGATGGGAGCCTCGTCCAACACAGTAGCTGTTGCCACTTTCTGGTCGGCAGAGTCAGCCTGCTCTTCCTCGGGTGATTCTTCCTCGGACGAAGGTGCCTCCTCATCGGATTCAGCCTCGGCGGAGACCGACTTCTCCTCGGACGATTCCGCATCCGCGCTCGCAGGGCTCTCGCCATTCTCCTGCTCAAAGTCGGCGAGGTCGGGAGACGCGGGTTCCAGCTCGCGAACGATGGCGAAGTAGCTTCTCGCCTTGTCTAGATCGGCTTGCTCCTTCCAAGCGATGAGCCCCGCCTGCCATGCGATATAGAGCCTCTGGTCGGCTTTTAGCGTCGGCAGAGAGCGATCAGCAAGGTCGAGCACATCCCCCCACTGAGATGTTTCGGCATAGACTTCGCGCACAAGCGAGAAGGCGCCAATCAGTGAAGAGAGAGAGTCTGGACCACTCTGCGATGCGAATTCGATGGCCTTCTTGAAGAACTTGGCTGCACGCTCGCGATAGCGATAGCGCTGAACCCACTCAAGACCAAACTGCTCAGAGAGAGCTAGTTTTTCTTCCTCTTCCGCCGCAAGCAAGCGACGGTCGTGGTGCTTCTCCAGTTCATCCCAGCGCTCAGCATCACTTAAGAGTTTTTCGTAGAGATAGTTTGCGGCTTTCCCCGTAGGGTTGCATTCCAGCGACTCGTTCAGAAGCCGCTCATACATCTCATCGTCAGGAGTTTCGTGGAATACGACGCGTGCTGCGCGCAACAGCATACGAGCGGCCACGTCAGGATCTGCATCCTGAGCGTCTTGCGAAAGGCGATCGACATCGTCTATCCAGCCATCGGCGTCATAGCTCGCAGCGGCGATTGCGTCTTTGAGTTCCACGCTGTCAGGCGTCTCCTGCAACGCCATGTGCAGTAGCGGAATCGCCTTCTCACGTTGGCCGGAGTCGAGGAACGCGAGCCCGACGAGAGCGGCAAGACCGCCATCGTTGTTGCGCAGCTTCAACTCAAGCTCACCAATTTTTGCGACCATCTCGAGTCGGCCAAGTTCACCGTACACTTGTCGCGCACGCGTGAGTGCCTTGACGTTCTCGGGATGAAGCTTCCAAGCACGTTGGTAAATCGCGAGTGCTCTCTCACGCTCTGGAATTATCTCTTCCGTGATGTTGGCAATCTCGAACAACCGCTCGGATCGCTCTTCAACATCTTGAACACCTTCGGCCTCTTCTTCGAGGGTGTTGATTTCCAGACTCCAGTCGCGAGCGCGACGAACACGCTCTCTAATCTCAGTGCGCAATTTGCTATCCTCCCGCTTTCAAAAGGAAAGTCGGTAACCCTGTCTGACAATAGACGTGTGTGAAAATACACGATTCTGCGCGCCTACGCTGCCTGCTCCATGCCCGAAACAACACGAAGCCCAGATCAACGGCGATTTAGGCTCCGAACGGGTATTGATGGAGTTGTATGCATGCGTGCGACCTACTGCGCGGCACTCAGACGGAAGAGCCTCTGATTGGCTGCCTGAATATGAAAAGCGTCGCCGCCGCCGCCCTGGTCCACAAATGACTTGAGATCCTTCTTGGCATTCTCGACGTCCTGCTTCTCAGCATAGGCGAATCCGCGTTGACGAAGCGCGTCGAGATTGCTGGGTCGCGTCTGAATAGCGTTGCTGTAGGCGTCGATAGCCTTGTCCCAGCTTCCTTGCTTTGTATATGCCATGCCGAGGCTGTAGTAGATCTCGGTAAGGTCTTCACCGTCTCGAACGTTGATCCGCCCTTGGTCGAGCACGCTCACAGCTTGGTCTAGCTTGTCCCATTTAATGTAGAGGTTGCCCAATTCGATGAAGGGTCTACCGAATGTTGGTGCCAGCATCGCCGATGCACTCCAAGCACCAGCGGCCTCTTTTGGCTTGCCAGCCTTCTCGTAGACTTGGCCGAGGTGATACTGTGCTCCGTAGAGCCGCTTGTTGAGCTGCACAGCCCGCTCAAGGGCACTCTGAGCCTGGGAGATGTTGCTGTGATTCCAGTACGCCTTGCCCAATTTGTAGTGGTACATGGCGTCGCTGTCCTTGACCCGCGCCGCCTCACTGTAGGCTTCTGCAGCACCTTCGTAATTCTTCATCTGCTCGCGAACGAATCCGAGGTTGTACCAAGCATTGTGATTGTCTCGGTACGTGGCAGTAGCGTCCTCAAGAAGCTCCTCAGCCTCGGTGAGGCGCCCCTGCCCTGCAGCAGCAACCGCCTCATTGGCGAGAGTCTTCGACTCTTTCTGTTCGGCATTGCCGCACGCCACAAGGGAGCCTGTACTCACGGTTCCGAGCAGAAGAGAAAGGGCGACGAATGAACGAGCAGGAATAGCCATTTCAGGCTCAGGATAGCCAATACACAAGAAGCAGGCAACTCACGAAACCGAGCAACTCGCAGCTCGGGCAGATAAGAGAAGCACAACGAAAAACACTCCCTGAGAAATCAGGGAGCGTCTTGGGGCGTGGTCTTTGTCCAGCTAGACCGTCGAGCGAAAAGAATGACCGAGGATGGTGAGTTCTGATCTTTCGAGTGCAAGGCGCGAATGAGGATTTTGCCGGGGTAAATGACGAAATGAGCAACGCTGCAATCGGGAAAGCAGGACCATCGGACCGATCATTGTTTGCGCTCGGCGGCCTAGCCCGCAGGCTGGAAGGTGAAAGGATAGGTCACGTTCACCATACCGCCACCCTTGGGCTTCGGAAACTGAATGGACTTAATGGTCGATGCCACACAAGACTCAACGTTGGAGTTGCCCATTCCCTTGGCTTTCGCGCCCTGCACGCTGCCCGCCGAAGAGATTAGAAATTGAGTAACAACCGTTCCAGAGAGACCAGGCTTAGCAAGCAACTCTTTCTCGTAGCAGTGTCTGATGCGAGGAAGCTTGCGGCGGATGTAGCGACGAATGATGTTCTTGTCGAGGTCGCCAGTTGCAGAGACCTTACCGATGCGGACTTGAGGTGGCTTTGCCTTGCGGCCGCGCATTCCGCCTTTGCCGGAGCCCGAGCCGTATCCCAACCCCGTTCCACGGCCGTGTCCAATGGTGCCGTAGTTGCCGGTACCGATGGTTCCCCATCCGGTTCCGCCACCGCCAGGGCCGACTCCTGAGGTGCCGTATCCCCAACCACCCGCCATCTCACCGACTTCGCTGCCAAGAAGACCACCGTAGACGTCGCGGTCATCGAGCCCCGAGGAGAAATCAGCTGCACCGGTGATGGAGGCAAATGCCCCACCGGGAGCCTGACTCATGAGTCCAAGAACACCAGCTTTGCGAGCATGATCCATGGCTGCTGCCTTGGCGAGTTGCGGGCTGGCGTCGTTGTTCTTCATGGCGTACTGGCCTGTGGCGCGGTTGGACTCCTTCTTGCCCATCTTGCCCTCGGCCTCGGCCATCTTGGTGCCGGTTCCGCCTGAGTCCTCTTCCTCACCGTCGTCGAGCTCTTCTTCCTCTTCCAGAGGATCGTCTTGCGGTTGGTTTTGGGTGTGGCTCATGCGATCGCTCGTTGCGAATGCATCTCCGTATAGCGTGTTCTCGTCCGGCTGCAGCCCACTAAGCATGAGTACAAATCCGATGACAACGATGCCTGCGCCGGCAATGTAGGCAAAGAGTGCCGTGTCGAGATTGGAAAAGAGAGGTGCTGCCTGGCGCCGAGGTTGAGGAACAGAGCTCACCAAGAAGCTCTGCGCGCCCGTCTTGACGCGAATGCGAGCCTTTGTCGGAATCGCTACTTCCATCGCGCCAGGAGCAGTAGAGCTCTGACGAGCCCTATTCTGACCTGCCAACTCCGAGAGGGCTGTCGACTGCCCATCGACGGTCAGCTCACCTTCCCAGCCCTGGGCAAAGTTGAGGACAAAATCGTCACCTATGGGGGCGACCAGATTGAAGTCCTCGTGTGGAGAATTCTCCGTTGGGAAGTCGACGCCTGATGCTCGCCCGATGCGGAAGCGCGGGTCGACCTTTTCCTCGCGAATACGAAGTGCGCCCATCGTCATGCAGAACATGCCGCCGATAAGGCCGCCGACTGCCATCCAGTCAAACGCTATGTTGAGCCTTCGCGGCCGGAACTCGTGTGCCGGCTTCTTCGCGTCGACATGTTTATGGTAGCGGGCCTTGTTGTCTGTAGCCGTCGAAACGCCCGAAACGAAGGCGATGCTGCTAATGATGAGTAGGAGCGCGCCAAAGCCAAAAAGACCGTAGGTGATTGGGGTGACTTTGCCGCCACGTGGATTCATGACGTGCTTGACGCCCACCACTGAATCGCCAAGCATCGCAGCAACCTCGATTGCGCGGGCGCCACCCATGTCCTCGGCGGCGTCTGCACCAAATGCAGGTGCCGCCATCGGAGCAGCACCCATCGGAGCAGCACCCATCGGAGCGGCACCCATCGGAGCGGCACCCATCGGAGCGGCACCCATCGGAGCGGCACCCATCGGTGGTGGCGCCATTGGAGCGGTACCCATCGGAGCAGGAGCGAACTGAGCAGCCCCCATTGGTATTGCTGGTGGGCCCATTGGAGCTGCGCCCATCGCAGGAGCTGCCGGCATCGCAGGGATGGCCGGCGCCATTCCTGGAGCAGCTATCGGAGGGACTGCCGGTGCAGCAACCGACTCAGCAAGAGCCTCAACGGCGGCGCGGGAAAGCTCGAGCCGAATGTCGCCAAGTACAATCGTATCGCCGTCCTGGAGCTTTGCTTTGTTGATCTTCTGACCATTGACCACCGTGCCAGTGGTTGATCCCAAGTCGATGATGCTGATGTCGTCGCCCGATACTTCAATAACCGCATGCATGCGGCTAACAGACTCATCTTCGAGCCGAAGGTGGGAAGACGACAACTTGCCGACCTTGATGACGGCTTGCGAGAGGGTATCCTCGCGCAGCAGCTCGTCACCTTTGAATATCTTGAATATGAGTGATGTGTTTGGTCCGGCCATGTTGGCTCTCCGGTATTTCTGGGACTATCCCTATGACTATCTAGCAGTGCGTTTTACGACCAGACCTTCACATCGAGCGATAGGACCTAGAGGTCCTCTGCTGACTTGATGATCTCTTTGATGAAATCCTTACGGATTCGAATCAGGTTGGTATGGCTCGCAAACTGGCGTGGGTCGATGAATTCGCCGTCTGGCTTGACGAGTTCACCATCAATGTCATCTCCCGAGAAGTCGAAGGTCTTCACCTTGGGCTTATCAGCATTCTGAGCATCCGAAACGCTCGGAGCGACCACGGCCACAACGAGGCAAGCAGCAAGAGACAGGAGGGCTGTTGAAATAAGGCTGGATACAATAGATGGGTTGCGCTTCATGTCGAGGCTCCTAATTTGCGACCAGTTGCTTCATCGTCGAGTGAGTTGACACCGCTGGTCTGGTTGGGTTCCGAGAAAATCAGAAAAAAGAGAGAAAGAGGCGAGAAAGATCGCCTGCCGAGAGTGCGAAAGGAGCCCGGCTTGCGCCAGGCCACTGTTTCTTTTGTAATATTAGCGAGTTACTACTACTTGGTCTATTCCTGAAACTTGATCGCCATTTCCAGGTTCTTGACGTTCTTCTCGCAGGTCTTGATGTTCTCCTTCGCATCTTTCTTGAGCGACTTCGTGGCGGTCGGTTTCGCCATTGCCAATTTGAAGAACTTAGTCGCCTCTCGGAATGCCGACTGAGCCTCATTCAAGTCCTCCGTCGCACTTGATCGGAAGTCTTGGTAGAGAACACCGAGGTTGTAGTCTGCCTCTGGTCGATTCTTGTCGATCTTCTTCGCTGCCTTGTAGGACGCTTCGGCTTCGTCGTATTGCTTCAAACCACGGAGAGCGTAACCGAGACCGATTCTCGCATCGTAGTCTTTGCCGTCGAGCCCAAGAACAATATCAAACTCGACCTTGGCCTCGTCGTACTTTCGGAAGTCGAGCACGATGTTGCCAAGGTTGCGGTGAGCCTCGAGGAACTTGGCGTTCAGCTCCACGGCGCGGCGAAAGCTAAGCAGTGCCTTGGGCACGTTGTCTTGTTGCAGGAGCAAGAGACCACGCGCGTTGTGGAGCGGCGCGTAGCTCCCGTCGATATCCTCCCCCTTATCGAGGAGTAGCTTTGCCAGAGTCAGGCGACTCTTGTTCTTCTTGGCACCCTGCATATAGAGCAAGCCGTAGAGAGTATAGGCCTCGACGTTATCGTTGTCGACAGCCAGGGCCGAAGAGAGATTAGCCTTAATCTTATTCTCTAGGCTCGCAAGGCTCGCCTTGCCATCGCGGATCTCGCGAATGTCGAGCCACGCCAGGTTGTTGCGAGCAGCGACGATCTTGCCATTGGCCGAGACCGCCTGGGTCCAGTACTTCTTGGCCATCTCCTCATTGCCGCCCTTGAAGTAGATTTCACCAAGATTGGAAAGGGAAGCAGCGTGACCAGGATTGATCTTTAGAGCCTTCTTGTACTGTGTCTCGGCTGGCTTGTTCATGCCGCAGGCTTGCAGCGCAAGACCTGCATTGAAGCGAGCTTCGACCATCTTCTTGCTGCCCTCGGCAACCACCGTGAACCTATCTGATGCCTCGTTGCAGCTTGCTTCGCTCCAGCCGGCCTTGGCCTGCTCTTGGAAGTACTTCACAGCCGAGGCGAAGTCCTTCTCAGTTTCCCGAGAGACTTTGCGCTCCAGTTTGACGTCTTTGCCGGTCGGAGGACCAGAAGCATTGGCCGCCATACCAGTCATGGCCTTGCCGCTTGTTTTCGAAGCCCCACCGCAAGCGGGCACGAATGCCGCCGCGCAGAGGAGCGTTAGTAGTTTACTTGTTGTCTTCATCGTTTTCCCTCCTGTGCCTTATTGAGCAATGGTGGTGATGAGGTTTTGGGTATCGGTGATGTCCGCCGCTCCGTCGGGAACGCCGTGGAATTCGGTCGCCGTCGGGAAATCCGCCGGGCGAATCTGTCCGAGCTCTTTCTCGCAGAGGCGCGACCAGTCGTTGAACCAGTTGAGCTTGGTAGAGAGATTTAGGCAGAAACCGAAGGCACCAACCGAGAGGTCCTCGAGAGGTGCGGCTTTCGTGGTTAGAGCATCGCAGTAGACAGCCACTGAATCCTCAGCGAATTGCCCCGTGCGAACATCTTTCGGAATCTCAGCAGTGAAGAGACCATCCGAGAAGTTCTGGGAAGTCTGCCCGACACGAGCGGCAGCAGCCACAGCCCACGCCGCACCACCACCTTTGATGTCACGCACGACCCCATAGGACTTGATTAGCTCCCCTGCGGCCTTCTGCTTGTCTGTGAACCAACTGAGGAAACGCTTATCAGAGTCCTTCTTCTTCTTGGCATTGCGCTTTGAGAAATCCAACTTGGTCGGGAACTTGAGGGCAAGGAACTTCTCGTAGCTCTCACCGGCGAGATAGAACTTGCTTGCAGCCATCCAGTAGATGGTGCCGGCCTTTCGCCCTTTGTCTGGAGCAGAGTTGATTGCCTTCTTGTGATTCTTGAGTGCTGCTCGGAAGTGCTTCTGAGATGCCTTCACTAAACGGCGATCTCTGTCGAGAACCGTCATCTTGATCTTGGATTCCTCACCACACTGCGTGGGAAGGTCTAGGCCACGACGCTTCTTCTTCTTGCCACGCTTGCGAATTGCACGCTCACGTTTCATGCGCACACAGGCGCCATCTTGGCCCCCGCTCTTACAACTCTGATTCCAGAGAATCTCGCCGATCTTGGCGTTGGCGATGAGGAGGCGATCTAGGCCACCCGACTTGCCAATTTCCCGGATGTAGCGCCTGTAGGCCCGAACGACCATATCGTTGTTGCCCTGCTTCTCGTAGATGCCAGCGAGGCCGAACATGGCGGCTGCCGACTCGTCCTTCAATTTCTTCTTGTAGGTCTCTACGAACTTCTCGATGTCGGCGATTGCTTCCTTATCCTGGCCAATACCTTTGCGGTACGTAACAGCGTTTTGAAGTGCATTGGGAGCATCCTTCTCACCGCCGTAACGAGTAGCATACTGCTCGTATTTCTCTGCGGCCTTTTCGTAGTGAGCGATTGACCCGTAAGCGGAGCCCATTCGAACCAGAGCCTTCTGATTGTGTTCCGAGTCAGGGTGCTTCTTGTCGAGAGTGCCGTACATGCGAATTGCCAGACCGATGGATTTGCCGTCCTCGAAGCAGACGCCGGCGCTGTATAGGACCTCGTCCATACCGTCGCCGGTTGGGTTGGCGTTGTAGATGTCGAGGTAGGCCTGGCCGCAAGCGATGTGCTTACCCTCTTTCTCGAGCTGCTCGGCAGCCTTGCGCATGGCAACGCCCTTGATTCGAAGGAGGCGCTCTTTGAGCTCTTCCTTGTCTTCCAGGAATTTCGTGTCCTTGAGCATCTTGATGACAGTCTTGTTCATTACGTCGTACTGCTTGAGACGAATGAGAGAGTCGATCGCGATGTTCGCGGAGTAGAGTGCAGACTCGTGGCTGCTGTGGTCCTCAACAATGTCGAGGAAGAGTGGAAGAGACTCTTCCAAGCGATCGTGCCGCCAGTAGATTCGAGCCTTGAGGAACTTCATCATGACGAGTTCGTCGTCAGTCGGGTCCTTGATGTACTTAATGTAGATATCGAAGGCGGCGATCATCTTCTGCTCGCGCTCACCGATTGGCTTGGGCTCCGGGATCTTCGCGTTCTCAGCGTCTTCGTCGAGTTCTGTCGTCGGTGTCTTGGTGCGAGGATCGACAGCAAGAGCGTTCTTCCAGCCGAGAACAGCGGCGTATGCAGACTCTTTGAGGAGCTTGCCTTTGACTTTGCCGCCCTGCACGACGTCGGTGAAGGCCATGGCGGCGCGCTCCCAACGGTCCGTGGCCATGCGAGGATTCTTCTCGTTCTCAGCACGCTGCCACAGAAGCTCAGCGTAGTAGTACTGCATATCTCCGATGTCCGAGGAGTTCGGGAAGCTCTTTACGTAGAGCTTGTAGAGCTGCTCAACGCTACCGAGAGCTTCAGGATTGAGGGTCTTGATTGCTTCGTTGTGCCAGGTTTTGGCCATCTCGCTGGTAGTGCCCTGCGCATTGTCACGGCACTCTTCGAGCTTGCCGCCTTTGAGGATGCCCTGTTCCTTGTGACTCAGATAGATCTTAACGAGATTGACGATCTCATCCGATTTCTGCTTTTGGTTTCCAGCGGAGAGCATGGCGTTGAGCACGTTGCCCTGCCACTCGCAGACCGTCGGGTCCTTGCTCTTGATGCCGATAAGCTCGCGATACGTGAAGATCGCTTTCTCAGCTGCGCCTTGATCCAGGTAGATGCCACCAAGAATACTGAGCATGTTAAAGGCATAGCCTTTGTCCACGCGCTGGAATGCCTGATACGCCTTCTCGGCGCGGCCCACTGCGGCATAGGCCCGAACAAAGTCCTTCTTCGCTGCCTTGTTGATGGTCTTGGACCTTTCCTTGCCCTTCGTGATGTTCACGACTTTGAAGAAGGTCTCTAGAGCATCCTGTGGACGCTCTTGGTTGAGATAGACCCAGCCCTTCTTGTAGAGACCGTAGGGGTATATCGACGAATTGGGGAACTGCAGCACCTTGTCGTAGAACTTCTCGGCGTTGTCCAAGTCGTTCTTTTGGAAGAAGTAGTCTGCGAAGCTCAAAAACGCCTGCGGGATGTACTTCGAGTCGGGATAGTTCTTAATGAGCTGGTGAAAGATCTTCCGCGATTCTGTGATGCGCTTGGCACCGTCCAAGGTGTAGCCGTAGTAGAAGAGCACCTCATCCATCTTCGGGTAATTCTTGTATCGAGGCTCGTTTGCCAGGTCGGAATAGACTTTCATCGCCTGGACAAGGGCCTTCTTCTCCGTGTCGAAGTAGAGCTTCTGCTTCTTCTGGAGCTTGGCCTTGGCGCCCTTCTTGGCCTTGTCGAGCTTGGTGTACATCTCCATCGCCCGGAAACGCCAGTAGCGCTGCTTCTTCGCGTACGCCTCAGCAAGTCGGAAGAGCAGCTCCGGCATTTCCTTGGACTTTGGATCCGTATCGTCGATCAGCTGCTTGTAGATCTGAATCTGCGCATTGCGGATATTCTTAACCTCACCCTGAATCTGGATGAAATCATCTGCAGATAGTTGGGGTTTGGACTCTTCGGGCTTCTGCCCCTTCTTTCGCTCGAGGCCCTTTGTTCGATCTGTCTTCTTGACGTCGATACTGAGCTTGGGGTTTTCGCGCTTGTATTTGGGCGCGGCCTCCCCAGTTCCTTCTCCGGCCAAAGCCGTAACGAGCAAAGTGGCTAGGGCCACTACGAGTACACTGGACAATCTACGTTTCATCGTCTCTTAACCTTTCAAGGCGGGGCGATTTGGACACGACAAAAGCCCGACACAACACGCTGGCGGTGCTGTTCGAGCTATCTGTCTTGAGGAGAATCCTCGGGCGAGGGATGTTTGCCAATAGAGCCTGCATTTCTGTCTTCCTTCCCTCTGGATCCGGCCACGGAGTGGTCGGCCATAGGAAGCTTGGGGCGAGACGAAGAAGCACCGGCTAGAATAATTAGCGAATATTCTTGATTTCTGTTCCTTAAAGAGAGTCTTTAGCTGGCGCCCTTAACAGGGCATTTCGAACGAACGCGGAATCGGTAGAAGCCGAGCTCGTCCTTCCAGTACTCTCCATTAAACTTCCACATAAAGTGCTCATCGTCAATCACAATCGGTTCAAGCCGATTGTGACCTGAGATTTGTTGCCCCCGTGCGCTCGCCGAGACCTGACCGGCTTTGTTCTCGAGAGTCTCGAGTTTGATCTTCAGACCATCGCGGCTAAGTTCGCGAAGCTCCTTGCTAAGTCGCTCGATTCGCTCGCGAGCAAGCTTACCCGCATCGGCCTGAGCAAGAGACTGCTGAACCGTTAGTTCTTGGAGAACTTCGGCTGCAATAGAAGTTGTCTGCCAAGCCTTGTCAGCCTTCTCAAGCATCTTGAGTTCTTTGTCTAGCTCATCGACCCAAGCGAAGGTCTTGCGAAGCATCTTGTCGCCAAGAGCCGAGAGTGCGAGTCGTTGCGTTGCATCGGGGAGCCCCGCTTTGGCCTTGAGGACCTTCTTTACGTATTCGTAGAACTCAGCATTGTCCTCGTACTTGCCGAGCATCTCGTCGAGATCCTTGCGGAGAGGACGGTAGAGGTCGTCGTACTCGGCGACGGCAGCCAGTGCCCGATCGTATTGGCAGTACTTGTAGTAGATGACCGACTCAAGAAGCACTGATTCAGGGAAGAACTGATCTTCGAAGTACGGAGCATTGAGGGTGTGGATGTTGCCGAGTGCCTTGGAGTTATTGGTCTTCATGAAGTACGCCCAAGATGCCTCGAAGAGGGAGGGCAACCAGTCTGGAGACTTCTGAGTCAACTTCTCGTAGTACTTGATGGAGGTGTCGAACTGCTGTGTTGAGTAGAAGACGCGAGCGAGCTGAAGCCAGGCAAGCTCTTGGAATTGATCGACGTCGTCTTTCGAGTAGTACTTGGGGCGCTCTTCGGCGATGACCAGAATATCCTTGAATGCAGCAACGGCAGGCTTGCCCTTGTACTGGCGGACGTAGGTCACACCTTCGAAGAACTTGGCCTTGACGAAGAATGGGTCCTTTTTGCTTACGTTTTGAAAGAGAGAGATGGCTTGCTCGAAATCGCCCTCGCTGTAGAAGTGTCGACCAAGAAGGAAGTAGAGTTCGTTGCGAACTTCCTCCATGACAGGCTCGTCAAGACTGGCAGGATCGTACTGACCTATCTTCTCAAGAATGCCCGAGGTCTCAGGCAGCACGCGGCTGAGTGCTGCGAGCCACTTCAGAGTCACCCCGTAGTAGAGGTGCCCGTTCCCCAGCTCGACGATTCGGTCGAAATAGGCGAGCGATGCAGCGTAGTAGCCCATTTGATAGAGCGTCTTGCCCATGAAGAATTCGGCACGTTGCTTGTTTGCCACCGAGTCCTCGGTCTCGCCATTGATGACCTTGGCGAACTCGATGGACGCCGAGTCGTAGTCCTTCTTATTGTAGAGCTTGGTAGCTCGCTGCAACGTCTTCGTTGGAGGAGTTGTGTCGGGGGGCGGCTCGGCATTCTTCCTTTTCGAGGTCTCAACCTCATCTTCTTCGAAGGTCATCTCGTCGCCTTGTGCGAAAGCAGTGCTTTCGAACAAGGCCCCGAATAACAGGGCAAAAGGAATTAGAGCGAGTAGCCAGTTTCTTGTTTGACGCATGAACCTCTTCTTTCGTCTTGCAGAAGCTGCTTAACGAGGGCGATGAATATTCCCGAGCAACCACCATTGTTGTCAAGTGTTTGACCGACCGTCACGATAACTGCGTAGGAAAATGACTCTTCTCGGATCTCGCAACTCGCCTGTCTGCGCTTTGGTATTGGCCAGTTATTGGGAATTCCGTGATGGAAAGTGAATCCTTGGCCACATTCCCTAGACGAATCGCCCAACGCTGCAGACTTGCCTAGGAGCCTACCTTGACTTCCAATAGGCGACGACTATGATGCGTTGGCGTTAACTCTGGGTAACCAGGAGTACATGAAATGAAACGAAGGCTGTCTTCCATCCTCCCGAACCTTATTCTCTCGCTGTCCGCTGTGACGATGGCGTTTACATCGGCCTGTTCGGACAACCCGGTCGGTCGTAAGTGCTTCGTGGGCACCGACGCTGGCAACAGCGCCCAGTCGATTATTGCTTCGCCTGCGCTCGAATGCCCATCGCGCCAATGCCTGCACTACCCTAGCGATACGGACAAGGAACTGCCAGACGGCAGTGAATTCGCGGATCTCTGCACTGCGGAATGCAGCAGCAACGATGAGTGTGACAAGGTTCCTGAATCGCCATGTGTATCGGGCTTTGAGTGTGCGGTTGCAGTTCAGACTGGCCCCTTCTGTTGCCGCAAGATGTGCATCTGTAGAGATTACATGCTCATCCCCGATGGTGGCCCGGTAGCCCCCGCCGCCTGCGACCCAAACAACCCAGCCAACACCTGTATCAACCTTCCCGGTCGATAGGGCGGCTATATAAGCCGGCATTGCATTGCCGACCACAAAGGGAAGGCTGCTCCCCGGGGCAAGCGCACGCCCAGACAGCCCTGTAGGGCACTTGCAAAGCAAGTGCCCCCTCCCGGCAGAGACGCGACCAGCAAACAACGAAGGCAGATACACGCCAGCAAACAACGGGGGCGAGACGCGAGCAGCAAGCAGCGAGGGGGTAGAGACGCCCCCCACAAACGAACGACTTGGCGAGAAGCAACCAGCAACCAACGACGACCAGGCACGCCCACTCAAACAACGAGGGCGAGAAGCAAACATCGAGAACTGGCCAGCAGCCGATGCGCAGCTCTCGGGGCCAGATCTTCGATACGTCCTGGCTCCCCGGAACTACTCCGCCGGAACTACTCCGAGAGCCGAGAGCCCTAGCGAAGAACGATCGGGTAGGTGATCGGGGTCTTCTTCTTCTTGCTCTTGGGAAAGCTGGCAGCCTGAATGGCCTTGTCGAGGCAGATGCCTGTCGGAGTCCCTTCGAAGTCGCCGGTCTGCTTGGCCTTCGCGAGCTTGCCACTGCCAGCGATGATCATCTCAAATGTCGCCATGCCCTCGATGCCATAGGCGTCGAAGCAAGCGCGGGTCTGACTAGAGACCTCCTTCATTGCCGCCTTGATTTGTGCAGTCGTGAGTCGGTCTGGATGCACGATGACGGGCACCTTTGGCTCGGTAGAGGCGACTTTCAGCTCCGGCTCGCCTTTGCAACTTGAGGCATTCACTGGTGCCTTCTTGGAAGCGGGCGAGGAAGCAAAGACTACTCCACGACATGGGTCGAAGAGGCGGTATCCCACGACATCCACCTTGTAGCCGCTGCGACCAGCCACTTTGAATTGCTCGACGTTCGTCGGCACCTTGACGAGCAATTGAGCGCGCAGTCGTGGCCCCAGATGAGCAGTCCAATGCTCGAGGCGCTTGGCCTTCTCAAAGAGCTTTGTTTCGCTGCTGAGCCCGAAAGCCTTCACTTTGCCGCCATCGACCTTGTGGGCGCCTTTGCCTACGACAACTGGCCCCTCGTCTCCACACCAAAGGCAGGAACGAAGATCCACTTGCACAGACATCTTCTTAGCGTCTGGAAGAATGTCGATAGCGTCAGTGCCAACCTCTACGAGGAAGGTATCCTGGGTTATTCGGCTCTGTCGCTGATCTCGAACGCCCTGACACTGGCGTCGAAGGAGATCATTCTTAGTTGCCCCACAGCTCACTTTCTGAGACCAGAAGAGGGCTGCCATGCTCTTTGCGCTATGAATGGGCTTCGCCATCTTGACCTTATCGTCAAAGCCGTCTGCCTCGGCTGTCCCCACTCCAAGAGCGAGGGCGGCAGGAGCGAGAACTAGAGCGAATGCCAGAGCTTGTGCGCGCATACGTCGCGAGGGTTACCAAAGGCAGCTCCGACTGTCACTATATTTGGTCAACTTGTACTGCAGATAGCTTTTGAACTTTGGGGTCAGGGTATCCGGGCCCTCAAACGGTGCTGCTGGCATGCGCCTTATATCGTCGGCGACTTCCTCATAGAGCTTTGCGCGCTCCTCTGGGTTTTCCAAGATCGTAGCCACACCGCGCCCCCGCGCGCTCGTATCTACGAGCCTGGCGACGTACTTGCGAAGGTCTGCAGCGAGTTCGTCACCGAGAAACTCGTCGATTCGCTTGCTCTCATTGACAAGTCGTCCGACTGCCACAATGTGCTTGGCATCGCTGAGGCCCTCGTCAAGGCCGCGCTGGCTCGCGAGCTCGGTGCAAATCCGAGTCACCGTCACATCATCGAGCACTCCAATCGACTCCTCCCAATCGGGAACGAGGTCCATACGAGTAACGACATAGTTGAGGGCAGCCGCCGCAAATTGCCTCGCATCTTTCTCAATCGCCTCGCTATTTATAATCGCCTCGAGGATCTCAACATCCTCTCGAATCGAGCCCACCCACTCCCGAAATGCCTCCACATGTTCTGACATTGGCAGCGAGTGTAGCGGCATCTAGCAGGACTCGCCGAGAGTGCCTACAGTACCTACACGAAGACAGTTCTCGCGTACGCACCAGCGTCCCCACCGCCTTGATACCGCGAGCACATGCGCGGTACATAGCTCTCCACGACCCATGTAGGTCGGTCATACGCAACACGCGAAACAAGGACCATAGAGATGCCAAGAGCTAAAATTTCCGTAATCGGTGCCGGCAACGTAGGCGCCACCTGTGCCCACTGGATTGTCGCCAAAGAACTGGCCGACTGTGTACTCGTCGACATTGTTGACGGCATGCCTCAGGGCAAAGCCCTCGACATGATGGAAGCAACGCCCGTCGTCGATTCCGACTGCCAAATCACCGGTAGCAATGGCTACGAAGCCACGGCCAGCTCGGACGTCGTCATCATCACTAGCGGCATTCCTCGCAAGCCCGGTATGAGCCGCGATGACCTCCTGGCGACCAACAAGAAGATCATGAGCTCGGTGTGTGAAGAAGTTAAGAAGACTTCTCCCAACGCCTGCGTCATCATCGTCGCGAATCCTCTCGACGCTATGTGTCACGTCGCCTTCGACACCCTCGGCTTCCCACGCGAGCGCGTCATGGGCATGGCTGGCGTTCTCGACACCGCACGCTACAAGTCGTTCATCGCAATGGAACTAAACGTCTCTGTAGAAGATGTGCACGGCATGGTTCTCGGTGGACACGGCGACACCATGGTGCCGTTGCCAAACCACACCTCGGTTGGTGGCATTCCACTCACGGAGCTCATTTCTAAAGAGCGCATCGATGAGATCATTACACGGACCGCAAAGGGCGGAGCCGAGATTGTCGGCCTTCTCAAGACAGGCTCCGCGTTCTACGCACCATCTGCAGGTGCAGTGGCGATGGCAGAGTCCATCATCAAGGACAAGAAGCGCGTCCTTCCCTGTGCATCTCTGCTCAACGGTGAGTACGGCCACAAAGACCTCTTCATCGGAGTCCCCTGTGTCCTTGGCAAGGGCGGCGTGGAGAAGGTCATCGAGATCAAGCTCGACGAGCACGAGAAAGGTCTTCTCGACCACTCTGCAAACGCCGTCATGGGCCTCGTCGAGGCTCTCGCAAACAACTAGCCCTCCCCGGCTAAGGAAACACTATGAAGATTCACGAGCATCAAGGAAAAGACCTTTTCCGCAAGTACGGTGTACCAGTACCTTTCGGCATTCCGGCGATGAGCAAGGCGGAGGCTCTTGCCGCCGTCCCCAAGGTCATGGATCACTCCGGCGGTGAGTACGTTGTCGTTAAGGCACAGATTCACGCAGGTGGTCGCGGTCAAGGCGGCGGCGTCAAAGTCTGCAAGGGCAAGGCGGCAGCTGAAGAGGCCATCAATGCCATCTTCGGCATGCAGCTGGTCACCCACCAAACCGGCCCCGAGGGCAAAGAGGTACAGCGTCTGCTCATAGAACAAGGCCTGGATATCAAGCACGAGTACTACCTCGGCATAACTCTGGACCGTGCGACAGGTCGCGTAACAGTGATGGCTTCCACCGAGGGTGGAATGGAGATCGAAACGGTGGCTGAGAAGTCTCCGGATAAGATCTTCAAAGAAGCCATCGTACCCGGCATTGGCTGGCAGGCTCATCAGTCTCGCAGCCTGGGCTTCAAACTTGGTCTCGACGCCAAGCAGGTTCGAGTCTTTGGCGCCTTCATGCAGAGGCTCACCAAGTGCTACGAGGACATGGATTGCTCTCTTCTTGAGATCAACCCCCTCATCACTACGGGCGACGGCCAGGTGCTGGCACTCGATGCCAAGATCAACTTTGATGACAATGGTCTCTTCCGTCACAAGGAACTCGAAGAATGGCGAGATCTTTCGGAAGAGGATGCATCCGAAGTCGAAGCTTCGAAGCATGACCTTAGCTTCATTAATCTCGATGGAAGCATCGGCTGTATGGTCAATGGCGCAGGCCTGGCGATGTCCACCATGGACATCATCAAGCACTACGGCGGCGATCCTGCGAACTTCCTCGACGTGGGCGGCGGAGCAACGGCTGAGAAAGTCACTGCGGCTTTCAAGATCATTACCTCTGACCCACGCGTGAAGGGCATCTTCGTCAACATCTTTGGCGGCATCATGAAGTGTGACACCATTGCCAATGGCGTTGTAGCTGCTGTGAAAGAGATTGGGCTCAAAGTCCCACTCGTGGTCCGCCTCGAAGGCACCAACGTGGAACTCGGAAAGAAGATCATTGCCGAGTCGGGCCTCAACGTTGAGACCTGCACGGACATGGGTGATGGCGCTAGAAAGATTGTGGAGCTAACCAAATGAGCGTTCTCATCGGAGAAGAAACCAAGCTGCTCGTTCAGGGCATGACCGGCAAGACGGGTGCATTCCACACCGTGCAGGCCATTGATTACGGCACCAACGTGGTTGCCGGCGTAACCCCAGGCAAAGCTGGCGGTAGTGTAGAAGGTTGCGATGGCGTCCCCATCTTCAACACCTGTGAAGAGGCAGTCGCAGCAACCGGTGCAAACGCATCGGTCATCTACGTGCCACCTCCCTTTGCAGCCGACGCCATCATGGAAGCTGCCGCTGCAGGCATTCCACTCATCATCACTATCACCGAGGGCGTTCCTGCCGCGGATATGGTGAATGTCATGGCATTCCTCGATGCAGAGCACCCGAATACGGTTCTCGTTGGTCCGAACTGCCCCGGTGTCATTACACCAGGCGCATGCAAGATCGGCATTATGCCTGGCTACATCCACAAAGAGGGCGATATCGGCGTGGTCTCACGTTCGGGCACGCTCACCTACGAAGTTGTTCACCAGCTCACCACCTTGGGCCTCGGTCAATCTACCGCTATCGGTATTGGCGGCGATCCGGTCAAGGGCATGGACTTCATCGACTGCATCAAGCTCTTCAATGAGGATCCTGGTACTCGGGCAATCATGATGATTGGCGAGATTGGTGGCTCTTCTGAGGAGGAGGCTGCTGCTTACATCAAGGATAATGTGAAGAAGCCGGTTGCAGGTTTCATTGCTGGGCTGACGGCTCCTCCGGGTAAGCGCATGGGTCACGCCGGCGCCATCATTGCAGGCGGGAAGGGCTCGGCTCAGGACAAGATTGCTGCGATGGAAGCTGCGGGCATCAAGATGGCACCAACGCCAGCTGAGATGGGTACTACGCTTCAGAGTCTTTTGTAGCCCCACGGAGTTACTCTTAGAATGCGGGCGCGTTGCTTTTTTGACAGCGCGCCCGTTCTTTGTTTGCGGCTCGTTTCGGCAACGTCCCATCCATTGTTAAACTTTAGGTAGCGGTTCCTCCTGATCCGATTCAGGATCGGGGTTGCAATAACAAAGGAACCGCTGATGAATAGAGTATCAAAGAAACGAAGAAAAGCCCTTACCGAGATCATTCCA
>JAAEPE010000341.1 GCA_024222395.1 Myxococcales bacterium
AGGGTGTCTTGGTGAGCGTGCCAGGCGCAGTCGTGGCTGCTGGTTCGAACCCGGCGTGTTCGGAGCAATACAGCAGCTTCTCTCTCGTAAACGGCGCGACACCGCTCTTCGCCGATGAGGATATTTTCTGTCACACCACGATTGCAGCACAATGCTACGGAACTTTCGATGGCATCATGCACTACGACGATTTTAACGACCGCATCGTCATCTTGCCGCTTGAGACAGGACTTAGCCTCGACGACGGCGGCGCCTGCGAATAGTGTAGGAGGGCACGGCATCGCGTCCGTGCCCAATTGCCAGAATGCCTCGATTTGCCGATGTTGCTGTTCAGCTTCCGGTCTCGGGGACGTATAGCTATCGAATTCCCGAGAGGCTCGCCGACCGAGACATTGTAGGTGCTCGGGTACTCGTGCCTTTTGGAAATCGCGGTGTGACGGGAGTGGTGGTTGCACAAGTTGCCCAGCCTCCCGATGGCGTCGACCGCATCCGTGACTTGTATGCGCTCCTAGACCCGGAGCCCATGATTGTCTCACCGGTGCTGGAACTCTGCCGCTGGATCGCAGGCTACTACGAGTGCCCTCCGGGCGAGTCACTACGGGCAGCTCTTCCGCCGGGCACATCTATTACCGCCGACCAATTAGTCGAGGTGTCGGACGCAGGGAAGGCCGCTCTCGCGGGGGCAGGAGGAGCATTGCCGAGACAGCAGCTCGCGCTCTTGGGGCTCTTGTCAGCGGAGGGCGGTCCGATTCCACAGCGCTCGCTCACAAAGGGCAAGGTCCGCGCAAAAGATGTTGCTCTCTTGGTCGAGGCTGGTCTCGCGACATACCTACTGGAATCGAGCAAGGCTCGGATCAAGGATAAGTCTGTCCGCGTTGCCAAGCTCCGCAGAGAGGTCGGCGATGAGGATCGAGCGCGTCTTGCTCGGAGCAAGGCTCGTCTTGCCGTGCTTGATGCCCTAGTCGAGGCCGGTGGCGAGGCCGACGTCGAGAAACTGAGAGAGACAAATGTTCGAGCATCGGCACACCTACGTTCTCTCGTTGGTGATGGCCTCGTCGAGATGTCTGAGCGCGTCGTACGCATCGATGCTTGGGAGAGGGCCGAGAGTCGCACTGAGGGCATGGTGGCGCCTGCCGAGGCACTAGAGCTCAATGAGGCGCAGGACGATGCAGTTCGGGCGCTCGGTGCGCAAACGCGGGCCGAGCAATACACCGGATTCTTGCTCTACGGAATCACTGGCAGCGGCAAGACCGAGGTCTATCTGCAGAGCATCGCGGAGTGCCTTCGCTTGGGCAAGAACGCCATAGTGCTCGTACCGGAAATTTCTCTAACTCCACAACTCGCAGCCCGCTTTCGAGCGCGATTCGGACCAGAGGTCGCCGTGCTTCACAGTGCGCTGACGATTCGCGAACGCTACGACGAGTGGCACCGCCTGCGAGAGGGACAGGCGCGCATCGCCCTTGGTGCTCGTTCGGCCATCTTCGCCCCAATCGACAATGTCGGCATGATCGTGGTCGATGAGGAACACGACTCTTCCTTCAAACAGGAGGAGGGCGTGCGCTACCACGCCCGCGATGTGGCCTTGGTACGCGCCAAGAAGGCAGGGGCGGTTTGCGTACTGGGCTCTGCGACCCCATCGCTAGAGTCCTATTACGGAACGGAAGTTGGGCGTCTCGAGCTTCTGGAGTTGCCGAAAAGGGCTACAGGGAAGCCTCTCCCAGATGTGGAACTTGTCGACCTCCGGCGCAACAAGCCGGACAAAGAATCCATGCTTACAGCTCCTCTCGCGACGGCCATCGAGGAAACGCTGAATGCGGGCGATCAAATCATACTCTTTCTCAACCGACGAGGCTTCGATACTTTCGTCACGTGCACGGCCTGCGGGCATGCTTTTCGCTGTCGAAGTTGCTCGGTCTCGCTCACGTATCATCGATTCCGCGCGCGGCTTATGTGTCACTACTGCGCTCACGAAGAGGCGTTGCCTCGCGCGTGTCCGGAGTGTGATGCGCAAGATTCGATCTCGAGACGCGGCTTCGGTACTGAGAAGATTACCGATGCGGTGGCTGCGCGATTTCCGAACGCCAAGGTCGAGCGCTTGGATCGGGATGTCGCGAGCGGAGCGGCTATTCAGAGCGTGCTTGGACGGGTGGCCAGGCGAGAAGTCGACATTCTTGTGGGGACGCAAATGGTCACCAAGGGGCACGACTTCCCCGGGGTGACCCTCGTTGGAGTTCTCTGCGCCGATACCGGCCTCTCTTTGCCCGACTTTCGTGCTAGCGAGAAGACGTTCCAGCTTCTGACGCAAGTCGCCGGCCGCGCAGGGCGCGGGAAGAAGAGTGGGCGAGTGTTGGTCCAGAGCTATCGCTGTGATGCATTGGCGATAAAGACAGCCGCTCAGCACGACTTTGACGCCTTTTATGCAGGCGAGGTTCGGGATCGAGCGGACCTGAGCTATCCACCGCACGGCTATCTCGTGGCCATACGCCTCGACGGTGCCAATGCCAGCGCGGTCATACGTCAGGCCCGGCGCCTCTCCGATGCGGCTCGCAGAGCTGGCACGGAGCGCGGTGTTTCGGTTCTCGGGCCCGCGGAGGCACCACTCGCGAAGCTCAAGGGGCGAACTCGATGGCATCTGTGGCTCCAGGCATCAGAGCGGAAGACGCTGAGGGCGACGGTGCACGACGTACTAGCTGCCAACGATCCACCTGCGGGCGTGCGGGTGGCCATCGACGTGGATCCAGTGTCCGCCCTGTAGTAATTTTGGCATGGTCTTGGGGAGTGGATCACCGAAACTGCTGCTTGTCAGCCACGATAACAACGCTGCGGAGATCATCCGCGCACTCCTCGAGCAAGGTCTTCCTGAGCCCATTGTTGGCTCCGGTGGCGATGACACCCTCGATGTCTACGACGAAGCTTCCCCTGACGTCGTCATAATGGTTGCGGGACTCGCAGTGGGGGATGTCCCTTCGCTTGCTGCTGCGATGCGGTCCGGACACTACGGTCGGCCTGCTCCGATCCTGCTCATTGTTGGAGAGACCGAGAGCATCGCCTCGGTAGAGGCATCCAAGAACTCCGATTTTCACCGCGTCCTGCGCAAACCAATTCTCGCACCGGACCTCGCCACCGCCGTGCTCGAGTGCGGCGAGAAGGCCACTGGCGCTCGTATGAATGCTGCGATGGACATGGCGATTGAGAGCCTTGTGCTCGATGCAATGGATAGCCTAAATGGCGAACTTCACGGTGCCGAGGCCAGCAATGAAGGGCAGCAAGTCGCGACACAGGAGCAAGAGGGAGTGGAGCCCGAATCGCCTCTTTCATCCCAGGTCGAGGCCACGGCGCTGCTACATCCAACTCGCGAGCCGACTGCGGTTCTAGGTGAGCTAGATGCTGGAGCAAGCCCTCTGAGCGCTGCCTCGCAGGCATTGCTCGACCAAGTCTTGCCGGGGGAGACTCTCCATCTAGATCTGGACGAACTTGATGCGGTCGAACGCATAGGGCCGAAAGATGATACGGCTCAGAGTAACTCTGATGGTTCGCTGCAGCCCGAGCCGCCAGGTGGTGGAGACTTCGCCAGGAAACTCCGTATGAAGATGTCCGCGATGGCGGAGAGGTTATTCCCTGGCCAGGGAGAAGAAGAACCGAGCGCTGCGATTGCGCCACTTCATGCTGCCCACACCGAGATTGACCTAGGGGCGATTGCGGATGCCGGGGTCCCTGTGGATGCGGATGAAGAGTACAGCTCGGGCTCCAGTACAGGCCACGAAGACTCGGATATCACGATGCCCAGGCAGACGGGCCATGGGTCAAGCAGCTCAGCTCAGACACGGCATATGGCGTCTGGAAGTGTCGACCGGCAAGCGCTCGTGGGCACCCTCGACTCTTCAGAACACGACATTGCCGCAGTACTTGCCCGTCTGTGGCAGCGTGAATTCTCCGGATGTCTCGTCTTAGTCCGTGACGAGGAGGAGAAACGCGTGCACTTCGACAATGGCAGAGTGGTCTTTGCCTCCTCAACTGGAGCTGCGGATCGCATGGGTGAGCTGCTCTTGCGTCAGGGCATGATCAACAACGAGCAACTCAGAGAGTGCCGCGAACAGGTGAGGTCGTCTGGACGCAGATTCGGCGAAGAGCTCGTAGACTTGGGGTACCTCAAGCCACGGGAACTCTTGCCGGCTGTGAGGCAACATCTAGAGGACATCATCTATTCGGTCTTCTCATGGACTCATGGGAGTTACGATGCATTGCCAGAGCAGACAATAGACGAGCGCATCCGACTCTCCAGTCACCCAGCCGCGCTGATTGTGGAGGGCATTCGGCGCAAATACGATCGACTTCGGTTGGAAAGCTGCCTGGGGGGGATGGGCCAAGTTCTCATCACCGCAACCGGCGACAAGCAGCTGAGTACGATTGCCGCAGCCGACCTATCGGGGCCAGAATCTGAGGCGCAGCGGCTCTTTGATGGCGAGCACACTCTGGACGACGCGGGAGCCGAAAGCCAACTCCAAGGTTTGCGGGTAGCACAGCTTGCCTATGCCTGGATTTGTCTCGGGGTTGCTGAAGCTGTGGATAACTCAAGCGAGCCGCGCGTCAATCGAAGCTCGTCCGCCGGTTATCTAGTGGGGGAGACCGATCTAGCGATTGATCGCCAGCGAGTGCGGGCGAAGTACCTGCTTGTGCAAGACGCGGACTACTTCCAGCTTCTCGGGGTTCGCCAGGATGCAAGTGGCTTTGAGATTCGTCGCGCCTATGAATCGGCACAGAGACACTTTAGTGTTGAGAGTTTCCCCCCCTCACTACAAGAAGAGTTGCAGTCTCAACTCGAAGAGATCAGCGCTGTAATAGAAGAGGCATACCTCGTCTTGAGCGATGATCGAATCCGCGGTGAATATAGGGCGAATCTTCGGTAGGTACATATGCGTATTGTCTTCATGGGGACACCGGATTTTGCCCTGCCGGCGCTAGAGAGCTTGGTTGCCTCGCATGATGTTTCGCTAGTGGTCACTCAACCTGACAAGCCTTCGGGGCGAAAGAAGAAGCTCACTCCGCCACCAGTTAAGGTTATGGCCGAGGAGGCCGGCATCGAGGTGCTGCAGTCGCCGTCAGCTCGAACTCCCGAGTTCTTGGATCGCATACTGGAAGCCAAAGCGGACGTCGCAGTTGTTGTCGCCTACGGCAAGATTCTGCCACTCGCTGTGCTGGAGGCATTTCCCCATGGTTGCGTCAACATCCACGGCTCGCTCTTGCCCAAATACCGTGGCGCTGCGCCGATCCAGTGGGCGGTTCTTGATGGCGAGAAGCAAACCGGTATTTCCATAATTCGCCTCGACGAGGGCATGGATACGGGCCCAGTCCTACTCAAGCGCACGGAGCCCATCTTCGATAGTGATACCGCCGGTAGCCTATTCGACCGGCTTGCCCCACTAGGCGCGAGTGCAGTTCTTGAGGCCTTGCAGGGATTGGAAGCTGGGACTCTTGTGCCAAAGCCCCAGAGCGAGGACGGTGCAAGCCACGCTGCGATACTCAAGAAACAAGATGGACTCATTGATTGGTCTAAGGACTCTTCTGTCGTTGCGTGTCGGATTCGAGGGCTCGATCCTTGGCCAGGTGCATTCACTCCCATCGCTGGTGGCAATCTGAAACTCTTTGGCGCCGCAGTCTGCGAAGGGCAGGGGCAGCCGGGGGCGATCCTAGGGTACGACGATGAGCAAGGCATGGTCATCGCTTGTGGCGAGGGAGCCGTTGCGGTCGCCGATGTACAAGCACCGGGCAAGAAGCGAATGGCCGCGGCGGCGTTTGCACGGGGCAAGCGTCTCGAGCCTGGTGCTCTGCTAACACCAGGAGGCGAGCCGTCATGAGCAATATTGGACCATCCGCAAGGGTTGTTGCCCGTCGCGTACTAAAGCGAGTGGAATCGGGCTCCTACGCAACGTTGGCGCTCTCCGCAGAGATGCAACGCTCTCGTCTCGGCGAGAAGGAACGACGTCTGGCTACAGAACTCACCTATGGTGTCTTGAGGAATCGCAGTCGGCTCGACCGCGCACTGAGTTCCTATGCCCGCAAGGGGCTCAAGAAGCTTCCTCCGGGAGTGCTATTGGCTCTACGCGTCGCGGCGTATCAAATTCTGTTCTTGGAGCGCATTCCCGCTCATGCAGTAGTGGACGACGCCGTTACAGAGGTACGCCGGGTCGCGGGCACCAAACTCGGAGGTTTTGCAAATGGTCTTCTGCGAACGCTGGTTCGCGAGGGCGAACCGGAGCTGCCGCCGGGAGATGATTTGGATAGTGTCATGGCTCGGAGTTCCTTACCCAGGTGGCTTGCCGAACTCTTGCTCGATCGGGTTGGCGCCGACGGTCTTGGGCGGGCAGCTGAAGCTATGCTCGAAGTTGCTCCTCTCAGTCTGAGAGTGAATCGGAAAAGGACAACACTAGAAGCTCTCGTCGAGCGATTGCAGGACGGGGAGGGGGCACACTGCGAGGCGTCGTCGCTCTATCCTTGGGCCGTTGATGTCTCAAGTCTTGGGTCCCCGGAACACTCTCAGAGTTTCTCAGACGGCCTGTGGACGGTGCAAGATCAGGCGGCACAGCTAATCGGCGCGATGTCGCAGGCTGAAGCGGGGGGGAATGTTCTCGATGCATGTGCTGGCGTCGGGGGCAAGACAACACACCTTGCCGAGTTGGGCTTGGGCCTGCACATCGATGCAGTGGATCTCAGCAAGAAGAAGATTGCGCTGCTCGAAGAGTCTGTGAAGCGTCTTGGCTGTGAAGGGATTACGACCCACGTCTCCGATAGCTCTCGTGACGATGCCAAACTCGCGAGCGACTACGACCTCATCCTGCTAGACGCTCCGTGTAGCGGACTGGGCGTGCTGCGGCGCCATCCCGAGGCGAAATGGGGGCCCGACAAGAGCCCTCAAATTGCGGAACTCGTAGCCCTTCAGGTCCGCCTACTCGATGCTATGGCCAAGAGAGTTCGCCCCGGCGGCGTCTTGCTCTACAGCGTTTGCACATTTACTAGTGCAGAAGGGCCGACGCAGATTCGAGACTTTCTGGAGCGCCAGCCGTCATTTGAAATGGCTCCTCCTGTTTCAGGCGGGGCTTCGGACGTCGAGTGGGGTGGGCTGCTCTCCACTGACGGAAGTTTCGAATCCTGGCCGCATGCCAACAGCCAGGACGCGTTCTACGCTGCACGGATGCGACGTCGGTAGGGGCGTTGGGATTGCAACTCTCGTGCTAGCGTCCTCCTCGTGACCGCACCAATAAAGATTGCGCCCTCCATTTTGTCTGCCGACTTTGGCCGTCTCACTGAAGAGATAGCGGCAATCGGCCGTGGCGGCGCTGATCTCGTGCACGTGGATGTGATGGACGGGCACTTCGTTCCCAACCTGACGATTGGTCCGATGATCGTCAAGGTAGCCAAGGCGGCTAGTGATACGCCACTTGATGTACACCTCATGATTAGCAATGCAGAGCGCTACCTGCGCGACTACATCGAAGCGGGCGCGGATATTCTCACTGTGCACGCAGAGGGGGTTACGCACCTGCATGGTGCGATTCAGCAAATAAGGGCGCTAGGAGCAAAGGCCTGCGTCGCGCTCAACCCCGGAACAGGCTTCGAGGCGGTGGACTGCTTGCTTGAGGATTTGGATATGGTCCTGGTCATGACCGTAAATCCTGGTTTTGGTGGCCAGAGCTTCATCGAGTCGTGTCTGCCAAAAATAGAGCGCTTGCGCGAAGCTGCTGTAGCCCGTGGCCTCGACCTCGATATCGAGGTTGATGGAGGCGTCAAGGTGGACAACGTGCACCGGGTTGCGAGCGCCGGTGCCAATGTCATTGTCTCAGGAAGTGGGGTCTTCAAGAGTGACGACTACGCTAAGACAATTTCCGAACTGCGCCAGCGGGGTAAGCGCCCGGCGATGTACATCTAGTCAGAGGTTTTGTCTGGCTTGATATTTCGCCGATGGCGAAGAAGAAAGCAGCACGTAAGGCATCGCGGTGATGGACAGCCCTGGAGGCTGGACACATTCTCGACGAGATCGAAGCCTTGGAACTGAGCGACAGTGAATGTGACCGGCAGAAACCCCGTCAGAGTATCGGCCTGCCACATCCCGTTGGCGTGCGCCTTGGCAAAAGCGAGGCGCTTCGAGCTCTTCAGCGAGACTTTGCGCAGGAACGCTTTGTCTGCCCACAGCTTGTTTAGCAGGGAGGTCACGCCATGCTTTTGGTAGTGGGAGTACCAGGTTTGAATGGTTCTCCAGGTGAAGGTGTGAGCACGCTTGATGCGGGACTGGATACTTGTGCCTGGCGCATACTCGATGGCGCCGAGTATGCGCATCTTCAGGTAGGAACTTGAGCGTTTCATAGCAGAGACTCCTTTGGCTTTGATGGGGATTGCATGCCATAGGAATATCTCTGAGCCTGGTGGGCGCGCAAGAGACCCTTGCTGTTGTCAGCCGTTTGGTACTTCCAAAGGAAGTACCCTGCTCGGATTTGTGGCTATTTCCCCTTGAGGGAAGGTAACTCAGTATAGCTCAGAAGCTTCTGCGTACTCTCGAGAAGCGACGTCATAGTCGACCAAGAGGCCGGCAGCGCCGTTCGCTTTGGCACAATCGAGGAAGTGGCCCTGATTGGCGCTGACAACCATGCGCGGCACAGCGTTCTCGATAGCGGAGTCCTGGAGGAACTTGCGTGCGTTTGCAGCATTCTTGAATCCGAGGACGTAGTTCATGTCGTTGCCAGCTTTGGCCATAACGGGAACCTGGTCTTCGATCTTCTTGCTCGAGTCATCGTCCTGGTTCACGAGAAGAAGCCATAGACCATTGAGTACAGATTGAGCAGCGGTGTCCGCGTGTTGTTGCATGTCTACTTAGAGTCTCCGAGTGGTGTTTCTATACAGTGGTTTGGTTGCGCTTTGTTCTGGCGAGCGAGATTCGTTTGCCAGGACTGCGAGGCCAACTAATGCAGCAATCTGAAGAACCTGTCAAGACGAATTGCGTTTAGGAGAGGTGCACAGTGACCGCATTTCTAGGTCGGCGGGAGCTTGCATTCAGGTAGGCTTGTGGCCGCGGAAGTGGTAGTGAGGCTATTACCGTGAAACGACTACCCATCATCGCCGAGGCACCCTCCGAGCTTTCCGATGCCCAGGACCGCAAAATCAGCTACTTGCGTGTGTCCGTGACCGACCGATGCAACTACGCCTGCACCTACTGCGTGCCGGAACGTGGAGTGCCCATGGTCCGTCGGGAGCGATTGCTGACTTTCGAGGAGATCACTCGGCTTATTTCTCTGATGGCGGAAATGGGCGTACGGCGAGTTCGTCTCACCGGTGGCGAGCCGACAATTCGAAAAGGCGTCGTTTCCCTGGTCGAGTCCATCTCGGCAATCAACGGCATCGAGGAAGTCGCGATGACGACCAATGCGCATCTCATGGGGACCATGGCTGCGCCCTTGGCGAAGGCTGGATTGGCGAGCGTCAACGTTTCTCTAGACACCCTCAAACCGGGCGCTTTTGCCGAACTCACCAGGCGAGGTGACATTGAGAAGGTCATTCGCGGGATAGAAGCGTGTGTTGCGGCAGGCATGCGCGTTTCCACCAATACCGTGGCATTGCGAGGACTCAATGAGCGAGAAGTCGTCTCACTTTGCGAGTTCGCTTGGGAGCGCGGAATCTCGCCTCGCTTCATCGAGCACATGCCTATGTCGGGTGGAGCGGCGTACAGCGAGCGTAACAAATTCACATCGGTGGAAATTCGCGATGTGCTTGCGCAACACTACGGCACAGAGCCGGTTGCCGAAGGGAGCGACGGAGGGCGAGGGCCCGCTCGTTACTGGAGTGTCGAAGGCGGCGGTCGCGTTGGAATCATCTCCGCGATGTCCGAGCATTTTTGTAGCACCTGCAATCGACTGCGACTCTCTGCCACAGGCAACCTGCACACATGCCTGGCCCATGATGATGCACTCGATCTCAAGAGCATTTTGCGTGGGGTACCGGCCGGCGGTGAAGAGATTCAGCATGCAATTCGGGCTGCTCTTTCTCTGAAAAAGGAGGGACACGAGTTCGATCCCTCTGGGCGCGGAGGGCCGGCGAAACACATGATTAGTATCGGTGGTTAGTGGGAATAGCGAAGGCTCTACCCTGGGTAGTGTCTTTGCGCGCTTAAACGCTCTGTATCATCATCTTTCCGCCAGTATCTCTGTGCTAGTGTAGCCGCGATCGGGCGCGTCGGATACCTCGTTAGCCCGCTCGGAGTCGTCATGAATCGCACGCTCAAAATCCTCTTATCGTTGTCAATCGTTGGTGCTGCCGTTGGTGTTCTCCTTTACTCATCGATGAGCGAGGCCGAGTACTACAAGCACGTGCACGAAGTACTCGAGGACCCGAAGCGATTTGAAGATACAAGCCTCAAAGTGCACGGCTTCGTCGAAGCAGGATCCATCGTCGAAGAGATTCGCGATCAGAACATTCATCGCTCCTTCATTCTTGAGTACGAGGGAGAGCGCATACGAGTGCATCACTCAGGCCCCAAGCCCGATACCTTTCGCGATCTGAGTGAAGTTGTCGCTCGCGGCACCCTCGTAAATCGCGATGGCGAGTTTCAACTTGAGGCCAAAGAGCTCATGGCTAAATGCCCATCCAAGTACGAAGAAAACAAGCGCTCCCGCCAGACCGCGGCCCCGCAGTAGCCTTCGCTTCACAAATAGAAAGACCATCCTGAATGTCGGAGTTTTTTGATGGCTGGCTAACCTCGCTCGCCGACTCACCACTTTCTTCTCTGGGCACCATTACGCTCTTCGTCGCCTTCGTTATTGCCGCGTACGCCGCAGCGGCGGGAATCGTTGGCAACGTGCAAAAACGAGAACGCCTGGTCACAAGCTCGGTGAAGGCATTGCACGCTCTCTGCGCGATCATGGTGATGGCTTCGGCATTGCTTGTGTACGCTTTCGTCACCCACGACTACAGCATCAAATACGTGACGATGTATTCCGATACATCGATGCCACTTGTCTACAAGCTATCCGCGTATTGGGGGGGGCTCGATGGCTCGCTGATGTTCTGGGTCTTTGTGCTCTCAGTCTTCTCCAGCATCGCCATCTGGACCAATCACCGGCGACACAAGGACATGATTGGCTACGTCGTCGGCACGATTGCCGTCGTACAACTCTTTTTTCTCGCTCTCCTTGTCTTCTCGAAGAACCCTTTCGCAACCTGGCTTACGGAAGCTCCGCTCGACGGGAAAGGCCTAAACCCGCTATTGCAGACCTACTGGATGGTGATCCATCCACCAGCTCTCTACATAGGCTTTGTGGCTGCCACGATTCCCTTCGCCTTCGGCATGGGCGCTCTCGCCTCGGGGCGCCTCGACAATCAATGGATGAAATCGGTCCGCGTTTGGACCTTCTTGTGCTGGTTCTTCTTGAGCTTTGGTCTCCTGCTAGGTGGGCGCTGGGCCTACGAAGAACTCGGATGGGGGGGCTATTGGGCGTGGGATCCCGTGGAGAACGCCGGCCTCTTGCCCTGGTTCACTGCCACGGCGTTCTTGCACTCGGTAATTATCCAAGAGCAGCGCGGCATGCTGCGGGTCTGGAACATGGCCCTGGTCATCGTCACGTTCTTCCTCACGATCTTCGGCACCTTCATGACCCGAAGTGGCATCGTTCAATCCGTGCACGCTTTCGGCGAGGACAACGAACTCGCTCTGCTCTTCGTGCTCTTCATGGCCTTCACGGTAATCGTCTCTGTAGGCATGCTGATTTGGCGCTTGCCATTTCTCCGCGCCAAGAATCAATTCGAATCGCTTATCTCGAGGGAGTTTGCCTTCCTGCTCAACAACTGGGTCTTGCTTGGTAGTGCCTTCTTCGTGCTCTTTGCAACTCTCTTCCCGACCTTGAGCGAGGCAGTCAACGGCGAGCGCATCACAGTGGGGCCGCCGTTCTTCAACAAATGGATGATTCCGATAGGGCTCGTTCTTCTCTTTCTAGCAGGGGCCACCCCACTACTCGCTTGGAGACGTACGACCCGCCAACGTCTGGCCGCACAGTTTGCGAAGCCCGTGGCACTCATGGTGCTGGCGGTTGCGATCCTCGCTATCGGAGTGCCACGGACTCGCGTGATGACACCAATCCTTGCCCGCGGCTTCAAGATGCCGATGGCGCTCATCAATTTTGGCGTGATTGCCTTTGTCTTTGGATCGATCATGCAGGAGTTCTGGGGGGGCATGCGCGTGCGTATGCGGCAGACCGGAAGTGATCCGATTACAGCCCTCATCGGCATCACCATGGCAAAGCGTCGCAAGTACGGCGGCTACATCATTCACTTGGGCATTGCCGTCATGTTCATGGGCTTCGCCGGTAAGTGCTTCGAGGTCGAGCGCAATTTCACCCTCTCACCCGGTAAGACACATATCGTTCGCGACTACACCATCACCTACGATCGTCTTGAACTCGACGACACCAATTCCGATCATGTCATGCGGTGGATTACACACCTAGACGTGACCAAAGACGGCGAACACCTGGCCCACATGGCCCCAGAGGTTCGCAACTACACAAAAGAGGAGCAACCCACCCACGAAGTGGCGATAGAGAGCAGCATCACGCCTGGTAGTGACTTCTTCCAGGACCTCTATCTCGTCTTTCACTCCCACAACCCGCAGACGCAGGTTGCTAGTTTTTCCGTCTACGTCAATCCGCTCATCAACTGGGTGTGGCTCGGCTTTGGCTTTCTCGCGATAGGTACGGCCTTCTGTCTGGTTCGGGAGGATTGGGCTACAGCCGCATCCCGACGCAGGAAGAGCAGGGCGGGGCGGGGCACCCAGGCCGCATTGATTGTACTCATCGTTGGTGCGTCCATCCTCGGGCTAACCTCCCTCGCCAACGCTCAGCCCATTGAGCATGATACGGCGGCAACGCATCAAGCGAGTGGCTCGGCAGCTGCACTCAATCGAGAGAACGACCCAAGCCTTATTGCCCCGTATCGCGCCAAGGTCGTCGAAGAGATTCGAGCGGAGCAACCCAACCTGGATCCGACTTCGACCAAGTTTCAGGCTGAGCTGCAGCGCAAGCTCGAGCCGATAATCGAGTCGAATCGCCAACTGCTCAAGGATCTAATCTGTCTCTGTGGCTGTCCTCGAGAGAGCCTCTATCACTGCAAATGCGGCATTGCGGCGAGGGAGCGCGGCTTCATTCTCTCGATACTCGCAAAGTACGACCTCTCCACTGCAAAGGGACAAGCGGACGCGCAAGAAGACGTTGTCGCGGAAATGATAGCCAGGAAGACCAATGGAAGAGATGTCAACGGCAAGAAAGTACTCATGGTCGTGCCGGACGAGGGCTACAACAAGCTGGCCTGGGCGGTTCCATACCTCGGCCTGATAGGAGCCTTGTTCTTGCTCTTTGCGGTATCGCGCCGCTGGGTTCGTACGGGACAAGACGATTTAGTCGCCTCGGGCGATAGCATTCCCACCGTTGAAGACGAAGACTACAGCGATATTCTCGATGACGAACTCCGAGAAACAGATTAAAGCGTCCGCCGCCTCTTCGAAGGCGCCTCTTGCTGTCGAACCACCAGTCTATGCCTCGCGGGGCTTCTGGCGAATGGTCGGAGCGGTGCTCCTGATTATGGGCATGGGGTTTAGCCTTGAGATCAATGGCTGGCATCTCCAGGCGCCAGTTGTCGTCTTGTGGTTCGGCTGGGCCGGCGTGCTCGCGACTGTGACTCTCATGTGGGAGGCTGGCTTTGCAGTGGCTAGCGAAGCGTCAGGCGATCGCATAGCCACTCTCGATGTGAGCGAAGCTCGGAGACACGAGCTTGACGCCGAAAAGAAATCACTGATTCAGGCCATCAAAGAGATCGAATTCGATCGGGACCTCGGAAAGATGTCCGCCGAAGACGCGACCGAGATGATGAAGTTCTACCGGGCGCGAGCCATTGAGACCATCAAGGAACTCGATGGCCAGACCGACGAAGAACTCAGCGTGAGCGAGCGAGTCAAGCGCGACTTGGAAGCCCGCTTGGCCCTAGCAGGCAAAGGAGTGAAGCGCGCTTCCAAGTCTGCCCCGGCGAAGGCGAATGGTAAGCAAGACGCCGAGAGCCCAGCCGATTCGGACGCCAAGGAGTCTGTATGAGTTCTCGAGTCGTTCGCGTCGTTGTGCTTCTCTCTGCGCTGGCGTTGCTGCTGGGCATCGGGACTTCGCCGTCGTTGGCACAGAGGGGGCCTGCCATGGGAGGTGCGCCTTCGGGGCCAACACCCGCCCCCGCAACTCTCGATGCGAAACTCAAAGCGGGCACCGTAGTCGTAACGGTTGTCGCCGGCAGCTTGGAGAAGCCCCTCGCCAATGTCGAAGTCTTCTTGCAGAGCGAGACGCGCAAGGCCGCACGAAGTGGCACTGACGGTCGTGCGACCTTCGCTGGGCTTGGCAAGGGCGAGTACGTCGCCCGAGCAACCGCTGGTGGCAAGACGCTGCAGTCCGAGCCCTTCTCGATGCCCGAGACGGGTGGCGTGAAGATCGTGCTCAGCAGCGTTCCTATGAGCAACGGTCTGGGCGGGCGCCAGAGTGCTCGAATGATGAGTGGCCGCGCTAGACCAGAGCAAGAAGACCCGTCGGGCAAACTCACGATTCGAGCCGTGGCAGGGGAACTCTCTCCTTCTAGTGCAGGGGGCCTCTCCTCTGCCGTACCCGATGGCGCCACCATTCACCTCGTCGAGATGCACGCTGGTGGCAAGATGACGGTACGCAGTGAGAAGGTCGATGCCAGCGACGGCGGCAGAGTGTCGTTCGACAGGCTCGCTCGCGACAATAGCATCGCGTACTACGCCATGGCGGTCTTCGAACGACCTGGTGGCACCGACCGGCTCATGACTGAAGCGCTCGAACTGGTTCCCCAGGTTGGCTCTAGAATGATCCTCGCCGGCGCGCCGATGAACTCAGCCAATCCAGGCTTGGACGACCTTGGTCGACTCTCTGGAACCGGGAACTCCATGCCTGGTGCTGGCAACGTCGAAGTTCTAGTCTACGCAGAGGCGAGCCAAGGGGACTATCTCAAGAATACTTCTGAGGTGGAGCTAATTCGTATAGGCAAAGAGGGCGGTGAGCTACGAGCGCCAGCGATTGCCGCGCAGCCCAATTCCGCATCAGTCATGGGACAAGCCGGCCCCATGCCAAGTCTCCCCGACACAGAGGCTGGCCATGTTTCGTTCTATGGGGCACGGCCCTCCACCAAGTCGGATATAGCAGGCATGAAGATTCGCTTCGAGCTAGCGGATGGGGGCACCACGGAGCCATCAGGAGCTGCAGAGGCCTTGTCTCCGGCGACCGTCGAAACCGACGCGAAGGGGCTTGCCTACGCGAAGGATCTGGTAGTTGGTACGCAGTACGTCGCCATCGCAACGATGCACGGCGTGGAGGTGCGAACGACGTCATTCACACCGCTCAAGGATGCACCGCTGTCGTTTGCCTTTGGTTACCAATGGAGAGATTCGAACGCACTGCAAGCGCGCTTCACCGACGTCTCTCACGATCCGAACAGTATCTATATTGCCAAGGTCTCTTCGGGGGGGCGCTTCTTCTACTCCCTGCCATTCCAACTGACGAAAGAGCTCGGCGCCTCCGTCGGAATCTACATGTGCCCGGAGCTGCTCTTCAGCTTGCGCGGGGAATCGGATCTCGACGACCAAAAACTCTGGTTTCGGTTGCGATTCGGCATCATCAATCTGGGCGTCATGCCGTTCAAGCCCTCCCCAAAGGGCATGCACATCCCGCTGCCCAAGGGGTTTGTGGGAGCTTCTGTCGCCAGCGAGATGACGTCTCGGGTTGGTGTGGAATCCGACAAGGGCTTCCTGTGGCGCGGAGCGGTTCCTCCTGGCCAGAATGACTTCATCGCTGGCTTCGCATTACCAGTGAGTGATGGCGCGATTACTTTTGATATGGCGCTGCCCTACGGCGTGAGCAAAGGACAAATCATGCTCGAAGAACTGAAGGATATGGGGCTGCGAACACCACGTGGAGTCAAGGTGGTTCCCGAAACTCCGACCAATGGCCGCTCCTACCTCATGATGCCAGACATCACTATCGGGCCGAATCAGCGTCTCGTATTCGGGCTGACAGGGCTGCCCCAGCTCTCTCCATGGCAAGGGCGCTTTCGCCTCGTAGTGGGAATTCTGGCGCTGCTCCTGATTGGGTGGGCTCTCTTCGCGATCTTCTTTGGGCCACGCGGCGCCGAGCAGGTCGATCCGGTCTTGGCAAAGCTCGAGGCGGGGCGTGAGCATATGATGAGTCAACTGGTTAAGCTCGAGACTGAGCATCGACGCGAGCGGGGGGGCTCCAAAGACGCTCAGAATGCGGATTCCGAGGCTTCGTACAAAAAGCGCCGAGACAAACTCAACACGAAGCTCACGGCCATTTACCGCGAGATTGACGATCACAAGTCGGCGTCGCAAGTGGACAACTAGGGCCTAAGTCGCATGTCGATCGACGCAGTTGAGGTACGCGGGTTGGGCAAGCGCTATGGTTTGCACCGTGCGCTACACGACGTCGATCTGGATTTGCACGCTGGAGGCGTCTGCGCGCTGCTTGGCCCAAACGGCGCCGGCAAGTCGACGCTGCTGGGCATCCTCTCGTCGATAGTAAAGCCGAATGCCGGCGTTGTGCGCTATCTCCGAGCTGGTGAGGCGCTCGCAGCAGATGCATCATTGCGGCGCGAGATTGGCGTGGTCGCTCACGAGTCCTTTCTCTACACCGGGCTCACAGCTCTTGAAAACCTGGACTTCTGGGGGCAGCTCTACCAGGTCGAGGGGCTAGAGCAGCGAAGCCGTGATCTTCTCAGAGAGGTAGGGCTCGACGAGAAGGCATGGGAGCGCACCGCAGGAACATATTCCCGAGGCATGCTGCAGCGCCTCTCCGTTGCCCGCACCATGTTGCATGAGCCTTCCGTACTGCTACTTGATGAGCCGTTTACAGGCCTCGATCGCGGTGGCTCGCAAGCCTTGGCGGAAGCGCTCTCAGGGGCTGTGAAACGCGGTGCTGTGGTCCTTGTCATCACCCACGACTTGGAGTCGATTGCTGGCATCACGACCCATGTGGCGGTTCTCCGCAGAGGCAAGCTCGCCTTCGAGGAACGCCGTGCCAGTGGCTATAGCTTCGAGGAGCTCAAAGACACCTATCACAGTCATTCTGAGTAGAAGTCTGGCGCTCCGCGCCAGACTTCTACTCAGTTTGGCTTCGCCAAACTAGCGTTTTGCGCCTTCGGCGCTGTGGTCGGGCGCTCCGCGCCCGACACTGCGCAGCGCGTTCCGCGCTGCGCTCCGCGTTCTGCACTGCGCTCTGCACTGCGCTCTGCACTGCGCACTGCGCTCCACGCTGGGCGCGCCCGACATTGCGCTCCGCTCCGCGCCCGCGCTGGGAGTGCGCGTTTCACGCCTGACACTTGCTTGCCTGTGCCTTTCGCCCGGCGTACAACCTTTGTGTGGACTTTCTGCGGTACGTAAAGACCCTCGCTTGGAAGGATGTGCGTGTGGAGTTTCGCAGTCGCGAAATCATCTACACGATGAGCTTCTTCGCTGCGATGGTCGTGCTGCTCTTCTCCTTTGCGTTCTCGCGACAGAGCGCCACGTCAAGCGAGATGATGGACGTCTCGGACCTGAGCCCGGGCTTCGTTTGGGTCGCTGTTCTCTTCGCTGGAACCCTTGGGCTATCCCGCGCATTTGATCGGGAGCGGGAGACTGGGACGATGCGAGCGCTCTTGCTCGCGCCGATTCCGCGTGCCGCAATCTTCTTGGGCAAGTCGGTAGCCATAGCGATCATGGTGCTTGTTGTTCAAGCCGTCGTGGTGCCCTTGGTCGCGCTCTTCTTTGACGCGCCGCTTTTCGCGCATCCCTTGCCGCTAGTGATTACCTTGTTGCTCGGCACCATTGGTTTCTCTGTGGTCGGCTCGGTCTTTGCCGCGATGCTGCTGAAGGCCGGCTCGCGCGATGTGCTCCTGCCTGTAGTTCTCTACCCAATCCTCGTGCCGCTCTTTATCGCTGCAATCAAAGCCACCGCAGCGATGCTCGATGGCTCTCTCGAAGATTGTTGGTTCTGGATTCGCTTTTTGGCCGTGTACGACACAATCTTCCTGATTGCGGCCCTTTGGACGTTTGAGTCGCTGGTGATCGAATGACAGATTCTTCTCGCTCTGCCCCCCTCTTCATTGGCGCTGCCGTGGCCTGCATCTTCGGATTTGGCTACACGCTCTCGCTAATCTTCTACCAGACGCCGCTCTCAGCAGGGCCGCTCTACTTCAATCAGAAGATTTTCTACTACCACGTGCCCTGCGCCTTCATGCTCTTTCTTGCGGTCATCATCTGCGGCATTGCCAGCATCAATTACCTGCGTGGTCGCAACCAGAAATGGGACGACGTGAGCGTTGCCGCCGCAGAAGTCTCAGTGGTCTTCGGAACCATTGTCATGGTCACAGGGGTTCTTTGGGCGAAGCCTGCTTGGGGCAAGTGGTGGGTGTGGGATGCACGTCTCACATCAGCGCTGCTCTTGTGGATGACGATGATTGCCTATCAGCTCGTTCGGAAGTATGGCGGTGCGGGATCCGAGCGGTTGGCGAGTGGGCTCGGCGTCTTTGCCATGGTCAACATTCCCCTTGTCTACGCCTCGACTCGTCTGTGGAAGACCAACCATCCTTCGGCGAATACCGTTCCCAGTCTCGATCCGAGCATGCGAGCTGCCCTGTGGTTCAGCGTGCTTCTCTTTACTGTCTTCTTCATCCTCTTGCTGCGGCTTCGCATCGACGCCAGGCGCGCCGAGAGACGCCTCTACGAGTGTCGCGAAATGGCCCTTGATGCGGGTATTATCGAATGAGCGCAACTATGACGTTACGAGCAACTACGCTACGAGTTCTTCCAGTCCTTGCCCTCTTGCTACTCGGCTTCTCTGCCGTACCCGGGGTTGCCAATGCGCAGGTCAAGGGCCCCGCGCCCTACGCTAGCGAAATACGAGACAAGTGCATCGCAGAGATGGAAAAGGACGACCGGATTCTCGCTGCTTGCGAAGGGAGTCACTCGAGCAAGTACCATGTTCTTGATGCCAAGCAGGCGATCACGAACAAGCAGTTCGTCGTAGCAGCGTATGCGGCTCTTTGGGGCATCGTCACAATCTTCGTGCTTGTCCTCTGGCTTCGCCAGCGCAAACTGAGTGTCGAAATTACTCGTCTTCAGGCCGAGCTCAAGAAGGCGGCAGCTGAGTAATGCCGACCAGCGGTCACTTCATCTTCATTCCCGCGATCTTTCTCATCGGGGCGCTATTTGGCTATGTCATGGCGAATCGCGCATCTGCGGATCGGGCGGCTATGGAAGCGAGACGCGAAGAGCTGCGCAAAGAGGCTCGCGAAGAACGAGCGGCGCGCAAAGCGAAACGGGCTGCCGAGTCCGAATAGACTCTAGAGCGTATCAACGAAGGCAGCACAGAATAGTTCGGGTGTGGCCGGACGGCCTCTTGGCTCTTTGGACAGTGCACGTCGCAAGACTTGCTCGGTCGCGGAGAAGGCCAAGGGCATGGCCGGTGGATCCGATTCAACCACCGCCATGAAGCAGAGGTGCTGAGCCTCTCTGCTGAAGATCTTCTGTCCGCTTGTGCACTCCCACAGAAGCGTCGCGAGGGAGAAGACGTCGGAGTGCGCATCCATGATTTCTCCGCGGACCTGCTCGGGACTCATGTACGAAAAGGTGCCCTGCGGCTGAGACTGGCAGTGTCCGAGTTGGGTTGAGGCACCAAAGTCGACAAGAAAAACCGCGCCATCACCTCCGAGGAGCACGTTGCCCGGGCTCAGGTCTCCGTGCGCGTAGCCAAGGCCATGCATCGCGGTGAGCGCATCAGCAAGCTGAGTTGCCACTCGCCGGAGATTGGTTCGAGCGATGCCTTCGCTCTCCTTCAAGAGAGCTTCCAGGGAGCCGCCGTTGGCGATGGGCATGACGAGATATGGCCAACCTTCTACGTCGCCGCTCTCGGTGGCTCCGAGTAGCCCCGGGCCCTGCATGAGAGTTGCAATGCGAGCCTCCCGCGCGAGCACGTCAGTCAATTCCTGATTGTCCAAGTGGGCGCGGGATAGGCGCTTGAGAGCCACCTGTGGGCCGCCTTCTTTGCGGGCGCGATAGACCTCGGCAAGGCTTCCCTCACCAATCTTCGCTTCCAGTCGATACCGTCCGAATTCACCGCTCATAGGCTGAAGTCAGATGCTAGCATGCGCGGCCATGGGCTTTGACTTAGCACTCACAGAAGAGCAACAGGGACTAATCCAGACCGCACGGGACTTCACGAAGAAGGAGATTACCCCTGTCGCAGGCAAGTTTGACCAGAGCGGAGACTTCCCTCGGGACATCTTCAAGCGAGCTTGGGAAACGGGCCTTATGAACTGTGAGGTTCCAGAGGAGTACGGCGGACTTGGCCTGGGATGCCACGACCACTGCCTCATCCAAGAGGAAGTCGCATTCGGTTGCGCGGGTTTCAATACGTCGCTTGCCGCAAACGCCTTGGGCTCGATGCCCGTACTCATTGCGGGAACCGATGCGCAAAAGAAGAAGTACCTCGGTCCGCTTGCCGATGAGTACCTTTTCGCCGCCTATTGCTGCTCGGAACCCGACGCCGGGTCCGACGTCGCCGGCATCTCCACCAAGGTCGCGAAGAAGGGCGATAAGTACATCCTCAACGGCCAGAAGCGTTGGATCACCAACGGTGGCGTGGCCAACTGGTATACCGTTCTCGCAACGTTTGATCGGGGCAAGAAGCACAAGGGCATTGCGATGTTCATCGTCGACGCCGACTTGCCTGGCGTCAAGATTGGTCGAAAAGAAGACAAGATGGGGCATAGAGCCTCGAACACCTGTGATGTGCTCTTCGAAGACGTGGAGCTTCCTCTCGACGCGCTTCTTGGCAGCGAAAGTGCCGGCTTCAAGATTGCGATGCAGACCTTCGATAGGTCACGCCCATGGATTGCTGCCAGCGCCTGCGGCGTCATTCGTCGCTCGCTCGAAGAGAGCCGTGCATACGCTCTCGAGCGCAAGACTTTCGGTGTACCCATCGCCAGCCACCAGGCCATTCAATTCTTGATCGCCGAGATGGCAATTGCATACGAAGCTTCGAGCCTCCTGTGTCACAAAGCCGCATGGTCCGTCGACAATGGCGAGCTCAACAGCATCGTCTCCTCGTATGCCAAGGCCTACAGCGCAGATAAAGCGATGGAGTGCGCAACGAACGCCGTGCAGATCTTCGGAGGTTATGGCTACACCAAGGAGTACCCAGTGGAGAAGCTGATGCGCGATGCAAAACTTCTACAAATCTACGAGGGGACCTCCCAAATACAACGCATGGTCATAGCCAAGCACATCTTGAGCTAGCCCTCGAGCCCTCTGACGGCCTTCCTCGCTCGTCGCCGCCATGAGGCGCGCTCCTCACTCGTGCCTTGCCAGTGAACTCGATGCCGTCGCTCAATTGAATTATCGCGCCTTGCCAATGAGCAAGATGCCGTCGGAGAGACCGCGGCCGTGGTTGCGGACTTCGTGCTAGTGCGAGACTGCGAGTTCTAGTGGGCGACAGCCCAATCCGCGCTCCTGCTAGCGCCATCGCTTGCAGGGTTCCACCGTTCACACCGCCGCCGAAGCCGGGCACGTAGGTTGGAATGCCGGCGTCTTTCAGCGCCGTTATGGCTGCCAACTACTCGTTGACGGTGGGAATCGTTGGGCCGACGACATTCAAGCAATTCTGTTCGCCGTCGGTTGCGAGCAAGGCGAAGCGGCCGTTGGGATTTGTCGGTGTTCCTTGGTAGCAGCTCAGGGCATTCTGTAGAGACGTGTGAGTCGGCGTGCTGCCTCCGGGGGAGACGGAGCCGAGTGCCGCATTGATGGCGCCATTGCTCGTGCCACTCATAGTGGTCGTCATGCTTCCCCCCGCACAGACATCGTTCGCTGGGTAGAGCATCAGCCTAAGGTTCACTTTGTTGACATTGTCATCGAGAGTCGTGCCAAGAGCCGAGCGCATCGTGGCCCACTTCTGAGATCCGTTGATCAAATCGCCCATCGAACCGCTCTTGTCGACGACTAGACCACCGAGCGCAAATAGTGATCGGTCTGATGGTCCTGCTTTCCCGATTGCAGCGTTGCTCATTTCGTCATTTGCCCCGGCAAAATCCTCATTCGCCCCTTGCACTCGAAAAATCAGAACTCACCATCCTCGGTCATTCTCTTCGCTCGACGGTCTAGTGTAATGTAGGAGCCCAATTCTAAAGGGCGAGCCGGCCTGGAAAAGAAACGGGGGCTTGCGCCGACAGGGATGAGGGCGTAGTGCTCTGGTAGGGGGGGGAACACCCCCCCATATCGCATCAATCGCGATATGCGCAGATTGGCGGTACCGTGTTGCCGCCGCTAGTGCGGAAAGAGCTCGATGCTTGCTTCTTCGGTGGCCCCAAAGAGGTCGCGCTTTGTCGCGAGTTTGTCGAAGTCGATGACGGGGCTCGGAGCGGGGCCTCCCAGAATGACAAAGAGATCTTCGGGGAACTGCTGCCCGTGCTCGAGGCGCAGCTCGGAGAAGAGGTTTGCGGCTCGCTTGAGCTCTTCGGCGATGTCATCCCCGGCGACGTAGCGGAAATTGCGCAGCATACTCGCCCGGGCCTTCTCATCGTCGGTGGTCATGTACATGTGCTTGAGGGTCGCCAGAGCATGCTCGTGCTGGCCAAGGAGGGAGCGAAAGGCAGCGGCCTTGTTCGCCAGGTCTTTCGGGGCTCCAGGTCTCGACATTGCGCGCTCCATTAGCTCCGCTCCGTGCTCTTTGAAACGCCGCTGCTCATCCTTATCGTCGCTCTTCATATCAAGATAATAGCGAACGCCAGCCAGCCAGAAGAATTCGTATTCATCAGGGAATGCGACCATAGCTTTCTCGAGAATGTCGATGGACTTGCGAATGTCCTCTGCTGCCGTGCTCACTCGGTGCTCTTCGTTGACCGTGACCGAGTACATTGCCCACTCGTAGACCTTCTTGAACTCCGGGTCGAGGGCGATAACGTTGTCGATGAAGTTGCCGAGGTAGCGAAAATCACCTTCGCCGAGAAATCCCGAGCCGTAGTAGACTAGGAGCCTGGACCACGTTACGTCGGCTGCCAATTCGTTGTAGCCAAGGTAGCTAAAGCGCGCGGCCTCGGTCGGGGGCAGGGTGACGTAGTACTCTTCGATGGGCCAGTCACTGCGGGCATCGCGGGCTGCTGAGCCAACTCCTTGCACTGCGAGACTGGCGGCAAGTAGGCAGCCTCCTCCCAACGCAACTCGAAGCGAAGCCTGCATACTCCTATTCTAGGGCATTCACCTTGTGGATGACACCAGGAGACTGCACATCACCTGCACCGCCCTCGCCGTAGAGAGAGTGTGTGGAGAGTGTGCCGTCACAATCGAGATCGCCTTCAGCCATCGCTATGAAGGTGCTTGGAAGGCCGGTCGTAGAGACAAAAGAGTATCGGTAGAAGTGGGAATTCTTAACTTCGAAAAGCAGTGCTTTCCAAGTTGGGTCGTCCCATTCAGCGACACTGCCCGGACATTTCGATGTGGTAGCTGTGCAGCAGTTTGCCGCTGGTGTGCGGCCAACGGTCTCGGGGAATTGCAGTGTGGCCGAGGTGCCACCGAGTCCTGTGCCGGTGCGGTGCACATCTATATAATACACCCGAGCTCCCTCCATCATCTTGCGGAGCAAGTCAGCCGTCTCGGCCGCCTTGGACTTCTTTGTGTATTCTATGAAGGCTGGGACTGCGACAGCAGCCAGGATGCCGATGATCGCTACTACGATCATGAGTTCGATTAGGGTGAAGCCTCTGTCTTTGCGGATTGTTCTATTGATCATGGCTGTCTGTCGCGCAGTACAACTCGCAGGGCAGATATACAAACACCCGCCGCGTAGGCGACGGGTGTCGTAGTGGTTGGCAATGGGGACGTGAGGTACGAATACTTCGCCGTCGCCCGGGTGCTACTAGGGTTGCGAGATGCTACTCAAGAGCAGACTGCTTGACGACGTCACCCGCAGACTGAACCTCGCCGTTGACTACTTGACCGTAGAGCGTGTAGGTCGAGAAGGCGCCATCGCAGTCAAGGTCACCCTGGGCGGTAGCTGTGTAATTATCTTCTGTGCCGCCGCCTATGAACGAGTAGGCGTAGTAGTGTGGATCTTTCATGGCAAAGTCGAGAGCCATCCAAGTATCGTTGGTGTCCCAGCTACCATCAGCAGGAGCGCACTTCTCGTTGCCACTGCCTGTAGCTGCACAACAGTTTGCGCTTGGAGTCATGGCCTGGGTCACAGGGAACTGCTTCTCCGTAATCGAAGCAGTGAGACTATCTACGTCATTTGCGTTCGTGAAGTTAGGCGTCGCGTAATAGGTACGAGCCGAGTCCGACATCTTCTTGAGGAACTGGTTGGCCTCTGCCGTCTTGGACTTCTTCATGTACTTCATGAACGCTGGAATGGCGACAGCGGCAAGGATGCCGATAATCGCGACCACGATCATGAGTTCGATAAGTG
>JAAEPE010000342.1 GCA_024222395.1 Myxococcales bacterium
ATGACTTGAGCGTGGACATGACTGTGCTCACAAGTCACATCGGCTACGATGATCGGCAGCCAACTCTTGTGACAGTGCCCCAGGCCGGCGCTATGGATAAGACCCTTGTTTTCAATGGCACCAAGCAAGGGCACGCTTTCCTGACCGAACTCGATTTCAATCAGGCAACGCTGGACGGCAGTTCGTCCGACAGCGCAACCCTGGTCACCAACACGTACATGATTCCGCTACCACTCTCGGTGCAGCACCCCAAGATGGCTGTGGGTACCGATGGCAATCTGCATGTGGTGTTTCTGGGCACAGACTCACTAAACAGGGACACCTCCGACAGCTCTGGGTTTAGTGACCAGCGCGTTTTGCGCGGCGTCTACCACATGAAGTTGAGTCCTACTGGGACATTGATGGCCGGCCCGACCGAGCTATATTCGAAACTTCCGCCGAATCATGGGCATACCCACCCAGTTGTACAGGTCGATTCTAGCGGTGACGTGCACACAGTCTTCCGCGCCGGAGCCTGTGGTTGGACCGGTGGTCCAAGCGGCTGCGACCTCTACTACGCAAAACTCGACGGAGAAGGCCAGGCCTTAATACCGACTCAACGTCTGGCGTTAATGCGCAACCAGGCCTTCGAGAAGGCGCCGAGTTTGGCCATTAGCCCCAACGGAAATGTTAATTTGGTGTATGCGTCAGTTCGACCGCTTCCCGGCAATTCGAACCTCGGAGGCTACGCGAATGGGAGAATTCTTGTCCTTCATGTGCTGAGCACGGTCGGCAATGAGCTCACGACCTTGGTCGACCAGAAGGCGCTGATGCCGCTGATGATTCCCTCCTTTGCTGACGGCAACAATGATGTGAGCACATACATGATTCCGGCCGTCGCGTGCGACGCCGGCGGCAATCTTCACATCGTATCTAGTGAAGATAATAATGCCCACCTTGGAACCTACATGATCTTCAGCCCCGACGGCACCAAACTCGCCGGACCATTTACGACGACTGCTGGTAGCGGTCACGACCAACAGTTGCCCTCAGTACAAATCGAAGGCACGCGAGCGTTCTTGTCGTACGCGACCCGAAATGGTCCTCGAGCGACTAGTTTCGAATTCTCAGGGCTCTCCATCGATCAAAGTGGAGCTGCTCAAATTCCTCCGCCCAGTGCAGATCTGACACTCACTGCCGCAACACCAGATCAGGGGGATGCGGGGCAGTCCGTTGTCCTGACTCTTGTTGGCTCGGGCTTTCGCGACGGAACCACGGCCACTGTCGGCGGTGTAGCCATGTCAGGTCTCACTCGGTACGACGCCGCCCATCTCGTCGGCACGCTAGATACCACTGGCATGGCTGCTGGCGCCCACGATGTTGTCGTTGCAAGTCCCGAAGAAACTAGCGCGACTCTTGTCGGTGGCTTCTATATCGGAACTCGTCCTTCCGACGAGCCCGATGCTGGCGTAGATTCTGAGCCCGATGCTGGTACCGACAATAAGAGCGATGGTGGTGGATGTGGTTGCCAGCAAAGTGGCGAATCCACACCGCTAGCAAGCTTGCTTCTTGTGGGCTTTCTCTTGGTGGCACTTAGAAGACGTCGCACCAACTAGGAGCTCGTACGCCGGCGACAGCAGAGATTGAGCCCCGTCATTACGCCCGAGCGAGAGTTTCTAGCTCTCGCAACGGGCACTCGCGAGACGGCGCAGATGTCTCGTAGAGCGTCCCGCTGAACGCTCATATGACGGGGGCGTTCTTGCTCATGCTGGCTTTGTCCAGTGTGATGTTTCCTGAGCCGAAGAATCCCCATTGTTTGAAGGCGCTCATCTTCTCGAGCTCGAACACCATGCCCCAAGTTGAAACGTACCCGCCCGACACCACCCATCTGGCGTCGCCTGCGCTTGGCGTTGTTAAAGATCATGGATGATTCAGAAGAAATCGAAGCCGAGCTGGTTTCCCGCTGCTGATTGTCGATTGACCGAAGATCTCGCTCGAGAGATGCTGCTTTCGTGGAAGAGCAGTGGGCTCTCCATTCTCGGCTTCGCTCGTC
>JAAEPE010000343.1 GCA_024222395.1 Myxococcales bacterium
AGCGAGAAGCTGAGGGTGGCTCTTCTCTTGGAAATGGCAGTGTAGCCCGCTGCTCGCTCAGGTAAATGAGCCGTAGCTTCGCTTCGGCCCGCTTCGCGGCTTCGTCTGCAAGGCGCGAATGAGGATTTTGCCGGGGCAAATGACGAAATGAGCAACGCTGCAATCGGGAAAGCAGGACCATCAGACCGATCATTGTTTGCGCTCGGCGGTCTAGCCCCAGTGTGAAGCTCGCCCCACGCTACGGCAAGAAGCGCACTGTGAACATCACGCGCCGCCGCGTCCTAGGGCGTAGCAATCGTCGCCGCGTCGACTATGTTGATTTGCAGTGGCGCGGCCTCGTTAACGATGGCTACGATCGGCGTCACCCCACCCGAAGTATTCGCATTGTTCGCGATATTGCCATTGTCATCGTCAAAGCTAGAACCCAAGCCGAGTAGCCCGCCGAGATTCAGCACGCCGCTGCCGCTGCGCTCGAGTTGAAAGCCCGCGTCATCTTCGTTGCCAAGTAAATTGAGGTCGAGCCTGTGGTCCGTCCCCGTTACGAACTCAAACGTCGAGGGAGCACCGTTGTCCGTCATCGTATTGCCATCGACCGTCGCAGCGAACTGCAGCTCGTCGTCGGGGGCGATGAGCAACCCTTCCTGTGCACAGTTGGAG
>JAAEPE010000344.1 GCA_024222395.1 Myxococcales bacterium
CCACCTTAGAGGTCTTGGATTCACGCAATTCGGCCAGTGGGATGGCTTCCTCGAGAAGGAGTTTGAAGGCGTGATTGCCATCCTCTCCTTCATCTTTCACCGTGCCTTTGCAGAGAATCGGCTCATCGCTAGTAAGAACTTCTCGGACCTTCTCAAAGGTTTTGGGAAAGACGATCACTTCGAGCTGCCCGCCGGCATCTTCAAGTTGAAAGAAGGCCAATTTTCCGTCGCCTAGCCTCCTACGACTCGCGCCCATGGCAACAGAGCACGGAGGAGGGCTGTCACTAGGGGCGAGTTTCTAAGGTGCGTTCTCGTTCGATTCACTAGTTCTTGCTCGGAGCGAGTGTGTGCTTCTACCTAAATCTGTCCAAAGTACTCTTTGGCTCAAACTCAGGGACCATCTTCTTGGCGAGCATCGCGCTTGCCGCACTTAGGGCAGCTACGGCGGCTCGGAACGCATCTTCATCGCTGACAGATGGGACCTTGCCTTTGAGCCGGTCGCTATGCCGTCTCAATAGTTCGCTCAGCGTTTTTACTTTGATCCGCTCCCGGTCGACACCTTGGATC
>JAAEPE010000345.1 GCA_024222395.1 Myxococcales bacterium
CGATGGTGATCGGTGTATGCACATTTGTGACTGTGCGCTCGATGCGCACAGAGAAAGGGGAACTTCCCGAGTCGGAGTACGCGCCAACGATGAAGCTGTAGCTAGCGTCGGCAAGACTGCCGGTAAGGGGGGCCATTGATGGGAGCAGAATCGACTGAGCGCCTTCCTCGAAGACAAAGGTGCCGGGGCGCCGCGCCGGTGGCTGCCCCGCCGGCACGCCATGGGCGTTCATGATTATGCTGCCCTCGCCGCCCAAGTCGATGAAGGGACGAATGGTGTATTCGATAGGGCCTTCCCACCCTGGTGTGCCGAGAGCTGGTGGGTTGTCCAAATCGACGAGCAGCTCCGTATCAAGCGGAATATTGACAACGATATCCACACCAATGACTTCTTCGGCAGGACCAGCTAGCACGCCGCGAGCCACTCCCATTGCGAAGGGGTCGAAGTTCTCTGTTTGCGTGTTGTACAGCCCGGCAGTTGCCACGACCGCCGTCGCCGAGGGGCGAGCGAGAATGTCGAATTCCCAAGCCGTCTTGCTCTCATCGTAGCCTGCGTAGTCGATGATGAATCCAGTGAAGGCGCTCGAGAAGAGAGAGCGCGCAGCAGTCGAAACGTAGATCCGCTTGACCTCATTCGCGTTGCGCGGTTCTGGCACCAGATTCCACGCAGGTGAACCGAGCCCCGTAGCATCGCCAAAGACGATGTGGCCAAGTATGTGTGCACTTTGTGGCCCGGGCGGCAGCGTTCCTGGTGGTGCGGGCTCCGGTGGCTGGCGCAGCTTGATCGTGATGTCTCGCGCATCGTACATCACGAAGGAGCCAGTCTCGTAGCCCTCTGCGGCCGCCGTTGTTCGAATTGGGCCAGCGAGTCCAGGAGCGCTAAACGATATCTGGCCGAGGTCGTCAGCGTAGCCCTGCAAGGGAGAACTCTGAGGATCTCCGATTGAGACAAAGGCGTTGTCTATCCCATTGCCGGTGTTGGCATCGAGCACGACTACATTGACGTCGCCATCGATGATGCCGCCCCCCATGCCACCAGCGAAGGGGTCGGCTGTGGCGAGGTAGGTGTAGCCGCGCTTCGCTTCATAGAAACTCGTAAGTGTCGTTATCTCCACATCGGCATCGCCGGAAATGCCCGCAGGCGTAATCGCACGGAGCACTTTCTCTCCTACGATCTCGAGCCCGGTGGCCACCTGCCCGTCGAAGCGAACAACTGTGCCAGGGCCAAAGTCGGTTCCAAAGCCATCGATGCGTACTCGCGTTCCCCCGGTTATCGATCCAGCGGGCGGATCCACTGTGATTGCCTCGTATGAGAATGCCTCCGGCAGAGCGGCGGACTCTCCTGTGTTGCGCACCTCTACGTCGGCGAAACCCGGCTCACCCGGAGGAGTGCGAATGATGACCCGTCGGGAATCGACGAATTCTTGGTCTAGAGGTTCGACCATGCGCCCGCCCACGAAGACGCGAGAGTCTTCCGTGAAGCCGTTGCCGCGGACCGTCACTTCGGTGCCGCCGGCATAGGGACCGTTGGCGGGGTCGATAAACTGCACCTGAAACCCGGCGGGCTCGGCATCGTGTACAGCACCATCGCCGTACGTATTGGGGCTCGCATCGGAGCGCGAGTGCCCACCAGTAGTGCCGCACGCGATCATGGCCAGCAGCGTTGCAAAGAGCATCAACGCGGTTAGCGAACGCCGAAGGCTTGTGTGCAAGCTCATGCGGTGAAGTATGCCATAAGGGCATTGCCCTGCGTGTTAGTGTCTCCGACCCATTGGCTTCTCTCCCTTGCAAATTCGGTCGGACGGCCCTCGCTTTGACTTCCTGGGCTTTGGCGGTCCTCCCTACGACGGCGCTCGCCCAAGAGAAGCATCCAGGGGCTGTGCTCCCGGATGCTGTACAAGAGAGCGCCGCAAATCCTGGCTTCGTACTCGAAGAGTGGCGCGTGCCATCGACCTGCGGTGAGGCTAGCCATTTCGAAGAACTCGTGAGCGCGGCTATTGGGAACTGGCCCAAAGAGGCTCCCAAGGTGAGAGTTTCAATCGAGGTCTCGCGAGAGCGCAGGCGGTATTCACTGGTGCTCATCACCCATGGATCGTCTGGCGAAGGGCGGCGTGAACTAAGAGCCCGCACCTGCAAAGAAATCTTAGAATCGGGGGCAGTCATTACTAAGCCTGGCTCTTGATTCGGAGGCGCTCTTTGTCAACGAGCGCCAAGAGCCCGTGATGACGGAAGTGGCCCCTGCTCGTGCTCCTGGAGCAAATAGTCACAGAGGCACTCCCGGTCGAGAGGGTCAGAACGTACTCGATAGCGAAGATCCAGTTCTGCACAAGAGGCGGGAAGCCCGAAGCATTACCAAGGCGGGAAAGACAGAGGCCCTAGACACGGGTTTGCGACTCGCAACGATCAGTGAGATAGGCACGCTGCCTCGGACCGCGCTGGGCCTGGGGGCGATGGCCAGCGCACATTCGGGTGTCTACAGTGTCTCGTTCCGGCTCACACGATGGGCGGAACAAGTTCAATTCGTCGGCGGTGGTGACGAACGGGGCGGAAGTTTCGAGATGATCTCCGGAAGCCTGCACGTATGCCGTGAGTTTCCTCACGCTCCACTCGCGCTGGGGCTGTGCACCATCGGAACCGTGGCCCGAATGAGC
>JAAEPE010000346.1 GCA_024222395.1 Myxococcales bacterium
GATAGCGTCGCCCGGTCTCCCACTCCTCGGAGGTTTCGATGAGGATCGCCGAGACCAGTCGCAGGCACCAAGCTTGGTTTGGGAACATCGTTGCTACTCGGGTTCGTCGCCCAATTTCTTTGTTGAGCCTCTCGAGCAAATTGCTGGTTCTCATTTTCTTCTGTTGAGCCTCTGGCAGCGCGAAAACGGTGAAGCCCTCTGCAATTGCAGTTTCGGCCCATTTGACCAGGTCTGGGGCTCTCTTGGCATATCGCCGAATGAAACTCTGCAACAGTTCCTCGGCTTCGGTCTTGGTGGCAACGTCCCATCCATTGTTGAACTTTAGGTAGCGGTTCCTCCCGATCCCATTCAGGATCGGGGTTGCAAAAACAAGGGAACCGCTGATGACTTGAGTATCAAGGAAACGAAGGACAGCCCGTGTTCGGTGGGCGCCAGGTTGCCTTCAAGCGGGCTCGGGTTCGCCATGCAGAGGGCGATGTTATGCTAGAGAGGTACCGGTATTTCTCTGAGGTCGAC
>JAAEPE010000347.1 GCA_024222395.1 Myxococcales bacterium
ATACCGAGCTTAGCCCCAATCTCGACATTGCTCAGCCCAGTCGACGCCAGCAGGATGATTTGTATTCGCGACAGTAATTGTTGCGAGGTCTTATGAGCATTCGCCCATCCATTCAAAGTGTCTCGCTGTCGAGACGAAAGCTCTATCACAAGCGCATCTCGGGCCATTCTCAATCCTTTTCGTTGACCAGGAACCACCCTTATGATCTCATCTTACAGAGTTGGCAACTTTTCCTATCAGCACTTCCGCCAGGGACATCTAGGCTATTGGCGTAGGCGCAGCCGGAGGCTAGCCTCGGCTCTCATGTGGACCGAGCCCGATCTGATCGTAATTGGCGGAGGACTTGCCGGGGCGGAAGCGGCTTGGCAGCTTGCCCAGCGCGGCCACAAGATCTCGCTCGTCGAGATGAAGCCAGTCGCTATGTCGCCGGCGCATCAGACACCGCTGCTGTGCGAGCTAGTGTGCTCGAACTCGCTTCGCTCCGATGATCCTGTCGCGGGCGCTGGTCTTCTCAAGCAAGAACTTCGGCGAGCGGGGTCGATGGTTATCGATGCCGCCGACGCCCACGCCGTGCCTGCAGGATCAGCCCTCGCCGTCGAGCGCTTTGGATTTGGTCGGGATGTGACCACGCGCTTGGCTCTGCATCCCAATGTGCGCATCGAGCGCCGCGTTGTTGACGAGTTGCCAAAGGAGACACCCACGATCATTGCGACCGGGCCTCTCACCGGGGGCGGTCTCGCCAAACAAGTCAGGGAATTGTTCGGAGGCGACAAGCTCTTCTTCTACGATGCCATCGCGCCGATCGTGGCTGCCGATAGTATAGATCCGGAACACTCCTTTCGCGCCTCGCGCTGGGGCAAGGGCGACGACGAGGGCGGGGACTACATCAACTGCCCTCTCGACAAGGATCTCTACTACGAATTTGTCCGAGAGATTGCGGCGGCTCGAAAAATTTCCGCACAAGGTTTCGAAGAAATGCGCTTCTTCGAAGGCTGTCTTCCGATCGAAGTCATGGTGAGCCGAGGGGAGGACGTGCTGCGCTACGGCCCGATGCGCCCAGTCGGCCTTGATGATCCAAAGACGGGCCGTTGGCCCTACGCGCTCATTCAGCTGCGCCCGGAAAACAAGTATTTCACCGCCTACAACTTGGTGGGGTTTCAAACCCGCATGGCCTATCCGGAGCAGAAGCGCATCTTCTCCATGGTGCCGGCGTTGGCCAACGCCGAGTTCCTCCGCTTCGGCTCCATTCACCGCAACACCTTTGTCGATTCGCCCAATATTCTCGGCGACCAAATGCAGCTCCTGGCGCAGCCCAACCTGCGCTTTGCAGGGCTCATCACGGGTGTCGAGGGCTACGTTGAATCCTGCGCGATGGGGCTGCTCGCCGCCCTCTACACCGACGCGAACCTCCGGGGACAAACGCTAGAGGCACCACCCGAGACCACGGCATTCGGCGGTCTCTTCCACCACATCCATCGCCCAAGAGCTCTGAAGGAGAAGTTCGAACCCACGAACATCAACTTCGGTCTGATGCCCGGCCTCGGCTACAAGGTCAAGAAGAAGGAGCGCAAGAAGCTGATTGCAGAGCGCGCCTTCCAAGACTTCACGCCGTGGGTTAACTCGGTACAGCCGGTGGCCGCCTCGTAGAGTGCGACCTCGTTCCGTTGAGGATGATGTGCAGGTGCTCTACTACGCTTGCAGCGACCGCCACTGCACCGAGACCTTTTTCACAGACGAACAACTTCCCGACCGACTCGAAACCTACTGCGGCTGGGGGCGAGTGAACGCGCCAGCAGAGAGGCCGTTTCTGTGAACCTGCGGCGTCGGCGATGTCCTAATTGACCTGGGAACGCTGAGCATAGCGCTCGGTCTAGCTGATGTACGTTCCGAAGCGTTCTGAGCAAGCTCGGTGTAGCGCATTTAGCAGCACGTGCACGGATGCACGTCGAAGGTCAACGAGACGTTCTTGCTTCGAAGTCGCTTCGCAGCGGGTCTAGCTGATCGGCGCAGTTTCGGATCGGTCATGAGCGGCGTGTGACACAACCATGCACTCTGCAGTCTCGGCATGTGCTCGAGGAGAGCAAGGTCTTTGATGTTGGTGCCAGCGGCAGTGAGCCGCTCCATATTGGTCGTGGTCAGGGGCCGCAGACTCTCCACCGGGTTGTTGGAAATCTCCAGGACGCGGAGTTCGACCAGGCTCTGCAGTGGCGCGAGGTCAGTGATGGTGTTGTCTTTCAGGACAAGCTCTTCTAGTTTGGAGAGCCCAACGAGTGGACTCAGATCGCTGATGCCACACCCGGAGAGTTCCAGGCTGCGAAGGTGCACGAGGGAAGAGAGGCTTCTCATCTCGGTGACCGTGGCTTTGGCAACGCGCAGAGACTCCAGGTTGACCAGTGACTCGAGGGCGGTCAGGTCGTACGGCGCTTGCCCGGGATGCCGTGCATTGCTCCAGGACGGGGCGCCGATGCTCACGCTCCTGAGCTCGGCCGCCGATTCCAGGACATGAAGATCGCCATCGACGACGTTGATCGCATGGAAGCTCTGGAGCCCGGGCAGGGGAGGAAGGTCGGCGATGCTTGGGACCACTGGCAGGGAGAGCCCTTTGACCGTTGCCAGTTCTGCGCACGTGACAGTTCGGCGGACGAAGCCCGGATTCTCCATTCCGCCGTCGGCAACCCCGATCTCACCGAGTAGCGCGCCGGCGAGAGCAGCGGGCAGGCTCTCCAAGTTGACTCGCTCATCGGGAGTCGCACAGCGTTCGGGTTGTAGCAACCTGAACGGCGTTGGCCTGGCCATCTGGGTCGTCGGCACACGTGTCGGTCCAGGCGTTGCGGCAGTCGGTGTGCAGGCCACGAGAGCCGGCAGGCAGATGCTAGCGTAGCGCCGTTGCATCCTTAGAGAAGCAGGATTGGTAGGTAGAACCGTCACTGAGTTTCTGGGCGCAATCGATCTCATGCTCTCTATCTTCTACGCCCTATTCTACATTCTTCTCAACCTCATTCATGGCACTGGCGCAGCTGACCACAAGCGAGGTTCTTCTAATGCCGGCCGCTACTTCCTCCAAGATATCCAGGAACTCGCCCGCCACCAGGCAGGGCTGCTACCGTTGGCGAGCATGTCTTGGGATGAGCACTGCCGCGCCTTCGTGCAGCACTTGGAAGTCGAACGCGGCTATTCGCCTCGTACCATAGCTGCCTATTCTCGAGATCTGCGTGAGTTCGCCAAGCTCTACGAAGCTCGTGAGGACAAGTCTCCAAAGGCAACTCGCATCGATGACTTCGATGTTCGTGCCCACCTCGCCGAACTCTACGATACCAATCAGGCCTCGAGTATTTCTCGCAAGCTCTCTAGCCTCCGTACCTTCTTCCGATTCCTATTGGCCCGCGGTGTGGTGGATCTGAATCCTGCGGCTGGCGTGCGTTCGCCGAAGAGAAATAAGTCGCTGCCGCGTGCGCTCGATGTGGACGACGTCAATCGCCTCATGGAAATCCCGACTGCCGAAACGGGCAAAGACGCGGATAGCCCGGCGCTCAAACTCCGCGATCGAGCCATTCTTGAAGTGCTCTACGGCGCCGGTTTGCGCATCTCGGAGTGTTGCGGCCTAGATCTGCTCGACATCGATCGAGAGCGCTACAGTGGGCGCAAGCTCAAGCAGGTGGTCATGCGCATTCGCCACGGCAAGGGCAACAAGGAGCGCATAGTGCCCTTGGGATCAAAGGCCATCGAAGCTCTCCATGTCTATCTCGAAGAGCGCCCAAGGCTTCGGGACGCCCGCACAAAGGAGCAACACGCCACGGCTCTCTTCCTAAACTACAAGGGCGGTCGTCTAACTCCGCGTTCAGTGCAGCGCCACATGGGCCGCTACGTGGTCGAAGCCGGAGTGCCTGATGCCACTCCCCACGGTCTGCGTCACTCCTTCGCGACCCACTTGCTCGACGGCGGAGTCGACCTGCGATCCATTCAGGAAATGCTTGGCCACGCGAGTCTTGCCTCCACTCAGGTCTACACCAAGGTTTCTCTCGACCACATCATGGGCGTCTACGATGCTGCCCACCCACATGCCCAGAGTCGCGGTATGACAGCGGCATCGGGCGACGAGCAGAACCCCTCTGGGTGTGGTACGAACTCCGGCGATGACTAGCGGCGGTATCGAGCAATCAAAGCCCATTTTTCGATCTACGACCATTCTCGCCTTGCGGCGCGGTGGCCAGGTGGTGCTCATAGGCGATGGCCAGGTGAGCCTTGGCAATACCGTCATGAAGGGCGGCGCTCGCAAAGTCCGAACCATGCAAGACGGCAAAATCTTGGGAGGTTTTGCCGGCTCTGCGGCCGACGGGCTCTCGCTCTTCGAGCGCCTCGAAGGCAAGCTTGATGAGCACGGCGGACGCCTTCGCAGAGCCGCAGTCGAGATGGCAAAGGACTGGCGCACCGACCGGGTCATGCGCAGGCTTGAAGCGATGCTCATCGTTGCTGATCTCGATGGCATCTATCTCCTCAGTGGCACCGGCGACATCATCGAGCCGGACGACGGCGTGGTGGCTATTGGTTCTGGCGGAAACTATGCGTTGGCAGCAGCCCGGGCACTCTGCGAAAAAACCGACCTGAGTGCGCGCGAAATCGCCGAAGCCTCGATGAAGGTCGCCTCCGACATTTGCATCTACACCAACTCCAACTTCACCCTCGAAGTATTGGGAGAGCAGTCATGAGTATCGATACGACAAACCTCACCCCCTCCGAGATCGTCAAGGCTCTCGATACGTACATCGTCGGTCAGAAGAACGCCAAGCGCTCGGTCGCGGTTGCTCTCCGCAATCGCTGGCGACGGCAGCAGGTGGAGGGTGAGCTTCGTGATGAAATCTCGCCGAAGAACATCATCATGATAGGCCCGACCGGTGTTGGTAAGACCGAGATTGCGCGACGTCTGGCCAAGCTCGCTCGCGCTCCCTTTGTGAAGGTCGAAGCATCCAAGTTCACCGAAGTAGGCTACGTGGGACGCGATGTCGATTCCATCGTTCGCGACCTCATGGAAGTATCGATCAAGTTGGTCAAAGAGGAAGAGGCCGAAAAACTCGCACCACGCGGTCGCGAGGCTGCCGAAGAACGCCTCCTCGACCTCCTCTTGCCAGTCAAGGCAACGTCGTTCTCCGATCGCCCACCTGGTGGCAAGATTCCGACAGCGACCGCATCACCAGCAATCGCCGAGAATAGCACTCGGGAGAAACTTCGAGGCCTGCTACTAGATGGCAAGCTCGACGACCGAGAGGTCGAGGTTGAGATCAAGGAAGATGGTCGCGGCTTCATGCAAATCTTCGGTGGCAGCGGCGTCGAAGAGATGGGCCTTGGTGGCCTCAAGGACATGCTCGGCAACATGGGCGGTGGCAAGACCAAGCATCGCAAGATGAAGATTCCCGATGCCCTCGAGATTCTCACCAGCCAGGAAGTCGAGCGCCTCGTTGACAACGATGCGGTACAGCGCGAAGCCATCAACCGAGCCGAGCAGGGCGGCATCGTATTCCTCGACGAGATCGACAAGATTGCCGTCTCAACCGAACGCCGCGGCGGCGCCGAAGTCTCACGCGAAGGCGTGCAGCGCGATCTGCTCCCAATCGTCGAAGGCTCGACGGTCACCACAAAGTACGGGCCGGTCAAAACGGATCATGTGCTCTTTGTTGCGGCAGGTGCGTTTCACCTGGCAAAGCCTTCGGATCTCATTCCCGAGCTGCAGGGGCGTTTCCCGATTCGGGTCGAGCTAGAAGCGCTCACCGATAAGGATTTCGTCCGTATCCTCACGGAGCCGAAGAATGCCCTGGTGACTCAATATGAAGCGCTTCTGGCCACGGAGGACATCACGGTTGAGTTCGACAAGGGAGCGATCGAGACCCTGGCCGGGCTCGCGGCCCAGGTAAACGCAGGCACCCAGAACATTGGCGCTCGCCGTTTGCACACCATCATGGAACGTTTGCTCGACGAGCTTCTCTTCTCCGCGCCGGATATACCCGCGCAGACCATCAAGATCACGACGGACTACGTCAAAGAGAGGCTCAGCGATCTGGTGGAAGACGAAGAGCTCAGCCGTTTCATCTTGTAGCGCGAGGCGGGTTCAAAACAGCGATGGGCTGCTATAATGCGACCATGGACAAGCTGAGCGATCGCCTGGTTTGGCTCGACATGGAAATGACGGGGCTCGATCCGGTGAGCTGCTTGCCCATCGAAGTAGCGGTGATTATCACCGACGGCCAACTCAACGAGATTGACGGTGCCAGCTACGAGGCGGTCATTCACCAGCCTGAATCAGCCTTCGAGGACATGGCTCCTATCGTGGTCGATATGCACACGGAAAATGGCCTTCTCGATCGAGTACGCCAATCGAAGATGAATCTAGAGGAGGTCGACACAGGCTTGGCGACTATGGTTGGCAAGCACTGCGAAGCCGGGAAAGCGCTCCTTGCCGGCAATACCATTGGGCAAGACAGGCTCTTCATACGCCGCTACTTCCCTAAGCTAGAAAGCAGCCTTCACTACCGACAAGTCGACGTATCTAGCTTTAAGGAGATGATCCGGCGCTGGTACGGCGGTCAGGCGCTCTTTGCCAAAGATAGTAGTCACACCGCCATGGCTGACATTCGTACTTCGATCGCCGAACTGGCCTACTACCGCAAGAACCACTTTCGCGACGCGGAGTAGGTGTTGATCGATTCGGGTGCACGGGCGCGGGTGCTCATCGAGGCCTTGCCTTACATCAAGGAGTTTCGCGGTAGCACGGTGGTCGTCAAAATAGGTGGCGCCTCTCTCGAAGACCTGAGCCTGCGCGAGTGCTTTGCGCAAGATCTAATTCTTCTGAGTTGGGTCGGAATCCGCATGGTTGTAGTGCACGGTGGTGGCAAGCAAATAAGCGACATGCTTGACAGAGTGGGCCTCGAGCCTCAGTTCATCGACGGCCAGAGAGTTACCGATGAGGCCGTGCTGGAGGTTGTCGAGATGGTCTTGGGTGGCACGCTCAACAAAGAGATTGTTCGTCTCATTCAGCATTGCGGCGGCAAAGCCGTGGGTATCACTGGAAAAGACGGCGGCATGGTCACGGCGAGGCGCCGTGGTGGAGTGCCCGATTTGGGCTTGGTCGGGGACGTTTTTCATGTCGACGCCGCGGTCGTGGAGCACCTGCTTGGGGAGTACATACCCGTTGTCGCTCCCCTCGCAGTTTCTCCAGAGGGGGAGACACTCAATATCAACGCGGATCCATTTGCGGCGGCCCTTGCTGTTGCACTTGGTGCGCGCAAGTTCGTCGTGCTCTCAGATATCGAAGGCGTGCTAGACGCGGACGGCGAGCTCATAACAAGTCTGAGCTCCGAGCGTGCACGAGAATTGATTGAAGACGGTACGATCGCCGGCGGCATGATTCCCAAGGTGCAAAACGCCCTGAGTGCCTTGGATGGCGGTGTTGGCAAAGTTCACATTATTGATGGTCGAGTTGAACACGCACTGCTCCTGGAGGTCTTTACCAATGGTGGCGTGGGCACTCAGCTACAGAAGGAAAGAGGCTAACCATGACGACGAGCGACGAGAGCACAGCAAAGCAAAACGAACTTATTGAGACTGCCGGTAAGGTCCTGCTCAAGAACTACTTGCAACAACCCACTGTTATGGCGCGGGGCAGCGGTGTCGAGCTCTTTGACGTGAGCGGCAAGCGCTTTCTCGATCTGACTTCCGGCATAAGTGTGTGCGCTCTGGGGCACGCACATCCCGAGCTCAGTGCGTGTCTGGCCGAACAAACCGGCAAGCTCCTTCACACATCGAACCTCTATTTCATAGAGGAGCAGATTACTGCCGCGCAGGCTCTTACAGAGCGATCCTTCGCCGACCGAGTCTATTTTTGCAATTCTGGGGCAGAGGCTAATGAAGCCGCCCTAAAGCTCGCACGCCGATATCAACACGTCGTCCGAGAGTCTCCCGAGCGCAATCTTATCGTTTCCACGGAGGGCTCGTTCCACGGCCGGAGCATCGCCACCGTTGCTATCACCGGCCAAGACAAGTACCGAAGCGGCTTTGGTCCGCTTCTAGAAGACGTGGCCATGGTGCCGTACGGCGATTTGGCTGCAGCAACCGCCATTCTCGAGAAACGCACAGCGTGTTGCTTCATTCTGGAGCCTATCCAAGCCGAGGGCGGAATCATCGTTCCGCGAGCCGGCTACCTCCAAGGGCTCCGCGCCGTTTGCGACGCCACCGATACCATTCTCATCTTCGACGAAGTGCAGACAGGAGTCGGACGAACAGGCAAGTGGTGGGGATATGAATGGGACGGCGTGACCCCCGATGTCATGAGCATGGCCAAGGGGCTCGGCGGCGGAGTGCCCATTGGAGCCATTGGTGCCACAGAGAAGGCTGCTGAGGGGCTAACGTTCAGGCAGGGTGGTGCCGTGCCGCACGCGTCCACGTTCGGTGGTAATCCTCTGGCCTGCTGTGCAGCGAGCAATGTCCTGCGAATCATCGAAGAACAGGGCCTATTGGCGAATGCCATGACGGTAGGCGACCACATTGCCTCTCGATTCGAGGAGTTGGTTCAGAAGTATCCCGATACACTCGTCGAGCATCGTGGGCGGGGGCTACTCCGTGGATTGGTCATGAAAGATCTAGCGGGCCCAACGTATCGCCGCTGCCGCGAAGAGGGGCTACTCGTCTCTGTGGCAGGGGGATACGTGCTGCGTTTCGCGCCGGCGCTCGTTGCGACAACGGACAACGTCGATGAGGGCATTGCGATACTCGACTCGGTGCTCAAGAATGGCTGATAAACGCGATTTCTTGTCTCTGGACGATCTGAGCGAAGAAGAGTTTCGTTCCACTCTCACCCGGGCAATCGAACTCAAAGAGTTACGAGCCAATGGGCAAGAGCATCACTCGTTGCGCGGCCAGACCCTGGCCATGATTTTCGAGAAAGCATCCACACGAACCAGGGTCTCCTTCGAAATTGGAATGTTCGAACTCGGCGGGCATGCGGTCTACCTTGCGGGCGAGGGCAGCCAAATAGGTCGCGGCGAGCCGATTTCAGATACGGCGAGAGTTCTCAGTGGCTACTGCAGTGGCATCGTGATTCGCACCTTCGGCCAGGACCGTCTTGAGGAACTCGCCCGGTGGGCAACCGTGCCGGTCTTCAACGGGCTCACGGATATGTATCACCCGTGTCAGATTCTCGCTGACCTTCAGACCATTCTCGAGCTTCGAGGAAGCATCGATGGGCTTCGCTACTGCTGGCTCGGCGACGGTAACAACATGGCGCACTCGTGGATCAAGGCCGCTGCAATTCTTGGTTTCGATCTCGCGCTGGCATGCCCCCAAGGCTACAAACCGGATGAGGCAATTGTTCGCCTCGCCGAAGAGCGCATGCGAGCCAACAGCCGAGGAAGCCTAACGATCGTGTCGGATCCAGCTGATGCTGTTGCGGGCTGCGCTGTCTTGTCGACGGACGTCTGGGCCTCGATGGGCCAGGAAGACGAAGCCGTCGCCCGACAACGCGCGTTTCAAGGCTACTGCCTCGATCAGAAGCTGCTCGAGAAGGCAAATCCTGGGGCACATGTCCTACACTGTCTGCCTGCCCATCGAGGTGAGGAGATCGCGACTGAGGTACTGGAGGGGGAGCAGAGTGCCGTGTTTCAGCAGGCGGAGAACAGGCTGCATGCCCAAAAGGCGGTACTTGAGGCGTTTCTTGGCACCAACAGGTAGGCCTGTGCTTCGCTCGTGATAAATTCGTTGCTCTGTGGGCCGCTGAGCTTTCTGTGCCTGCACGAGATGCAAGTGAGCGGCATACCCAACACAATCCCCAGACTTGGGGATGCTCAACTCAAGCCGAGACAAAATCCGGAGTTCACTCCGGGCAGCGATTTCGGTACTGAGGAGTATTTCGTGTGGAGTCGCTGTGATGGCACCGTCTCGCTACACGACATCATTCTAATGGTTGGTTTCGGTACGGACCGTTCCATCGCGATTCTCTCGAAGTTGCGCAACCTCGGCGCTGTGCTCTTGCCCGGTGAGAAGCGTGCGCCGGCGGCTCCGAAGCCTCAGGC
>JAAEPE010000348.1 GCA_024222395.1 Myxococcales bacterium
CGACGAAACCAATTTCTCAGGTCTGGCAATGAGAGCGTGCGCATTGGTCGGAGACTACGAGTATCAGCCCAACGCCTCCGATGTCGTCACCTTCTCCGAGAGTCTCGACTGGATCGCTCTTAGTGATGAAGCCACCGAGGGCGGTACACTCACCCAATGGCGAACTCGCCGCACCGCTACTCTGGAGATAGATGCCTCGAACCATTGGAGCACCATTCAGGAAGCCGACTTCTTTTGCGGATACGATCACGAAATAGGCTTCGAGATCGAAGTGGACGCGACCTCAGGGGAGGTGTTTTCCTTCCGACCAGGCATTAACTGCGTAGTTTGTTAGTAGAGTGCCCCACGACCGAGCACACGGCTTCCCCTTTCACGCCGAAATCCAGCCAGCGGTCAGCGTGATAACGTGAGCTGCACCAGGGAGGCTGGGCTGAAGTTGCGGCTGGACTTGGGGATACCGGCATCCGCGTGTTTCTAGATCTCAGCCGTGGAGCGACGATGGATCGGGAGGCTGGTGGCTTGTGGGCTCGATTTTACGACACCTCAGTCCAAGTGGACCGCACGGCGGAGGGTAAGGTGATCGAGGAAATCGAGGCTCGTCGTCGTTCTTGGGAGGATACCGCCATCGCAGAGCCGTCTACTCTGCTGCGTCGTGTAGGTCCCGTTAGCCTCGGAAGGCCTACAATATCTCGACCAAGGGTAATGACTCGTTCTTAGTCTCTGTCATGGCTGATTTCTAGGAATGGCTTCGCCAATGACAAGTCTGGCGTTTCGCCGTAGTAGCTGCCGCCGATATTCACGGCAAATTTTGTGCAATCTGATTTTGATGCCAGGGCCCGCGCAACACCACCACCAAGTGAGAAGCCAATGGCTCCTTCGCAGGCTGGCTCTCCTCGCTTCACAATACCTTCCAGAATCTTCGAAGTGTGGGCGGTCCAACGGTTTGCTAGCGTGTCGTGGTGAGCCTGTCGGTCTTCAGGTGGGGCAGCCAAAGATTCTGCTCCGCCAAGCGTAATGGCTGGGTGCGTTACTGAAAAGACCCTGTAGCCGTAGCTGGCAAGCTCACTGAGGAGTGACCAGTGCGCTTCGGGCAGACCGCGAGCACCATGGAGAAAGACCAGATTCGCCAGGGGAGTCTTGGCCGCGACGCCATGATAGGCCGGAGCGGTGAGGCCTCCGATCTGTTCTGGACTCAGGCCACTCAGGTAGCTACTTGAGAGCTGCTCTCTCTGCGAAGCGCCAAACCACGAGGCCCGTTTCTGTCCTGGTCCTAAGACGGGGTGAACGACCAAGACGTCGCTATTGTCGATTCGCAGCCGCTCATGTCCTACCAAGTAGGGCCCGGTCGGTTCGAACAACTTGCTGACAGATCGTTCCATTGCCTCAGATTACTAGCACAGCGAGCATCTCGTGTTCAGCTGAGGTGCTGCCCAGCTCCTAGCCCCTCACTTTCGGGAGCCGGGAGCTACGAGACGAGTCGGTTGCTAGTCGTCCGAAAAGCCAAGAGCCCCTTCGGTTGAGTACCGAGTCAGATACGGTCCAGAGAGCCCAAAGGAGGCTAGGCAAGGCCATCATGGCGGGAGGCTAGATCGAGGCACTCGATGACGACGAGCGCCGACTCGATGATCTCCCCGATAGGTACCCCCTTGGCACCGGGGTGACTATCCCCCTGGATGGCGCCGGCGACCACGAGTACTTCAGTCAAACGCTAGAGCGAAAGAGCGTGCCGAAGCCCTAGCAACTCTCCGTTGACTTCTCCGTTTCGCGATAGGTTCAGTATTGACCAGAGGGACCCAACAGCCTCCTGTAGATTGACCTCATCGGCGGGGGCCTGTCCCCGCCCGATAAACTCGTTCTTGGCATAGCGCACCGTCAAGAAACACATCGCGCATGACCGCTTGCGCCATCCCGAACTCTTATCGGATTGGCAGATCAGCAGCCCGTTAGGTACAGTCGTCGCCGACTATGAGTGGGCTTCGCGAATATGCGGTGACTTCTGCCGAGGAGCAGAACGGGTTCGCCCGGTGTCGAGATATCGCTACCGGCGTGGACACGCAATGCGACCTGTACGTGCCAATTTCCGGGGAGTTGCTACGAGTGCACGTCGATGACCGAATCTCTGGCGAGGTACATGGGACGGTGCTCCAGTTGGTAGCCATACTCAAGCAGGCGCCACCACCAGCATCTCTGGTTGAAGAGCTAATCGAGTTGCGGAGAGAACTCTCTGGTTTTGAAGTCGTCTTGCCCGATCCCATCGAGCCATTTGCCCAACATCTGTGGAGATACTACAAGAAGCAGAGTCCCGACCCACTGGCGGCTTTAGTTGCGGAGCAGCTCACTCAACTCTTCGACTGGTCCGACGATCACCCTCTCGAAGACTGTGGCCTCGTGTCGCGCCTCGCGTCCGCCACCGCTCGCGCCGGGTCTCAGGTGAACCTAGTAGAGAAGCGGGACGAGAATGGCGATCTCGAAGGCTTCGAGGACGTGAAGAAGCGCTCACAAGTGCCCATGGGGCAGCACGGCGACTGGGAGCAGCCTGTGGGCTGTTTTGCCCCCGTGGTCGAATACGCCAATCAAAGCCTCGAAGCGGCCAGGTCGGTCGAGCGCTGGTGCGAGACAGGCGAGAATTACGTGTTGGCGGATCCTGAATTGGTCGAGATGCTGTTCGAAAAAGAACTAGTTGCACCGCCCGAACAAGCACAAAAGCCCAAGCGATGGAAAGGGTGGTTGGGCCGGCTCATTGCGAAGCTCTAGGCTCCACTTTTTCGCGAAGAGCGGTGCTGGCACTGGCTGCGCCTCGCAGGTAGACAGGACAAGCACAGTGTTTGTACTCTCACCACATTGAGTGACGATGAACGACTAGCCTCTACGGATTGGTCTGAACTCGAACTTGAACCATTCCTCTATGAGGCTAGGAAAACGGAGACGCTATCCTAAAACTCAAACGCCCATACTTTGACGGACGAACCCATATCAAATTCTCGCAACTCGAGCTCCTCCGAAAACTAGCCATTCTCATCCCACCGCCATGGAAAAATCTCACCCGATATCACGGAATCTTTGCCCCAAATCATCGGCTGCGAGAAAATGTCCGCGACATCGGGCGCAAAGCTCTGCCCCAGGAGACACCCATCGCAGCAAGCAAGCCGCCACGGCAACTCCCATGGGCAATGCTTCTCCGAAGGGTATTCGCAATCGATGTTTTGCAGTGTGAGCAGTGCAAAGGAAGGATGAAAATCATCGCTATCATCCGCGCAGGAGAGACAAGCAACACCATATTGGATCACATGGAGCAAAAGGAA
>JAAEPE010000349.1 GCA_024222395.1 Myxococcales bacterium
CTCCGGAGCTGGGCGCAAAGTGAGCGATTCGATCGTGCTTGGGCACTGATCGCTGCCAAGTACCGCCTGGAGGTCACCACTCTAGCCAACGTGGTTCGGCTGCCACTCGGGCGCTAAGGTGTCATAGTCAGAGCTACACCCATACGTATCGTTGAGCTCCTTGCTCGCTGCAATGTGCTCATCGCTCAAATTGTTCTCAAGCAGGTGGTTGAATCGGTAGTCGTCGATCGCCTGCGCTCCACTCGGATTGAGCCCCAGGTTAGCCTCGAAGTGTTCTTCGTAGAGCTTGCTCAGCTCTTGTGAGGGCTCTGCTCTGGCGACGATGTCCTGCGTGGGCGAGTGGGGTTGCGATGAGCCACTGCAGGCAAAGCAAAGCGCAGCAAGGAGAAGGGAGCTTCAAATCTTGAGATTAATGGCAGGTCTGGTTCGCGTGGTAGTTGTTCTTGAGTGAGTCTTAGCACTAGAGGGTTTGCAGCAGGAATGTGTACTCCTCGGCGACATCAAAGTACTTCTCGAAGCGCCCCGACTTGCCTCCGTGGCCTGCGCCCATATTGGTCTTGTAGATGAGTCGGTTGTCGTTGGTCTTGAGCTCGCGCAGCTTCGCGACCCACTTTGCCGGCTCCCAATAGGTAACTCGCGGATCATTGAGCCCGGCTGTGACCATCATATGTGGATAGGCTTGGGCACTCACCTGATCGTAGGGCGAATACGAGCGGATGTAGTCGAAGGCCTCTCTGTCGGTGATGGGGTTGCCCCATTCCGGCCACTCAATCGGGGTCAGTGGCAACGTATCATCGAGCATCGTGGTGAGCACGTCGACGAAGGGAACGTGAGCAACAACCGCTCGCCACAGGTTGGGGTGCATATTTGCTACCGCACCCATGAGAGTGCCGCCGGCCGAACCACCGGAAACTGAAATACTCCCGGCTGCAGAGAAACCCTTTGCGACGAGATGCTCAGCGCAGGCAATGAAGTCATGGAAGGTGTTGGTGCGTGAGAGTAGCTTGCCTTGCTCATACCAGTGATAACCCATCTCATCGCCGCCACGAATGTGGGCAATGGCATATGCGAAGCCTCGGTCTAGCAGGGATAGTCGAGCAGCAGAAAAGCTCGGAGGTGTTGCCAAGCCATACGCGCCGTAGGCGTAGAGGTGGAGAGGCTGGCTACCGTCCTTTTTGTAGTCTTTCGGGTAGACGACGGAGATGGGTACCTTTGTGCCGTCGTGGCTCGTTGCGACGAGCCTCTCGGTACGGTAGCCGCTCTTCTCGTAGCCCGAAGGAATCTCCTGCTCCTTTAGTACTTCGAGATTGCGGCCTCCGAGGTGGTAGTCCATGACAGATGGCGGCGTGATCATGGAATCGTAGCCGATTCGCAAGACCTGGGTCTTGTACTCGGAGTTGGATCCGAGGCCCGTGCTGAAACTCTGCTCAGGAAACGCGATGTAGTGTTCTTTCCCATCCCAGTCGCGAATTCGGATTTGCTCTTGGCCGTCCTTTCGCTCCTCGACTACGAAGAAGTCTCTGAATGTCCTCAGATCTGTGAGGTAGTGAGTATCGGAGGCTGGGATGACTTCCTTCCACTGATCTTTGCCTGGATCCCCCAAGGGGGCTGTCACAATCCGGAAATTCTTGTGACTGTCGTTAGTGCGAATCAAGAAGCTCCCAGGTCCGTCGTCTAGATAGTACTCTTTGCCTGCCTCTCGCGGAGCGACAAGTAGAAGAGCCTGCTCTGGTGCATCTGCCGAGACGAGATGCATCTCTGTTGTTACATGGTCACCTGAGCTAATGGTGATGAACCGGCGCGATGATGTCTTGCTGACTGCGACGAAGAAACTTGGGTCCTTCTCCTCATAGATGCACTGATCCTCGGATGCCTCTTCGCCGAGTCTATGCAGCATGACTTTGTAGGGACGATGCTCTTTCGAGAGCAGGGTGTAGAGGAACTTCTCTCCACACGCGGCCCACGTTATCGATCCTGAGGTGCCCTCTATGTGGTCGGCGTGCACTCGACCCGGGCTATCGTCATCCTCTAGCGTCTTGACGGAGATTGTGTAGCGTTCTGAACCGTCCGTATCGGTCGACCATGCAAGTACGTCGTGCTGAGGCGTTATGGATAGACCGCCGAGACGGAAGTAGTCGTGGCCTTCTGCGAGTGCGACCTCGTCCAGCAGAATTGCCGCCGTATCACTCTCCTCACGTCGGCGCAGCCAAGTTCGATACTGCGCTCCTTCAGAGAATTTCCAGTGATAGAAGTATGGGCCGTTCTTGTGAGGCACTGACGACTCGTCCTGTTTGATGCGACCGATGATCTCCTGATAAATCTCCTCCGCAAGACCCTCGTGGGGAGCCATATAGTCCTTGTAGAAGCGGTTCTCTGCCTCGAGATGCGCGAGGATTTCCTCGTCATCCACCTCTGGGTAGTTTGGGTCCCTAAGCCAGTGATACGGATCCGATCGCGAAACCCCGTGGTGGGTGCTGGTGAAGGGCCTCTTGATCGCAACGGGGGCGGGTATCTCGGTGGCGCTCGGCATTGGCGCATCGTATCCTGCGCCCAAGATGCCCGATACCGCCACCGCCGATTTGCTGAACTACATCGAGGCCAGCCCCTCGCCTTTTCACTGCGTGGAAGAAACCGCTCGCCAACTATTGGCTGCCGGCTTTATCGAGGTCGACGAAGGCGCTGCGCCGATTGAGGTTACTCCTGGCCAAAAGGCGTTTCTGCGCAGGTCGGGGTCGCTACTTGCGTATCGCGCAGGCACCGCCGCGCCCGCTGCTGCGGGGTTTCGAATCTTGGGAGCACATACTGATTCTCCGAACCTGCGCATCAAGCCACGGCCCGATCTGAAGAAATCGGGCTACCGACAATGGGGGGTCGAGATTTACGGCGGCGTGCTCCTGGCGACATGGATGGACAGAGACCTTGGCATCAGTGGTCGGGTCTACGTGCGGGGCGCGGGCGGCAAACCCGAGGCGCGCCTCTTCCGCTGCGACAAGCCAATTGCCCGCATTTCCAACGTCGCAATTCACCTCAATCGAGATGTCAATTCCAAGGGCATGGTGCTCGACAAGCAGAAGCACCTGCCACCGATGGTTGGGCTCGAGGATGTTGCGACGTTTTCAGAGTGGCTCAGCTCGGAAATGGACGGGGCTGAGATTATCTCCTGGGACCTTGGGCTCATGGGTCTTCAGAGATCTACCGTAGGAGGCATCGACGAGAGCTTCATCTTCGCCCCTCGTCTCGACAATCAGGCGAGCTGCTTTGTCTCTCTGGCAGCGCTGCTGCAAGCAGGGGGGGCCGAGTGCACCCAGGTAATTGCCTTGTTCGATCACGAGGAAGTCGGTAGCCGATCTCATAGCGGCGCCATGAGCGCATTCCTCAAAGATGCCCTTGCTCGGATCGAACGCAACTACCAGGGGGAGGCACCAGGGGGAATGGAGCGGGCGATTCCCAACTCCAGGCTGATCAGTTTGGATATGGCCCACGCCGTACACCCTAACTATTCCGACAAGCACGAGCCAAATCATGCTCCAGTCCTAAATGGTGGCCCCGTCATCAAAGAGCATGTCGAGCAGCGCTACGCGACTGATGGCGAGACCACCGCATGGTTTCGCGATCTCTGCGCCTCCCAGGACGTGCCGTTTCAAGACTTTGTCATCAAGACGAATCTCGCGTGCGGATCGACCATCGGGCCAATCTCCGCAGGCGAACTCGGAATCCGAACTATCGATGTTGGCAATCCCATGCTCAGCATGCACTCCATTCGCGAGCAGGGCGGCGCAAAAGATACAGCCTACCTCTTCAAAGTTCTTAAGCACGCACTCGAGGGAAACTAGTGGAAAACAACCTAATACTTCGTCGCCTGCGCTACGCGCTCAGCATGCGCAATCGTGATGTACAAGGCGTCATGTCTCTCGGCGGTCATAACATCTCCGACGAGCAAGTTCGCGGAATCTTGCATCGCGAGAGTGATCCGGAATTCACACTGGCAACGGTCAAAGAACTGAGCGCATTTCTCGATGGACTCATCATTCATAAGCGCGGCAAGCGCGAACTCGCTCCCGGGCAAAAGCCCCCGGCGCCCATTCTCGCGACAACGAATAATATGGTGCTCCGCAAGCTGCGTATCGCCTTCGATCTCAAAGAGCAGGGCATGCTCGATTACCTCAGACTTGGCGGCTTTCAATTGTCCAAGGCCGAGCTCAGTGCGCTTTTTCGCAAGGAAGGGCACAAGCACTATCGGGAGTGTGGCGACCAAGTGTTGCGCTACTTCGTCGGTGGGCTAACGAAGGAACTCAGGCCCACAGATCTCGTCGGTTAGAAGGGCATGGCATCGAGCGCAACGTCCCTTCACATCGCATTCCCTCCACATTCGACTGATTCTCCCCAAAGTGCGCTTGATAGCTTGCATGACTTCATGGACGGAGTAGCTTCGCTGCCCTCGATCGAAACACGGGCATCATCGACGGCCGTTGGACGCCGATTGCCGCTAAGCAAGCGGCGTGGCTGGTGGCGCAAATGACTCCGGCAGCGAGTGAGGAACTTCTTGAGCGAATGGGCAAC
>JAAEPE010000350.1 GCA_024222395.1 Myxococcales bacterium
GCGTCGGCGTCGTCGTCGTCATCGTTAGCGTCGTCATCGTCGTCAGCGTCGTCATCGTCGTCATCGTAGTCATCGTAGTCATCGTCGTCATCATCGTCATCATCGTCGTCATCGTCGTCATCGTCGTCATCGTAGTCATCGTAGTCATCGTAGTCATCATCGTCATCATCGTCATCATCGTCGTCATCGTCGTCATCGTAGTCATCATCATCATCATCATCGTCGTCCCAGCTGTCGTCGTCGTCCCAGCTGTCGTCATCGTCGTCATCGCCATCGAGAGACCGAAGGTGTCTGAGAACGCCACGGCGCAGTTTCCGGCTTTCGTTCTTGCTCAGGTCGGGGCGCTTGGCCGAAATCACGACGTCCCCATCGAGCATCCGACCATTGCTTCCGCGGAATGAAACTGTCAGCTGATACTTGCCCCGTTTGCGGGTGACCTCGCCTTCGACGAAGCCGTCTAGCTCCATTCGATCTGCGACTGCCCTGTAGCCCTTTGAATTCGGGCGAAAGCGCTTCACCTTGTGACTGGCGCTCTCGAATCGACTGGTTGGGATGAGCTTTGCGGCACCCTTGACCACGGTTTGCACCTTCTTCTGGAAAGCCTGTGCCTTGGGCCCTTCGAACGGGAGAACCACAACGCGAGGTTTGGCGCTCGCGACGCTTGCCAGCCCACCCAGGAGTGAGAGAAGGACTCCAAGCATAACTAAGATGCGAGGTGAGCGAGATGCAATTTCTAAACTAGATGCGTGGTCGGGGCGGGGGGGTGGCATAAACTACTCTCCAAAACGATCGATCTCGAACCCCTGATCGCCCTCGGGCTTCTTGCTCTTGTCCTGGCCTTCCCAGTTCTCCGATGCGCCGGAAACGCCACGGAAGAGAAGAGCAAAATCCGATGGGCTCGATGAGTGCTTGGCTGCCTCCTCGTACGTCACTTTGCGGTCCTTCACCAATACAGCGAGTGCCTGGTCAAACGTCTCCATGCCGTACGGGTGTTTGCCCTGGGCGATGGCGTCTCGGATTTCCCTGGTGCGGACCGGGTCCTCAATCATCTCGCGAATGCGGTCTGTGGTGACCATGAGTTCCACGGCGGGAACCATGCCCTTGCCGTCGGTCTTTGCGATAAGTCGCTGGGACACCACGCCACGGAGAACCGCCGCCAGCGATAGACGTGCCTGGATCTGCTGGTGCGTAGGGAACATCGAGATGATGCGATTGACGGTCTCGGTTGCATCGACCGTGTGCAAGGTAGAAAGCACAAGGTGCCCCGTCTCGGCGGCGGTCATGGCAATCTCGCAGGTCTCGATATCACGCATCTCGCCCACCAAGATCACGTCCGGATCTTGTCGGAGTGCGGCGCGTAGAGCCCTTGAGAAGGAGCGGGTATCGAAGCCCACCTCTCGCTGATTGATTACGGAGCGCTTGTCGCGAAATGCATACTCTATAGGATCTTCGACAGTCACGATGTGACAGGCTTTGCGCTGATTGATGTAGTCAACCATCGTGGCCAAGGTAGTAGATTTCCCTGAGCCTGTGATGCCGGTTACGAGAATGAGGCCTCGCTTGTTCTCGGCGAGCTTTAGGATTCCGTCGTTGAGACCAAGGCTTCCGAATTCGGGAACCTCGGGGGGAATCAGACGCAACACCATTCCTACGGTGCCCCGCTGCTGGAAGAGGTTCACGCGATACCGAGTTCCGTCGGGCGTTCCGTACGCGAGGTCCAGGTCCCAATTATCTTCGAATTCGGCACGCTGCCTCTCGTTCATCATCGCCACCGCAAAGCTGGCAATGGCCTCCTTGCTCAGCGCTGGCACATCTCGCACAGTGCGCAACTCGCCCTTGATGCGAAAGATTGGCGGAAGTCCCGCCTTGAGGTGGACATCAGATGCACCCAGTTGTCTGGCTGCACCAAGCACGCGTTCGAAGACTTGATTGTTCATTGCACGGGCCCTACAGGCCTGCAAATCGTATCATTTTCATTGCCGGTGATCTTCAAGCTCGGTGTTCTTCCTGCTAGGATAGCTGGCCCATGCGTTGCCCTCACTGCCGCGGTGAGATTCCACCGGAATCTCAGTTTTGCGGTGTCTGCGGCCAGAATATTCATATCTCCCAAGTAGGGCCTCCCACGCAGGCGAGGGCGAGCGCAGTTGTCACGGAGGCTGGTCTTTCGCCTTCGCTTTTCGAGCTCCCGGTGTCCAAGGGCGCACGAACAATCAGGTTGGCTATGGTTCTGGCACTCAATCTGCTTATGGTTGGTGCTGGCGTTGCGCTCTTCCTTGAGTACTTGAATAAGCGGGGCCGGTCAGCGGCCGGGACCAACGTGCACCAGACCTCGGGCTCGGGGGAGCTTGGCGAAGCGGACGAGGGCACGAAGAAACTCGCTAGTCCCGAGGCTGGTCCTCGGCCCGGGTCTGCTTTGGGGAAAGGCCCGGGGCGCCGCGGCTCTCGCGCCGAATCGATTCCAGAGCGAGGAGCAAATGGCAGCACGAACGACGAATCGGACGGACGAGATGCCGTGGCGGACGACCTACCAGCACAACCGCCGCCAGCAGCATCGGAGCCCCCTCCGGCACTCGAACCTACGCCATCGATCCACCAATTCGACGCAGGAGCCGCCAGCTCGCCAAGCTCAATTGGCGATGTCCCCGACGCAGACACGGGCATCACCGGAGCCACGGTGCAGCCCCAACTCAGCGAAGAAGAGGAGGCTCGGCAAGTGAGAGTACTCGCCGGCAAAATAGGCCTAGTGGTGGAGAGGCATCAGAGTCAGCTTGGCCGCTGCTACCAAGGTGCCCTCAAACAGATCAATCCCAAGGACGAAGAGCGACTAGAGGGGCGTGTCGATTTGCACTTCTCCGTTCAGCCCAACGGTTCTGCCAGGGAAATTCGCGTCCGGTCCAACAGCACTGGGTCAAAAGCGTTGGCAAGGTGCCTGGTCGCCCTGGTCGGCAGTTGGACATTTCCCTCCAGTGGGAGCGAAGCTCTGGACTTCGTTTGGCCCTTCGAATTTCAGGCACCGAAATGAGCGAACCATCGAATACCAGCAAGATGACCGCAAGCGGGCGCGCCGTCATCGGTGCTGAAGTTCTTGTCATCGACAAGGACGAGAACGTCCGCGATGGCATCGCCGCGCTCGCGGGAGAGGCGAAGATGAATGCGACCTGCGTCGCGGATCCTTCCGACGCATGGGAGCTTCTCAAGACACGCTTCTTCTCTGTGGCTGTCATCGACCTCGATACACCCCATCCCAATGCAGGTATCGATACGGTTACCTCGATACAGATGATTTCGAATACCACTTCAATCATCGTAACTGACGCCTCGCAAGAGCTACGACGCCACTCTGGAAGTCCTGCGAGCAGGTGCCACTGACGTCGTGCACAAGTCGCCCGAGTCGGTTGCCTACCTATAAAGATAAATTGATTGGGTGTAACTCTGACTATGACACTTTCAGCCTCGCGGACTCCTACGAGGAGCCGAATCCTGGTGTGCAACGGTGAGATTGGCCCAATTTCTAGCGGCGTTGCCTCGACGTGCTTCGTTCTGCGCACCAGGGCCTTCTAGGCCCATGGAATGACTACGAAGCCGCTGTCACAGTCAGATCTACACCC
>JAAEPE010000351.1 GCA_024222395.1 Myxococcales bacterium
GGCGGCTTGCAAAACTCTGGTGACCCAGCGCATGAAGAACAGCGGTATGCGATGGGGGCAAGAAGGCGGACAGGCAGTCCTTACCCTCCGGAGCTGGGCGCAAAGTGAGCGATTCGATCGTGCTTGGGCACTGATCGCGGCCAAGTACCGCCTGGAGGTCACCACTCTAGCCAACGTGGTTCGGCTGCCACTCGGGCGCTAAGGTGTCATAGTCAGAGCTACACCCATTGTTTACGCTCGGCGGTCTAGACAACGATATCGGCGAAGAGGCATTCACGAGACCTTGGAGAAAGATGCCGACGACATGGTGGTCATGGGGAGTCATGGTCGTCGCGGCATAGAACGACTGCTCCTTGGGAGCTCGGCCGAAGCTACCGTCCGACACGCGAACTACTCCGTCCTCGTCGTTCGCTAGGCCAAGGAGGGGGAGCTGCTCCCTTATGTAAGTGCTGCCTACTCGGTAGGCGCCCGTGGCAAGCGCACGCCATGGTGATTGCGCATTGGTGCCTCCTGTGGCTCCTCCTCGCTCTCTGGGTCCTTCGACTGCTTTGCCATCGTGAGGGAGCACTTCATCATCTCTTCCAAGAAGAACGTGGTCTCCTCTTTGTGGAACTGCATCAGCCCCTCCAGAACCCCGTCCGTCATTTCGGTCTTGGCGATCGCTTCGACAGCGGCCACACAGTCGGTGTCCTTGCAGGCACAGGCCTCTTTGGCGAGAGCAGCCATCTTCTTGATGTTCTCGTCGGAGGCTTCCTTGGTCGCCCCTTCCTTCACAGGGCCTGTGTCTGTCGCAGGCGCGTCCGCAGCGGTTTTGGTCGCAGTAGGGGCTTCCACAGTCTTTGCGGATGCTGCGCTAGCGGCTATGGCACTCTTCTCAGGTTCGACCTCCGTCTTCTTCTCGCCAGAGCAGGCTACGGTGCCAGCAAAGAGAAATAGGGATACGGCCAGTCTCATGCTTGTCGTGAACATCGGCGCCATCGTCGCATAGGACCAGGAACATTGCAGCAAGCGACGTCCCATGTCCTCCCTGCCCCCACTCGCCAGATGCTCGAGCGCATCACTCCTCCCAGGCTCGCATCAGATTGCGTATCTTCTGCCGATATCGAAGCGCACGCCGGCAAAGCCTTCCACTTCAAGTGTTTGCGAGAGCTCTCAGTCGCTAGCCTTATCAGCAACCCAGACATTCACGAGATCTGCCAGCACGGCCAGCGGCACCGGTCCGCTGCCAAGCACAACTTCGTGAAACTCTCGAATGTCGAAACGCTCTCCGAGCGTTGCCTTCGCTTCTTCTCGAAGTCGAAGAATCTCCATCATGCCGATCTTGTACGCGGTCGCCTGCGAAGGCATGACGATATAGCGTTCGATAGCGTTTACGGCATCGTCCATGGGATTGGGTGTGTTCTCCTTAAGGCAGAGAATTGCTTGCTCTCGAGTCCAACGCTTCTCGTGAATGCCTGTATCTACGACGAGACGACACGCACGCCAAAGCTCCATCGCCAGCCGTCCAAAGTCCGAGTATGGGTCTTCGCATAGCCCCATCTCCTTTGGGAAGTATTCTGAGCATAGCCCCCACCCCTCAACATATGCGGTGTATCCACCATGCCTTCAAAACTCGGGCAGGCTCTCCAATTCCTGGGCAATCGCGATTTGCATGTGGTGCCCGGAAATACCCTCGTGGTACGCCAATGCCTAGATTTTGTGGGTCGGCATTCGCTCCATACGAAAGAGATTCGCGTAGTACGTTCCGGGGCGGCTGCCATCGGGGCTTGGATCGCTGTAGAACGCCTTGCCAGCGGATTGTTCTCGGAATGCCTCGACTCGCTCGACCCGAATGCCTGCCTTGGGCTTGGTGATAAAGAGCTCGTCGAGACGTGAGCGCATCGTATCGATGATTCGCGTCGCCCCCTCGAGGTACTCCTTCCGCCCCTCATCAGTGTTGGGCAGGTAGAAACGCTTGTCCGTACGCATGAATTCAAAGAACTCCAAGAGAGATCCATTGAATCCCGTCTGCTCCTTGATGACTCGCATCTCTTTGTGAATGCGAGAAACCTCGGCTAGGCCGAGCTCGTGGATTTTGTCCGCGCTCATATCCCTGCTGGTTGTGCGCGCCAGGGCAAATCGATAGAACTCGCGGCATTGTGGCAAACGCCACACTCCGTCCTCATCTCCCGCACGCTTCTGCTCCTCTCGAAGATATGTGGCGAGCGAGCGATATGCGGGCCCGACTGATATCACGAGTGCGTCCTTCGCCGCTGCGAGAAGCGTCTCCCGCTCCTCTTTGGGCAAGGCGAGATACTCGATCTTCTTGCGCATATCCTCCCACAGCGTGCTGTCGCCTGGGCTTGCATCGAATGGCACCCCGACCACGAGGTTCTCGCAATCCCTGAGGACATGGGGGTAGACAAATGCCGGTGCCACGATGCCTAGTTAGTTGAGGGCGCCGGGCGAGGCGCTCTTCCAACTCTGCAAAGAGTGGTTGTACGGCCCGGAGCCGCTCGATATATGCCCCTGCGTCTTGCTTGCTCTCAACCCTGTGATAATTGATTAGAAACACCGGCACTTCGGCCTGCAACCCGTGCATTTGATTGACCGGGTAGTTGTAGATACGCCAGTTGTGACCCTCAATTTGCTTCTGCGTATAGTATTCGAAGAGGCGATAGCTAACCTTGGATTCTTCATCCAATGCATCGACATCAAAGTCGTCGTGGAGCTGCGCGAGCTCCTTCTTCCAACGGGCAAGGTCCTTCTTCGCTGTGGCTTCGGAGTTACTATCCCACTTGCCGTAATCCGTTTTGATGCCGAAGGTGGTTTGCAGCTCTGGGCTTCGGCTCAGTCGGGCTGCGAACGACGCATCGAGAAAAGCGTCGAACCTATCACTATCCCCTACGGGGGATTTCGCGGCCACAGCCTCATTTCGAGGCGACTGTGTATGGGAGCACGTGGTCTTTGGTGGTCTTTGTGAGCGATAGCGCCTCCCCCAGAGTTTCTGCGGTCGTCACCCACCCACAGAACCCACAGAAAGAGAGGATAGGTTTTTCGCGAGAGTTGTGCCTATTCTCCACGTCGATGAAGGCATTTCTCCCATTCATTCTCTCCCTGAGCTGTGTCATGAGCGCCTGCGGCGGCGACGACGACAACAACAGCGACGCCGTTTGCGGTGATCTATTCGTCGACTCCGGCGAGGACTGCGATGACGGCAACACAACTCCCGGCGATGGTTGTTCCGCCACGTGCGAGACCGAGACGCAAGGCGATTGCGGAGACGGCACGCAAGGCATTGGCGAGCAGTGCGACGACGGCAACACAACCTCTGGCGACGGTTGCTCCGCAGGCTGCGAGCAAGAAGCCACAGAGATTGTCTGTACAGACCTCGAGCCTTTGGCGAGCGGCACCTGCGAGGTGACTGCCGGCGGTGACACCACCGCTCTCATTGGCGATGTGCTCTTCCCCGGCGGCATTTACCGCGGCGGCACCGTCGTGGTCGATGACGCCGGCTTCATCAGCTGCGTGGGTTGCGACTGCGACACGACTGGCGCCACCGTGGTGAGCTGTCCCGAGGGCGTGATCTCTCCGGGCCTTATCAACAGCCACGACCACATTACCTTCGCTCAGAATGATCCTTATACGGACACCGGCGAGCGCTACGAGCATCGCCACGACTGGCGAAAGGGCCTTCGAGGCCACACCAAGATTAGCTCTCAGGGAAGCGCAAGTGGCGATGAGATGAAGTGGGCCGAACTCCGCTTTCTCATCGGCGGTGCAACTTCCACCATTGGCTCGGGCAGCACCGATGGCTTTCTGCGCAACCTCGACCGAAGTGCCCAAGAAGGGCTTGGGCAACCACAGGTCGAATACGACACCTTCCCGCTAGGAGACTCCGGCGGCGATCAACTGGACGATAGCTGCGCCTACCCCGGCATCTTCAGTGCTGCCGAACTAGCAGGCGAAGATGCCTACTTCCCACACATCGCCGAGGGCGTAGATGATGAAGCTCGCAACGAGTTTATCTGCACAAGCTCCAGTGACAACGGTGGGCAAGACCTTGTCGACGCTCAGAGTGCCTTCATCCACGGCGTTGGACTACAGGCCGTCGATTACCAACTCATGGCGGATGCTCAGACCAAACTCATTTGGTCGCCGCGCTCCAACATCACGCTCTACGGCGAGACCGCTCGTGTCGCCTTGGCCGACCGCCTTGGTGTCGTCATTGCCCTGGGAACCGACTGGGTGCCCACCGGATCCATGAACATGCAGCGCGAACTTGCATGCGTCGACGGCTTCAACCGAGACAACCTCGGTGGATACTTCTCTGATGAAGATCTCTGGCGCATGGTTACCGAGAACGGCGCCATCGCTTCCGCTACGGATGACGTCATTGGCACCCTGGCTGCCGGCATGGTCGCCGACATCGCCATATTCGACGGCTCCGCAAACCCAGACTACCGAGCCATCATCGATGCCCGTGCACAGGACTCGGTCATGGTCATGCGCGGCGGCGAAGTGCTCTACGGTGAAGAGAGTGTGGTCGATGCGCTTGGTACCGGCAATTGTGACGTTATTGACGTCTGCGGTTCCAACCGAGGCCTTTGTGCCGAGAACGACATTGGCCAAAACTATGCAGAGCTAAAGAGTAGTAACAGTGATGCCTACCCTGACTTCTTCTGCGGCGAGCCCACCAACGAGCCGAGCTGTGTACCCAGCAGGCCAATGAGCGTCGCGACGTCTTCGATCTACTCAGGGATTCCCTCGGCTACTGACACCGATGGCGACGGCATCCCCAATGACGACGATCTTTGCCCCACCATATTTAACCCCATCCGAGTTCTCGATCACGGCGAGCAAGCTGACGCTGACTCCGACGGTTTTGGTGACAGCTGCGATCCCTGCCCTCTAGATGCGGACACGACCGAGTGCACGCTCTTTGATCCGACTGACGCAGATGGCGATGGCCTCACCGGATTGGACGACAACTGCCCCAATGATGCCAATGCCGGTCAAGAAGACGGTGATACCGATGGAATTGGCGACGCTTGCGATGCTTGCCCAGGCTTCAGCAATCCATCGCCTCTTGCCTGCCAAGCGAGCATCTACGACATTAAGACGGGCACAGCGAGCGGTAGTGTTTCTCTTAGCGACAAGCTGGTCACTGCCTGCATGAGCGGCACCGGCTTCTTCATGCAGACTGTTTCTGGCGATTTCGATTTTACCAATGTCGAAAACTCCGGCGTCTTTGTCTATCACCCGGATGCTGACTGCGGCGTGAACCTCAGCGCAGGGGATAGGGTCGACATCAACCCGTCGGCCTCCATCGGTGACTTCTTCGGACAAGTCCAGCTCTCAAACGCAACCGTTGTCGTGCTCTCTTCGGGCAATGCCCTGCCTGCGCCAATAGTTCTCACAGCAGCACAGGCCGGTGGCACGGTCGCCAACGACTATGAGGCGGTACTCGCCAAGGTACAAAATGTAGCGGTTACCGATATTGCCCCGACGCCGGGTATAGGCGATGCCGCTCCGACCAATCAATTCGAGGTGGATTCCGCGCTTCGAATCGATGATGTCTTCTTTCTAATCTCGCCCTTCCCAACTCTAGGTGCGAACTTCCCATCCATCACAGGCGTGCTCGCCCTGCGCAATGGCAACCAGGTCTTACTTCCTCGTGACGAGTCCGACGTGGTCCTTGGAGACCCAGTACTCGTCGGCCTCTCGCCCGCTCTCTCCTTCATTCGCGAGGGCGTTCTCGCTTCGGCAACGGGGCCGGAGGCCGTGGAGGTGCAGCTTAGCCATTCGGTTACCGTGAGTACCTTCGTTGCGGTGGTCTCCTCGCATCCGACAAGCCTCGCGGTTGTTGGTGGCGGAGTCACCGTTGCCGCAGGGGAACAGAGCGCCGCCGTAATGGTCGACGGTCAGCAAATCGCAGCGGCAACTCTTACCGCATCCCTCGATGGTAATACGCAAATGGCCGATGTTCGAGTGGTCGGTGCAGCTGAAGTCCCGCAGGTTGTCGCACTCACTCCAAATGCAACGACCGCTAGCCCCAATAGCAGCGTCGCCCTCTCTGTGAGTCTGGACATTCCTGCCGGAGCCGGCGGCGAGGTGGTTAGCCTTTCCGCGGCCCCCGGAACGTCGGCCAGCGTGGCAGCCAGCGTGACCGTACTCGAAGGCGAACTCTCAGCGAACTTTGACGTCACAATTGGCACAGGCGTGGGCACCGAGACCATCACCGCGATACTGGGAGACTCTATGGCTGCAGCGATGGTCGAGGTCGTCGCAGGCGACCTGGTCATAAATGAAGTCGACTATGACCAAGCGGAGGCAGACGAAGGCGAATTCGTCGAGATCTATAATGGAAGCGGCGCGGTGCAAAGCCTAACCGGGCTGAGCCTCGTCTTTGTCAATGGCAGCACTAACATGCAGTACGGCAGAGTTGACCTCGACTCCTTGGGCAGTCTGGCTGTGGGACAATACCTAGTCGTCGGCACCAGCACAGTCCTCGGTTCCGTACCTGGCACCGAACTCACTTTGGCGTTCTCGGAGGCTAGCAACAACGTTCAGAACGGCAGTCCAGACGCGGTTGGCTTGTACGATCGCAACAGCGACGAGATGCTCGATGCCCTGTCCTACGAGGGCAGTGTCACTGCGGGCGCGGTAGATGGAAGTGCTACAGGCAGCTTCGACTTCGTCGAAGGTACGGCCTTGGTTGCCGAAGATAGCAACGTCATGGTGGGCTCTCTGTGCCGCGACGCAAACAGCACTGATTCTGATGATGCCAACACCGACTGGGCATTCGTAACGACTTCAACGCCTGGAGCTGCCAACCCGTAGAGGTGCTTGAACGCCGGCCGGGAAGGCCGGCGAAACGCGCACACACTGACCGCGACAGAGCCACAGTGTTGGACTCTAA
>JAAEPE010000352.1 GCA_024222395.1 Myxococcales bacterium
AACCTCCGAGGAGTGGGAGACCGGGCGACGCTATCTACCCGAGGATGCGGGGTGAACCACTTTTGCAGAGACAATGTTGACTTATCGCTAGTACTGGATCCTTCGCAAGTTCGTCATGGTCACCCAAGTCTTCATCCCCCAAAGAAAGACCAAGAATGCGCTGCGCCAGAAGCTCCTGCACCGTGTGGTCGACGAGGTCTGCTCTCCGGTGATCGGTGAAACAATCTGCGAGTCGCTGCCTCAGACGCAAACGCTGATCAGCCGAGCGAAGAACAAGTCCGCCGCCATCGCGGCTAACCTGGCCGGCACTGAAATCTGCGTCCAATCGCCGACGACCACCCACTTCCAATTTGATCTTCGGCGATGCACACATGAAACAACAACACCTTCCACCTTGCCGAGGTTCCCACTACAGACTGATTGGGAGAGTCTCTTCTCTCGCCAACCATAAACGCTCATAACCTTTGACGCTTTGGCGTCAACCAGCCTGAATCTCTCACCGAAAGTGATCGATTCAGGCTAGCACCAAGCCCGGCTCCTCTGCAGTCCGGGCTTCTTCGTTTCGAGACGGGTCGCCGCAGCCGCTGCGACGGCCTAGGGCGTCGCAACATCGTAGAGATACGTCGCAGTATTGACTCGCAGCTCTTCTGGAGCCCAATAGCACACTGCACGAATTGCCTGCTCACCTGCGGGCAGGGTGAGCGGAATCTCGGAAAGCCCAGAGGCGCCACTTGGAACGGAAAACTCTCGGCTCTCGCCTTGCTCTCGATCGCGAGCAAAGAGCGTCACCTCCATATCTGGCCGACCGGTCTCGACCACGATGCGTACCTGCATGCCATCCTCGCCACTATTCTCGTCGTGCTCCGAACTTAGAACTGGAATCGAACCATCGGCTGGCCTTGTAGGCTCCGTGGCGAGGCCGAGGTCGCATGCGGGAAAACCAAGACCGTCCCAAACAAAGACGCGCTTGCCAGTGCGATGGAGGCCACAGTCGTCGCGGGCCTCGACGATGAAGACAACTTCCCCCTCGGGTACGCTCACATCTTGAAATGAAAGCAACCCGTCCGAGCCACTCGTGGCTTCTCCGACGAGAGCCTGCTCTTCCGAGTCGCCAAGACGCAGAAAGAGATTCGCTTCCACGCCACTGCTGAAGTCACTGCGAACATCAAAGTCGATTTGGATCCCCTCTTCCGCACTCACATCCGAGTTGGGATCGAGTTCAAGAAAGGGCCAACCGAATCGCACTCGATTGCAGGCTTCATCTGGCGGCGTATGGCACGCAGCGAAGACGAGGAGCAACGGCGCTAGTAGGAGGAAACGACTCATGGTGACTTCGCTACCAGTTTGTAGATTCCCCCGCCTCTTGACAAGAGATACATCTCACCATCCGCGTCCGCCGCAAATGCGCTCACTTCCGCCAATAGAGATCGGAGATCGAGGCTCTTCCTGTCTTCCCAGGCCGATAGCCAATCGCAGGAAGAGTCTTTCGAACAAGCCACAATTGTCCACTCAGAGCTGGTGGCAACCAGACTAGATGTCCCTGGCGGAAGTGCTGATAGGAAAAGTTGCCAACTCTGTAAGATGGGATCATAAGGGTGGTTCCTGGTCAACGAAAAGGATTGAGAATGGCCCGCCATGCGCTTGTGATAGAGCTTTCGTCTCGACAGCGGAAGCTGAACATGCGGGGCAGTTTTGGCATGCTGATGTTTGCCACGGCAAGTCGCTACTCATCGATGGCAAGCGCGTGCCGGCATGCATCCACGCCATCCTTGATGACAAGTCACGCTACATATCGTAGCTCTGCGCGTCACCGACAATGAACGTGAGGTCG
>JAAEPE010000353.1 GCA_024222395.1 Myxococcales bacterium
CGTAAACAATGATCGGCCTGATGATCCTGCTTTCCCGATTGCAGCGTTGCTCATTTCGTCATTTGCCCCGGCAAACTCCTCATTCGCGCCTTGCACTCGAAAAATCAGAACTCACCATCCTCGGTCATTCTTTTCGCTCGATGGTCTAGCTGGCTCTTCACTTTGGCGAAGGCTGAAATGGCCGCGTCGACCTCGGCTTCCGTGTGCGCCGCTGAGATTTGCACGCGAATGCGCGCCTTACCCTTTGGCACGACCGGGTAGCTGAAGCCAATCACGTAGATGCCTTCATCGAGGAGCATCTTTGCCATATTCACGGCAAGACGAGGATCGCCAAGCATGATTGGAACGATTGCATGGTCTCCATCTGCGATGGCAAAACCCACGGTCTTCATACCTTCTCTGAAGCGTAGTGTATTCGCCTCGAGCCTATCTCGAAGCTCGGTTGAAGCCGTTAACAGCTTCAGAGCCTCGATGCTTCCTCCGACGATAGGCGGCGCCAACGTGTTTGAGAACAGATAGGGGCGCGAGCGATTTCGGAGTAGGTCGACGATTTCTTTGCGCGCGCTCGTGAATCCCCCCGAAGCGCCGCCAAGGGCTTTGCCAAGGGTCGAGGTAATAATGTCGACTCTCTCAATGCAGTCTCGGTACTCGTGGGTTCCGCGGCCGGTCTTGCCCACAAAGCCTGTGGCGTGGCTATCGTCGACCATCACCATGGCGTCGTACTTGTCCGCGAGGTCGCAAATCTTGTCGATACGAGCAATGGTGCCATCCATGGAGAAGACGCCATCTGTCGCGATGAGGCGCATGCGGGCTGTCGCGCTGGCCTTGAGCTTCTCTTCCAAGTCCTCCATGTCGTCGTTCTTGTAGCGATGGCGCTGTGCTTTGCACAGACGCACACCATCGATGATAGAGGCGTGATTGAGCTCGTCGGAGATGATGGCATCGTCGGGACCGAGGAGTGTCTCGAAGAGACCGCCGTTGGCGTCGAAGCACGAGGTGTAGAGGATTGTATCTTCCATTCCGAGGAAGGAGCTGATCGCGGACTCGAGCTCTTTGTGCGTGTCTTGTGTCCCGCAAATAAAGCGCACGCTCGACATGCCGTAGCCACGCTCTTTGAGTGCGGCGGCAGCGGCCTCCATGAGTCGTGGGTGGCTGGAGAGGCCGAGGTAGTTGTTCGCGCAAAAGTTGATGACGTGCTCGTGTCCAACGCTAATGGAACTTGCCTGCGGCGACTCGATGATGCGCTCTTCCTTCCACAGCCCCGCTTCGCGGATTTCGTCTAGTACGCCTTGGAAGTGCTCTCGTGCTTTGTTGAACATGTTCTCTACCTTTTCGTTGTTTAGAAGCGGCCTGGGCGCGGAGTGTGAACTCGGTCATCGAGCAGGTCGCGAATCTTGGGAATGAGGTCGGCGCTCATGCCCTCTAGATCGAACTCGGGCTTCCAACTCCAATCGTCTCGAGCGCAGGTGTCGTCCAGGGCATTGGGCCAGGAGTCGAGAATGGCCTGTCGTCCCGGGTCTGGGCGGAAGGTTAGTTTGACATCGGGCACGTGGCTCGCCACGGCTGCGGCAATCGCTCGCGCTTCGGGGCTGAAGGAGGATATGTTGTAGACGCAGCGACCTAGGTTCTCTCGCTGAGCTTCGCTGAGCTCGACAATGGCTCGCAGCGCATCGGGCATGTACATCAGAGGAATTCGAGTGTCGGGGCGACAGAATGATTCGTAGGCGCCGATGCGAACGCCGTCGACGTACATGAAGAGTGCATAGTCGGACGTACCTCCGCCGGGGAGTGCCGCCGAGATTAGGCCTGGGAACCGTACGCCTCGGAAGTCAAAGCCCCACCGCGACTTGTAGTAGTTGCCTAGCAGCTCTCCGCCGACCTTCGTCACGCCGTACATCGTCGTCGGGCGTAAGAAACAATCGTCTGGAGTTGGGTCGGGGGTGCCTGGACCAAAGACCGCGATGCTGCTGCAGTACATTAGCTGGCGCACGTGAGCTTCTCTGCACGCCTCTAGCACATTGAACGTGCCAATCTCGTTGACCTTGTAGGTCTGCTGAGGAATCTCTTCGCCTCGCGCCGAGAGAATGGCGGCGAGGTGGTAGACCACCTCCGGCTCATCTTGGCGGAATAGGGAAATTACCGAGTTCTTGTCGGTGACATCTAGGTGATGCCACTGGTCTGCGCAGATGGCATGTGGCCGTGATGCGATGTCGGTTGCAATGACGTAGTGACCGCGCTCTTTGAGCATGGCCGCCAAGTCACAGCCAAGCTGTCCACCGGCGCCTGTGATAAGTACCTTCATAGTTCGTGGCAAATCTGGGACGAATTTGTCTCGGGTGCAAGCCCAGGGCGGGCCTATTGATTGACAACGACGAGCTTGCCCCAAGAGCGCCGCTCAGCTACCTGCGCGAGCGCTTCAGGAAGCTCAGTCATCGGCCTCTCTGAGCATATGAGGGGCCGAATTTTCTTGTTTCGATACAGCTCTAGGATACGCAGATGAGTCCGCTGAACGAGCTCGGGAGCCTTGATGTTGTAGTTAACCCAGTGCAGGCCCACTATGCTTATGTTCTTGAGCAAGATTCGATTCGCGGCTATCCCTGGGATTCGTCCGCTGGCAAAACCAATAACAAGGAGCCTGCCCGCGAAGGCGATGCACCGACTGCTCTTGTCAAAGACATCTCCGCCTACCGGGTCGTAGATGACATCTGCCCCCTCGCCATCGGTTAGGTCCTTGACGGCCTCCACGAAATCCGTCTCTTTGTAGTTGATGAGCTCGTCGGCGCCGGCGCGCTTGCAGACTTCGAGCTTCTCGGCACTGCTCGCCGTTGCTATCACTCTGGCGCCAAGGGCCTTGCCAATCTGTATCGCCGAGGTGCCCACGCCGCCACTGCCTCCGTGAACGAGCAAGGTCTCACCGGATTGCAAGTTGGCGCGATAGACCAGCCCCATGTACGAAGTCTGGTAGATGACGTGGATCGCCGCGGCGTCCCCATCACTCATCTCATCCGGTAGGGCGAATGTCTTGGTATCGGGGGCCGCCATGTGAGTGCCGAAGGCACCCCACACTCCGTTTGCAATGACCCGTTGCCCAACCTTGTATCGGCTCTGCGCTCCAACTGCGACCACGGTACCCGCAGCCTCCATGCCCGGCACAAAGGGCAAGGGCGGGCTCACTTGGTACTTGCCCGCCATGAGAAGTAGATCTGGGAAGTTGAGGCCCGCAGCGCCTACTTCGATAACGACGCCGGCGTCGGGCGGCAGTGGATCCTCGCACTGCTCCCACCGCATGTACGATCGCAGCAGTGTGGCGGCCTCGCCGCCAGGGCCCGCCATCTCGCCGCATTCGTGAACTCGCCAGGCCTTCATGCGGGCCAATGGTAGGGGTAACCTATAGGGTTGGCAAAGTGGGGCACACAGCGGCAAACGCCTCAGCCTATGATGCTGGCGCCGCAAGCTCGATGCCGACTCGAGTGTCGCAGAACTAGGACAGATTGTCGCAGTATCGGGTGTGGAGGAGCCACGCCAAGATCTGCGAGTGCCGACTCGCCTTGCCTTGCTAGTGGAGGGGCCCGCATCATCGGCGTATGCGCTTCGTCTTTCTCTCTCTTGCTCTCGGGTTCGGCTCTCTCGCCTTCGGCGCTAGCTGTGGCGATAGCGCACCTAGTGCCGGAGCTTCGCAAGCCAAGGCGAAGACGGTGCCATTGGTACCAAGTGAGAGGGCACTCGCGAACGACGACGAATCCGTGGCGCATGAGGGCGCGCAAACGAAGGCAGTTATTGATCTAGCCGATACTCCTGAGGTGGATTTGGTTGCCAATCGCTTTCTCTGGCACCTCTACCGCGATGGGCTTCTCCTGCCCCTCGCGTCCGAGGGCATGCGAAAATACAACCACGAGTACGCCCGGCCTTGGAAAGGCAATCTCAAAGTTGCTGGCACCGTAGGGCGAGTGCTCGCCCAGCGACAATCGACTCTGCGCTTCGGCTGGTTTGATGAGGTGGTCGCCAAAGGCTCTGTCCTTCGAATTCGAGTGCATGGCCTAGCCTCAGGGCAGCGCGTTAGTATTTCTCTGAACGGCAAGACCGTAGCCAATACGAACCTAGCTGCCGAGTGGCAAGATCTGCGCTTGCCGGTTCCTGCAGGAGTCTTGCGCAAAGGGGAGAACGCGCTGAAGCTACATGTTGGCAAGGCTGGCACCGCGAGCGGAGCTGCGTCCTACGGGTTATGGCACTCCATCGAGGTTATCGGTGCTAGCACGCCAATAACTGAAGAGCCCGGGAAGTACCTTGAGCCGGTGGTCGGAGCGGGAGAGGCATTGACCGGCTTCTCTCGCATGCTGCAGTTTGTGGAAGTGCCATCCAACGCATGGCTCGAATTTCACACCAAGGGTGAGGGCGACTTCGAAGTTCGTCTCACCGACGCAAAGGGACAAGGACACACCATTGTCCCGGCTTCGCCTTCACAAGAAGAACGTCAGCAGGTATCTCTGGAGGCCTTTGCCGGGCAGTTGGTGCGTCTCGAATTCCTTGCTTCACCGAGTGGCGCCTGGGCTAATCCCCGCATTGCCCTCAAGACGGCACCTAGCCTTGCGAAGCCAAAGGCAGCCGAGAACGTCATCTTGCTCGTGGTCGACGCTTTGCGCTCAGACCATGTTCCCCTCTACGAATCTGTCTATGGAAAGGCCGCCGCCGTCGCGATGCCCAACGCGATGTCTCGCGCCGCCGAGGGCAGCGTCGTCTTCCTGAATAACCAGGCTGCCTCGCCCTCGTCACCACCGTCCCACGGCAGTATTCAAACAGGGATGATACCGAGGGTGCACGGTGTCGACGGCGACCGAGGAAAGCTGCGCGCGGGCACACCAATGATCAGCACCCAGGCTGTCAACGCAGGAATCTCTGCGGGCTACTACGGCAATAACCCCTTCGGCATGGGCCGCCTGGAGGCTCCGGGGCAGTGGACGGAGTTTCATCAACCTGGGCAGGAGGGCAAGAGCAATGACTGCAGCACCCTCGTATCCATGATGCTGGACTTTGCGAAGTCTCAAAATGCCAATGGCAAGCGTTTCTTCATCTCGTCATTGCCCTACGAAACCCACACCCCATATCGCTATCACAAGGGCATCACTGAGAACTATTATGATGGTCCGTGGCCCGCTCCGGTAGGACAGAACGTTGGAGGCGAGCTTCTCAGCGCGATTGCCTCGGGCAAGACAACTCTTTCCAAACAACAGTGGAAGCAACTAAAGGGGCTCTACCGCGGCGAGGCGGAGTATTGGGATCAGTGCTTCGGAAGCCTCGTTACTGGCCTCAGCGATGCTGGCCTCCTCGAGGATACCGCCCTCGTTCTTACGTCCGACCATGGCGAGGGCATGTTCGAGCACGGGCGCATGGGTCACGCTTTCGGCCACTATCGTGAGCTTGGCGACGTTCCCTTTGTCATATTCTGGAAGGCTCTGGGGGGCGGCGTGCGCATGGTCGAAACGGTGACAAGCCATCGCGACATAGCACCGACGGTTCTCGATGTGCTTGGTGTCGAGCCCGCGTCCGAGATCCAGGGGCAGAGCGTTCTTCCCTTGGCGTTTCGCCAGGCGCCCTGGACCGAGCGCGTCGTCTCGCTAGAGTACGGTCGCAGCTACAGTATTCGCTCCAAGCGCTTCAAACTGATCGCCGACTACAATGGTCGACAGGAGATCTTCGACCTTGTGCTCGACCCCTGGGAGAAGCGTGACATCAAGGAGGGGGGAGCTGGGGCTGTTCGCTATCTGCGTGATATGGCCGGTTTTTTCCTAGAGTATCGAAGCCAATGGCACTATCTGGAGTGGGGAACGCTGAACAACCACCGCTCAGGCCTACTCAAAGCCGCCAAGGCTCGCGCCAAGGCGCCATGAGATAGTGCTATTGTGACACTGTGAAGTGGTTCCATCGCATTGCCGAGCGTATCTCTGGGGGAGAGCACGCCCCCTCAGAGCATGGCGAGGCAATCTCAGAACTCTTCTATCGTCGCTCGATCTACTCGGACAGTGCAGCCTTTCTCAAAGATCTATTGGCACTCTTCCCTGATGGGGAACCCCTAGCCGACTCCGACCTGAAGGTCCTCATAAGCGTATTGCGAGGAGTGTGGGGCGCCGAGCAGGCACTCGTGGACGGTGAGCTCTCCGAGCAAAGCGAGTTCTGGTTGGGGCTCGCCTCCCACACAGGATCTGCCTACGCGCATGCCTGTTACGGAGATACCCTACTTGTAGGTGGACGTCCTGCAGAAGCCGTCGAGGCGTTTGCCCTCTCTCTTGAATTGGCTCCAGAACTGCTGCCAGAAATTGCCGGAGACCTCGATGACGTCGCACGAGAAGTAGGCGGCGAGCCGTGGCTGCACTTTTCACTGGCAAAGCTTGCCGCACTGATTGGCGGTCAGGCAGGGCCCGATGACGACGAGAGCCGAGAGCTGTATTCGGAACTTCTCGAAGAATTTGCCGGGGATAGTAGCGCCCTAGAGCGGATCCACTATCACGGGGAGGTGCTGGAGGAGGCGGTAAAGCGGGGTGAGTTGCCCAGGGCCCTCGTTCTCCGGTCGGGTACCCGCACCGAGAACTGATCTCCTCGGCTTCCAGCATCCGAGCCGCGAATGTCCGTATACTCCAGGGGTGAGTGTGAGCGTTGGAAGTCTGCTGCCACCCGCAGAGCGGGCTTTCGGCGACTACGAACTGGTGAGCAAGATCGCCACCGGTGGCATGGCTGAGATCGTCCTTGCCCGGCGCGAGGTCGAGGGCGATCGTGAGCTGGTTGCCATAAAGCGAGTCTTGCCTCACCTCCTAGACGAGTCGCGCTTCATCGCGATGTTCCGAGATGAGGGCAGACTCGCCGCACAGATCATCCATCCCAATGTTTGCCGCGTCTTTGAATCGGGAGCCGTGCAGGGCACGTACTACATCGCGATGGAGTATCTGCATGGCGTTCCTCTATCGCGCATGCTAATTCGCGCGGCGCGCACGAAGAAGCCAGTGGACGTGAGCATTGCGGTCGGCGTCGTGATGCAATGTGCCACAGGCCTTCACCACGCTCACGAACTCACGTCTCGTGATGGGCGGTTGCTCGACGTAGTGCATCGTGACGTTTCCCCCCCAAACATCCTCGTGACAACGGAGGGTGTGGCCAAGATGCTCGACTTTGGCGTTGCAAAGGCGCGAGGCGCAACGCAGAAGACTCGCACGGGAACGATCAAGGGCAAGAATTCCTACATGTCACCCGAGCAGATTCTGGGCAAGGAGGTCGATCGTAGAAGCGACGTCTTCTCGCTGGGTATCGTTCTCTGGGAAGCTCTCACTGCCAAGCGTCTCTTTAGCCGCGACACAGACTTCCTCACCTTCACAGCGATTACCAAGACTTACATTCCCGACATTCAGCACATCCGCCCCGACGTGTCGGACGAACTCGCTGCGGTGGTGAAGATTTCGCTTTCGCAAGATCGGGATCGTCGGTATGCGACGGCGATAGAATTCCACGATGCGCTCGCCAAAGCACTTGGAAACGGGGAGGCTCAGCAAGAGGAAATCGGCGAACACATCCGATTAGCCTTCTCAAAAGAGCTCGCAACTCGCGAAGCGCTGACCGCGAATATTTCTGAGAGGCTCGCGATTGTTGGCCCCGAGGAGGACACGCACGTCAACGCGGAGCATCCGACTCGGCCTCGCGCCTCGACTCAACCCGCGCGCCAAGCTGCCATTGACCTTGCTCTCGAAACGAACACACCTCCTCCTCGGGCGATTAGCCATACCGATCAGATGGTTCACTACGTGCCGGCCAGCCCGGCACGTCTGGTGCTTCCCGTAATCGGAGTTTGCGCTCTTGTTGTAATCGCCTTCGCTCTTCTTCGCGGAGACACAGCTACTTCAGGTGCTGCTGGTGACAGGGAGATGGCGTCGGCTGCCATCGTCTACGATGCGGGCAGTATCCCCATCGTCGCCAAACCAACACCCGACGCCGGTGATGTGAAGGCGGCTCCAGACGCGGCTCCAGCGGCGATCGAGGTGCCCAAGGTCGACAATCGCTCCGCGTATCTCACTGTCGATTCATCCCCATACGCAACTATCTACGTCGACGGCAAGAAGCTGGGAGTGACCCCAATCTTCAAAGTGAAGCTCAAACCCGGTGCTCACAAGCTCCGTGTGGTGTCCGCGACCGGTGCCAAAAAAACAATGAATCTGAGGTTTAAGCCGGGGCGCACCAAGAATCTCGGCAGACTTCGCTGGTAGAGAGCTATAGCTCTCCTGCTGTAGTGGAGGTCGATGGCGCGCTGCGAGAGGAATTTATGGCTCGTGGGAATTGCCGGGTTGGTGACTTCATTGGGAGGCGCGGTCGTCCACGCGGATTCAGCAACAGAGTCCGCCGCCCTCACGGAAGTTCGGGCCGCGGCCGAAGGAGCGCAGTTTCCCAAGGCTTTGACCGCCATTGACGCCGCTATCGCAAGTGGAGGTTTGGCCCCCACAGAATTGTACGAGTGCTACCGCCTCCAAGGGGAAGCCTTGGTTGCCCTTGGCAAGGCCGCGGCTGCTCGCGAAGCCTTCACCAAACTCCTGATTCTCAATCCCGAAGCCGAGCTCGGCGAGTTCGTGTCTCCAAAGATCTCTGGAGAGCTCACTACGGCAAGGCAGAACCTCGATGGACTGTCCCTCAGGGCGGAAGCCACTGTGGATGCGAAGGCGGCACGAGTGTCTCTGCAGTTAGTGGCGGATCCTCAGAGCATGGCGAAACATGCGGAGTTGGCCTACGCCGGCAGCGAGGGACAGATAGCGCGGGTGCGTAGCGAGCTTGCTTCCGGCAAAGCCGTCTTCGATTTGCCGGGGGCCTCGAATACAGTTGAAGTGTCATTGCTTGATAGCCATGGCAATCGTTTGGCAACGTATTCAGTATCGTATCAACCGCCGCCGAGCGCGGTGGTCGGAGAGGTCGCCGCCCCTAGGACACAAGCCGAGCCGCCTCCGCTCTGGTCGCGTTGGTGGGTGTGGGCCGCCGGCGGCGCAACGATGGCGGTGGTTGGGGTAAGGTTTGGTGTGGCCTCGCAGAATGCGCAGAGCGACTTGGACTTGGTATTGGAGACTCCACAGGACCATTTCTTCAGTGAGGCCGAGGCACTCGAAGATACCGCACGACAGCGAGCGCGCTGGGCAAACGTGAGCTTCGCAGGAGCCTGTGGACTGGCCGCTGCCTCTGCCTACTTCTACTGGCGCGAAAGCTCAGGAAAGTCAGAGCGGCAGCCTGTATTGGTGCCGACGACCGATGGAGCGGGAACGTCCTCGATTCAACTGCGAGGTACGTTCTAGTGCTGCGTATTCTCGCGAAATGCACACTCGTCTTTGCGAGCTGCACGGTGGATGGTGCGCAGTCCGGGCAGGGCTTCGCCTGCAGTGAGGAGGAGCCATGCGGCAGCGGTCTCATTTGCGCCCAGGGGTTTTGTGAACTGGGGGCGGGCCTCTTCGACGCCCGCGGCGCTAG
>JAAEPE010000354.1 GCA_024222395.1 Myxococcales bacterium
CGTAAACAATGATCGGCCTGATGATCCTGCTTTCCCGATTGCAGCGTTGCTCATTTCGTCATTTGCCCCGGCAAACTCCTCATTCGCGCCTTGCACTCGAAAAATCAGAACTCACCATCCTCGGTCATTCTTTTCGCTCGACGGTCTAGCGGACTCTCAGGCCGGGCGTTTGCTGTCTCTTAGGGCATAAGCCCAGCGACTTTGCAGCGCTGGTCGGCGCTGCCAGACGAGCAACGCAAGCCTCATCGCACCCGCTCCGCAGGACAGCCTTCTGATTTTGTGGAGGTCCAGGTGGCTGCAGGGACCGCGGATTCTCGGCGGTCAGGAGCGACTGAATATGGTGAGCTTTGGGTGATGACCCGCAGTGGCCACGAAATCAGGATGGCGGGTGGGCTCGATCGAAGTTCGCTTGCGATGGTGCTCGAGGTGCTTGCATCATGCTGAGTCTGGGAGCGAATACTCGCATCTATGTAGACACGGTTGAGATCGACGCTGGTGAGTTGGCGATGCTCCTGGAAGGCATTGATGCCAAGCGCGTGCGACGGCACAAACGCTACAAGCGAGATTCGATAGCAACTGAACTCCCAGCGAGGACCACGTCGGCCTTGTAATTCGGAACGACTGTGACAGAGGAGAAGGACTTCGGTATGGCGAGTCCACCTCTCAAGTTGCAGAAGATTCGAACAAGCACACGTGACCGAAGCTGCGCGAGCCAAGACCAAAGCTGCGCGAGCGGGCGAGTTTGTGGAAGAAGCCGACCAGCTCAGCGAGCGGGTGCGCGATCTTGAGATTCGCGTCAAACAGCATGCTCGGCTGCTCTACGGCCGCAAGAGCGAGAAGCTGAGCCCGGAGAACCTGGCCCAACTCGCGCTGGCCTTCGGTGACGACGAGGAAGGTGGTGACGAGCCCGACGTTCCTACGCCGCCATCCCCGGACGAGCAAGACTCGCCGCCTGCGCCGTCCGCCGGCGAGAGCGGCAAAGGAAAAAAGAAACGCCCCAACCACCCCGGTCGCTCGCCCCTCTCGCCTGACTTGGAGAGGATTGTCGTCGCTACCGCCCTCGTGCCTGCGAGTGAGCGATCGTGTGAATGCTGCGGCGAGAGCATGCAGACCATCGACTACGAGGAACTGCTCGAAATCGCCGCGCCCTCCATGGATGCCTCCACGGAGGGCGCCATCGCCTTCGGCGGCTGTGTACGCTCAATGATTGCCACCTTGCCAGCGGGATACCGCAAGGCACTGGAGCTCGTCGAGGTTGAGGGGATGAGTCAGGCCCAGGCTGCCGAGGTTCTCGGCCTCTCTCTCTGGCGCCAAGACGCGAGTGCAGCGGGGCCGAAGCCTTCTCAAATCCCGAGTCTCGCATTGCTGCCAAGTTGAACTTGACCGCCGTGGCAATGTGCTTGAACACAACTGTGAAAGAGAAGTTTGCTGCTAAATAAGCGCACTCACCTCGCCTTGACTGCAGCTCGCGCGCTTCCTACCTTCGCCGGGCTCGGACCGAGCGCATCGAAGAAATTCTGAGCCCAGAGAAGAACATGGCAGCACGAGTAGGAATCAATGGTCTAGGGCGTATGGGACGCCTCTTACTCCGAGCAGCATGGCAAGCGCCTGAGTTCGACTTCGTTCACGTGAACGAGCCCGGATGTACGGCCGAGGTTGCCGCGCACCTCTTGGAGTTCGATTCGCTACATGGACGTTGGGGCCAAGATCCATCCGCTACCGATGATGCGATTCATGTAGACGAAAGAGCGCTGTCCTACACCCGCCATGACACCCCTGAGGCTGTACCGTGGGCCGACCACGGCATCGACATCGTCTTTGAGTGCAGCGGCGCATTTCGAACCCCGGAGAGCCTCGCCCCCTACTTCGCGCAGGGAGTGAAGAAGGTGATCGTCTCAGCACCGGTCAAAGACGGTGCGCTCAACGTCGTTGTCGGCATAAACGACCACCATCGCATGGCGGAGCTTGGCCAGGCCATCGCGCAAGGCTTGAAGTGACGCAAGAGATCATGACCGAGGACCGCACAGCACTTCGCAACTACCTCGTCATCACCGGGGCGTACTGGGCGTTCACGCTCACCGACGGTGCACTGCGGATGTTGGTACTAGGCTACTTCCATGCAGCGGGCTATTCGCCCTTCCAACTCGCTCTACTCTTCCTCCTTTACGAAGTCTTCGGAGTCATCACGAATCTCCTCGGTGGCTGGATAGGCTCCAGGACCGGTCTTCGTTTCACGCTACTCCTCGGTCTGAGCCTTCAGATTGGCGCGCTCATCATGCTCTCCGGGCTCGGTCGCGAATGGGACCTCGCCGTGCAAGTCGTATACGTGGTACTTGCCCAGGGCATCTCGGGTATCGCAAAGGACTTCACCAAGATGAGTTCGAAGAGCGCCATCAAAGTACTGGTCCCCGAGGATAATAGCGGCAGGCTCTTTCGGTGGGTTGCACTACTCACCGGGTCGAAGAACACCCTCAAGGGGCTTGGGTTCTTTCTCGGCGGCGTACTTCTGAGCACTCTAGGATTTCGGTTCGCTCTCTGGAGCATGGTGGCGAGCCTTGCGCCTGTAGCCCTTCTCGTCGCCCTATCCCTGCCACGGTCTATTGGTGCGAGTGCAACAAAGCAGAGGTTCGCCGAGGCGCTGCGAGGCAGCCGCGCTGTCAAGCTGCTGTCCGCTGCGCGGCTCTTCCTATTCTGCGCTCGAGACATCTGGTTCGTCGTTGCCCTGCCCGTCTTTCTCGCCGACGTCCTCGGCTGGAGTTTCCTACGTATCGGCACATATCTGGCACTCTGGGTCGTTGGCTACGGGGCCGTGCAAGCCCTCTCGCCAAAGCTCCTGCCTTATCTCGGGCGACAGCAAATCAACGACGCTCGCGTCGCCCAGGTCGCGGGTGGCATCTTGGCTCTGGTACCTCTCGCCATATACGTTGCGCTGCGCTTGGACATGCCGGTAGACGTGGTGGTGCTCGGTGGCCTAGGGCTCTTTGGCGTTGCATTCGCAATAAACTCCGCGGTGCACTCCTACCTAATCCTCGCCTATTCTAAGGGAGAGAAGGTCTCACTCAACGTCGGCTTCTACTACATGGCCAATGCGATCGGACGGCTAGCGGGCACCCTGCTCTCGGGCGTGCTCTACCAGTCCACGGGGCTTGGAAGCTGCCTCCTTGCAGCGACTGTGCTCGTCGCGCTCTCGACCACCATCTCGCTAGCGCTCCCCGATACTCGCCTGGCCGCATGACTGGCGACGCGTTCCCCGAGATTATGCCCAATCACTCGTCGTCCGTCACAAGCTTTCCCGCGACGGAATAGTACGCAGTAAGTGCGAGCGTTGGGACAACCAAGCCGAGCCCTAGCCGGTCACATGGGTGGCACCGCCTTTGCCACGCTCTATCTCGCTCAAGAGGTCCGTTCGATAGGCGTCGACCAGGACGTCTTGACTAGCGGAGAAGAAGGCCACTCCAATGGCGACAATCGCCGCCGTAGTCACGTTCACAGGAGCGTCCACGGCGCCCAGGACGACAATTGAAACGACGAGCAGGAGCTGGAAGATCACCATCCAACCTCGCCTACGGCCCAGGAACGGCAGGCTGTAGCGGTCCAGGACCGGCGCCCACAACCACTTCAAGTTGTAGGGCAAGGCAGGCAACCAACGAAGACAAGCCAATGGCCTTCGTGCTGATGCCCTCCGTCGCAAGCCACGCAGATAACGTGCTCCCGGTCAGGTAGATCGGCACGCCGGAAGAGAATCCCAGGGGTGCCTGAATCCAAATCCGAAGGCGTGAGGCGGTGTCGCTCAAGGACGCAGTCTCCCACGAAATGACGGCTGACCTAGAATTTGCGCCCCGCGCCTAGCCGGCCTGCCGGCAACACCAGTCGCCTCGCATGTAGGGATACGACCTTCCACTTGACACGACCTTCCACTTGACACAGACTCTGGCGAATCTGCCCGCGAAGAATCGATTGACCAGGACTGCCACCCATACAACTCTCTGAATCGTTCCCACCCAGGGGAGGTGCCTATGCTCAAATTCAAAACACCCATTGCGCGCGCACGACTCTCACAGTCGTCCTAGTTCGCCACAATTTCACATTTGCCCGAATGCGCCCGTGCCCCCTTCAATCCGGGGCTGCGTGTCGGAGTGCAATGCCTCGCCCTGCGCAGGGGCTTTGGAATGGTGGCCCATCCCCTTTCGCGGAGCCACGCTTTGAATTCCCTATCTACCCTCGGCTGGACCCCCCAGCTTCAAACTGAATACACAACCCACGCCTCCGAGCTTCGCCCGGCTCGTGTCATCGCTGTCGACCGAGATAGCTATCTAGCAGCCTCTGACGCTTCCTTGGGCTCTGAGACCTTGCGAGTCACTCTCGCGGGCAGGCTGCGCCACCTAGGCTGTGATGCAATTGCAGTCGGCGACTGGGTGGCGCTTCATGAGAACCGAATCGACTATCGCTTCGCACGCAGATCCACCTTCGCGCGAAAGCGAGTCGGTGAATCAAGTGCACAACAAGTCATCGCCTCGAACGTGGATTGGACGCTTATCGCCATGTCGATGAACGAGAATTTCAGCCCGCAGAGAGTCGAACGCTTTGTCATCGCTGCCTGGGATGCAGGCACAACACCCGTCGTCTTGCTGACGAAGTGCGACCTTGCAGAGGACACTGATACGGCAATCGAGTCGGTGGTTGATGCCGCGGCCGGCTGCGAGATCATTTGCACAAGCTCCGTGTCTGGCGAAGGCATGGATAGGGTCCGCGACATTGTCGGTCCAGGTCAAACTGCCGTCCTGGTCGGCTCTTCGGGGGTCGGCAAATCAACCATCGTAAATGCGCTACTCGGAGCCAAGCGCCTGTCTACCGGCGACATTCGCGAGAGCGATGCCAAAGGTCGCCACACGACGACCCGGCGCGAACTCATTCCTATTCCTAAGACCGGTGGTCTCATCATTGACACCCCGGGCATACGTGAATTCGGTGTACTCGCTCCTGAGGACGGCGACGGGGGGCTCTCTCAGGGCTTCTCCGACATCGAAGACTTGGCAGAGCATTGTGACTTCCGAGACTGTGCCCACAAAACTGAACCCAATTGCGCCGTGCAGGATAGCGTGGACAGTGGAAAACTCTCACAAGCCCGGGTGGACAGCTACTTCAAATTGCTTCGAGAACTCGAGCACAACGAGAGGCGGCATGACGTCGCGAAGCGACGCCAGGGTGGCAAGGCACTGAGCGTCCTTATTCGCAAGCACACCAAGTCTCCGCGCTGGTGAGACCCCTGATTGCCCTCGCCCGATCTCCGGGGGCGAAGAACCACGAGCCGTAGAAAGCACCATCATGTGCGTTGCGTGTCGGCAAGTAGTCCCTCGCCCTCGTGGACCAAGAGGAGGAGTAGACCTTGAATATCCGCCGCCATCCCATAAGCTGCGGTTAGAGTCATGAGCCGATTCGATCTATGCATTCTTGGAGCGGGACCCGCAGGCTACGCAGCGGCAATGCGAGCCCATGACTTGGGCAAGACCGTCGCCCTGGTCGAGGCGAAGCACGTGGGGGGCACCGGGCTGCACTCCGGCGCACTTTCTTCGAAGACCATGTGGCACCTGGCCATGGACTACTCTCGTGCTCGCAAGGTCGGGCGCGGCTTCAAGGCCGGCAAGATCGAGGTGAGCTACGCCTCGGTCATGGAGTCGGTCAAAGAGGCAGTATCCGAGCGTCGAGAACTGCTCTGTCTTCAGCTTGAGCACTTGGGGAAGTCGGGCATCGAGCTGATACACGGGCGCGGCAAATTCCTCTCCCCGAGCGAGGTCGAAGTCGCGTGCGAGACAGGGACGCGCACCGTTGTGGCCGACCACTTTCTCATCGCCACGGGGTCAAAGCCCCGAGTGCCAGGGGGCATCGTCATCGACGGCGAGCGCATCATCACGAGTGACCACGTCGAGTCGTGGGAGGACTTCCCCAGGAGCCTTGTCATCGTGGGTTCCGGTGTTGTCGGCTGCGAGTACGCCACGATATTTGGTCACTACGATCGAACGAATCTCTTTATGATCGATCGGCGTGACCGCATCCTCCCCTTCGAGGACGAGGATGTATCTCAGAGTGTCGCTTCCGCGTTCGAGAAGATGGGCGTTACGATTCACCGGCGCGCCCAAATGAGCTCCCTGGTGGCGACGGATGATGGCGTCGAATACGAAGTGGAGTGCGACGGAAGCCTCGAAAAGTTCTCTGCTGAGCGCGCTCTAATCTCTATCGGCCGAGTGCCCAACTTCGAGGGCCTCGCACTCGAAGCAGCCGGCGTCGGGCGGGATGAGCACGGCGGTATTCGGGTTAGAGAAACTCGTACCGATGTTGAGCATATTTTTGCCGCTGGGGATGCAACAGCGGATATGGCCTTGGCCAACGTCGCCGAACTCGAGGGCCAATTCGCGGTTGAGTCCATGTTCGGCATAGCTCCCCGCCCCATCGACTACCGCTCCCTGCCGACGATCATGTTCCTATCCCCCGAGGTCGCGTCGGTCGGTCTCGGCGAACAACAGGCTCGAGAGCGCGGTGTCGCCCACCGGGTAGCATCCATCGCCAACCATCTCATTTGCCGAAACGTCGCCATGCGCAACACGGACGGCTTCATAAAGCTGCTCGCAGCTCCGGACAACACGGTCCTCGGGCTCCGCGTCGTGGGGCCCCAGGCCAGTAGTTGCATCCAGGGGATGGCTCTTCTCATCGAACTCGGTGGCAAACTCGAAGACATCGCGCGCTGTGCTCACCCGCATCCCGCAGTCACCGAGGGCGTACAGGAGTGCGCTCGCCTCCTCCTGGGACGCTCCATACTCAAACCGGAGTTCGTAGAGGGCGTACGGGTGGAGAACTACGAGCCTCCGACTGACGCCTGAGCATGCAATCGGCCTAGCTGCAGTACGCGCAATCAACCAGGCAACGAGGGCGCACATAGAGCCAAGCACTGGAGACAGATTTGCAGGCCTGATCGTCGCCGCCTTGCCATACCGGCGAAAGCCTCATCACTCATAGCCGCTACGGCCGCGTGCGCGCTGGCCCCAGAATTGCTCTGATGCGTGACGTGTTGGAAGTCGCAGCTCCGCTTCTCGTCGCTGAGGTTCTGATCGTGGCGCGCCTCCTAGAAGGTGATTCGAGCACTCGACACCTTGCTGTGCTGATTACGCTAGTGGCCCTCCCCTTACCTTGGCTCTTGCCCTGGGACTGGCCGGTCGTGCGAGCGCTCGCCGCGCTTGCAGTCACAATGACGATACTTGCGCTGGCCTCAGTCTCTTCCCCCTTTTTGTCGAGCCGATTCTGAGATTGCTTGAGAAACCACAGTGTCTACAGAGCATGCAGCACCTTCAG
>JAAEPE010000355.1 GCA_024222395.1 Myxococcales bacterium
AAGGCGCATGCCCAGTACTAGATGATGGTAGATATTTATTCGATGTGGAGTGAATGAAGCATCGCATTGCAACACGCTGTAGACGTCGTCGTATACGCTGTAGACTCACGACTTGATCATTCGTCTGATTCGTATTATTCGTCTGATTCGTATTATTCGCACGATTCCGTCCTTGTGGGAAACCTCGGGGCGATAAAATCGTACGAGCGGGGGTCCTCCCCGGGCTGCTCGGCCCGCAGGGAGAAGCGGAGGCCCGCGTCCTCGGTCGCCGTGATTTCGCACCAGTTTCTCTGGTCGAGGAGCTTGGCCGGTTTGCGAGACGGCGGCGAGGATGAGGAGGACGGCGACGTCGATGACGACGACGACGTCGATGACGACTCGAACGCCTTTTGCATCTTGCTCCGGGTGTGGTGGTTGATTCGCTTTGAAAAGTTGGTGCGGGTCAGGGCCGAGACGACGCCCGGAGGCGGCGGCGAGTTCATGACCGCCGAGGAGATGATCTGGTACGTGAACAACTCGTCGTCCTCTTTCGGGAGCCGTGGGCGAGTCGCACCGTAGATCTCGCCCACGCCCCCCACGTGCGCGTCCCCCGACAAGATCGATACCCTATAGCGCTTGGCCAGCGCACAGCGCTGGAGCAACGTGAGAAACCTGTTTCTCTCGTCCTTGTGCTTTGATGACGCCCATCCATCGAGCAGATCGTCCAGGATTTCCGGCTGGTCAAACTGGTCGAGGACGCCCAGCCGCCTCCCGGCTCGACGCAGGATCGCCGAGCGCTTGAACAACGCGAGCATGCCGAACAGGATGCTCTCGGCCATGAAAATGCTGGGGAAGACGACCGGCACGCCAGAGAGCACGATGACGTGCTCGACGTGCTCAGGCAGGCCCATCATCTGCTCCTCGATGATCCTGTACGTCGACTCGGGGATGATCCGGTGCTTCGTCCGCTTGGAGCGCATATCGATCCCGATGGCCGCGACCTGCGGTCCGAGAGACTTGACCGAGTGGTACCCGTCAGCCTTCTCTTGGTCAATCCACTCGAGCTGCTCGTTCGCGTTGGCAGCCTCTTCCGTCGTATGCAGCTGAAACAGGAGATAAAAGCGCTTTGCCACGGCGAATAGCCCGGAGAAGAACTCGCAGGCCTGTAACTTCTTAGAGTATGACCCGTATCCGTCCCAAATATCGTGGTCGTCCCATATCATGTAGGAGGGCAGGCACGCGTAGGCATCGCGCACCAACGGCGCAGTAAAGGACGCGAGGTAGTTCTCCAGGTAATACGCGGTGGCCTGCTCCTGATGCTCCTGCGTCCATGGCGCGGCGCGCTTGCGATGCCTATGGAGATCACCCCACGCCACGAACGCTTCCTTCTTCCAAACTCCGTCCGAGTAGACCTGGTCGCCGCCCCCGATGAGCACGTGGATTGGATGCTTCTTGTGAAGCTGCAAGATATCCCTCCAGCAGTAGGTCGGATCCTGTCGCGCATGGTGATCCGCCGGAATGCTCAGGCTGATCCCGTTGCAGCTCGTGTATCCGAGGTGGAAGGGTTGGCCTTTCGCCTGAATGTAGAACGTCGAGCTTCTTGTGGTGCCGTCACCCGATACCTCGTATTCCACGGCCGTCTCCTCCGGGCCGAGCGTGATCGCCACCTCGAATCGCCAGAAGTGCCAGCCGAGGCAGGTGTCCAGGAGCTTGGCGGGTCTCAACCGGCAGCTGAGTCCGGGGCTGAGCACACGCAACGTTGGTGCTGGTGCTGGTGCTGGTGCTGCTTTTGGTTTTTCTCCATCACCACTCTTCGTTAGAAACAGCACAGAACCCAGCCACTCGTCGTCCACCAGGTTTGTATACTTGATGAATGGTCCAGCAGTGTTATTCATGTTCACCCGAGCGGAGAGACACGGCCGGCGGGGTTCGAAAAATTACTTGTGTGTCGGATCCGAGCTCCGACCTCGGTCGGCCTAGGCACACCGAGACACATACAGTACGATATCCATCTACATACCCATACATACCCATACATACCCATACATACCCATACATAGCAAACGTGCAACATGAAGTCCCTTCCGCTCATTTTCACCTCGCTCGGCTGTCTCTCCGCCGTCGCGATCCGCGGCACGAACGCTCGCGATTCGGTTGACATCATCACGCCCGCTCAAGCGCCGGGAGAAGAAGACAGGTTGCTCCAGTTGTACGTGGTGAATGATGCGACTGTTGTGAATGTTGCTACAACTCGAGTCGGTTCGGTACGCTTGGACGGACACGGTCGTTGTTGATGAATTTCGGTTGTCACTCACTCACTCACTGCTCTGAAACCCCGCCGCTGAATCTGAATCTGCAGTTTAACTACGCCGATGTAACGATTGAATTTGAGACGAGCTCCAATATCGGAAAGTACGAGGCGCTGTGCGTGGTGGAGGGGGAGGACTGCGATGGCGCCCCGTTGGGAGATGGCGTGGTGGTTGCCGACTCCTCCAAGAAGACTGCCACAAAGCAGACGCGCCAGGGGTTGTTACCAACGTCGATGTGACGACCGACGACATTGAGTGCTTCGTCCGCGCTTCCGGCCCGATTTCGAAGAAGCAACTCTGCGTGCCGGCCACCCCCAAGGGCAAGCCTGGACCCTGTACGTGTGTGCTGTCGCGTGATTGTCCCATGAATCATGCACCCATTGGTTTGTTTGTTTGTTTGTTTGTTTGTTTTTTTGCTTGTCGCTGTCTCTATCGCTGTCGCTGTCTCTGATTCCCCATCTTCCTCCCGCTCGTTGATTTCTTAGGCACCGGGCCTGTCCAGGCGGAAGGCACCGCTTGGGTGTTCTCGTGCGGCCCGGTTTCTTGCCAGGAGACGTGCGGAACAATCGGGGAACCGTGCAACGAGAATGGCATGCGGGCCGTCGACACGGAGGCCAAAGGCGTGTACGTGCTGGGGCTCGTCGACCAGTTTGCCACCGCAGTGTACGATAGAGGATTTCCGGATGCTCCGGTAGTGGACTACTACTCCCCGTACAGGGCTGAGTTCTTCTGGGTATGTTCTCGTTTCTTCTGCTGACGTCTCGTCTCGCCTCGTGCAATTGAAACAACCCTCACCCCAACCCCACGACGCACCCGCGCAGAACGGAGCCGACTCGGGGAGCCTATCCGATTGCGGAGAACCAGGCCTCGAATCGGTATCGCAGCGCATTTGCTGCTGCTCGAACGACCTGGCCGACTGCCCGACATCCTCGACGGGTCTCGTTGGCTGATGTTTTTCACACCTGATTTTTTTCACACCTGATTTTTTTCACACCTGGGTCTCGTTGCAACGACACTTTCAATTTCGAGTGTAAACGGTAGCCACTGACGCACGACTGACGCACGACTGACGCACAACTGACGCACAACTGACGCGCGACTCGAGACGTCGGACGTCGACACGGTGGAGGAAACGGACGTCGGAAATGTTTGGGAAGAAGAA
>JAAEPE010000356.1 GCA_024222395.1 Myxococcales bacterium
CGAAGGGGCCTTTCTGAAGACAGTACGCATTGGTCGCATGCCAGAGAAGAAGAAGGCCACGCTCAAAGACATGCTCAGCAGCGAGCTGGGTCGAGCATTTGCAGAGCGTCCCGATTTGACCCTCGTTGCCATCGCCGACGAGGCAAAGGACAACTGGCTCTACTACGATCAACATTCGCGACGACTCGACCACCTGTGTGCGTCTAGCTAGCGCTCAGTCGCAAGAAACGACGAGAGTCACGATCGTTTTCGCTTGCAACTCTGATGGCGGTGCCAGCTGACTGCAACCTGACGCAGCTAGGTTTGGCGATGCGATGGGTAGAAGCTGAGGCTCAATATTTGCGAAGATAAGGACAGTGTCTCCGCCTCCAAGCAACGTCGGGGACTCGATGGGGACTCCCCCCTCGCCAAATGTGAATATCGGGTCAGATGATGTGTTGAAGTCAAAACCTAGGCCGTCGATAGATACATTTCCAGGGCGAATATCGAGGCTCACTACCCCAAACTCGGGAGAAATTGCTGGGTCCCCAAGCACATTGCTAATACCGCTCATTAGCGAGTCCTGTGCCACGGTATAGGTCAAGTCGGTACGACCTTCGCTGCCAACATTGAGAAGCCACGAAGAATGCCCCCAATGGCCAGACGGAGGAGCGATTCTTACTTGGTAGTCTTGGTCGACCTGGGGCAAGCGGGTAGAAAAAGCGCCATCAGTATCGGTGACAACGTCGAACTGACCACCAGCCCAATCGAGCTCCAGGGTCCAGTCTGCCAAAGGCGTATTCCCAGCCGTCAAAGTCCCCGAGAACGGCGGACCGTCCTGAGAGCCATCTGGCGCGGGGCTCGCGTCGAAGCCACCGTCGGCTTGAATTGCCCCGGCATCTATTGAACTGCTCGGCGAGCTGCAGCATGCAAGCAAAGCGAGAAGGGCCACTAAGGCGCGAAATTGCAGCATAGCGCCCATCCTAGCGCAGGGCAGACCACTCCCTGCAACTTCTGAACTGTCGCCCAAAGCCCCTAGCAACGGTGGAGCCAAACGTACCAACGAGGAAGGGAAGGCCCTGAGTCCTTTTCTCGACAGCCCCTACCCAATAAAACACTGCCCCGTGGACTGATTACAGCTCTCGCCCGCCCCGCAGCACCCTCCGCCGCACACTGTCTCGAAGACTTCACATTGCGGCACGCAGTTGCCGCCGATGCAGAGTTCGCCGAAGTTGCAGCCGCCGTCGCAGTTGTCGGGGACGCATACGCCGTCGACGCATTCGAAGCCGCTTTAGGGGCCGTCGCAGATGCCGCCGCAGCCGTCGTCGGAGCCGCAGGTGCCGCTGGAGCAGTCTGGGGCGCAGCAGGTGCCGGTGTTGCAGATTTCGCCGCTTGGGCAGCATTCGCCGGCGCAGGCTGTGGTGTTGTTTGCGCAGCAGAAGTCGTCGGCGGTCGTGTTTTGGTCGTCGAAGCAGGTGTTGCCGTTGTTGCAGCAGGCTCCCGAGTCTTCGCATGCCCGCGAGGCGGAGTTGCAGCAGAAGTCGTTGCCGGCGGCGCCATCGCCGTCGTTGAAGCAGGTTTCGCCGGCCGAGCAACAGGCGCCGCTATCGCCGCAGAAGGCGTTGGCGCTTGGGCAACAGGTGTCGTTGCCGGCCATGCCGTCGCCATCGGCGTTGCACACCTCGCCGACTCCGCAACACGAGCCACTGTCGCCGCAGAAGGCTGCTGCGCTGGAGCAACAGGTGTCGTTGCCGGCCATGCCATCGTTGTCGGCGTTGCACCGGTCGCCGTCGCCGCAGCAAACATTGCTGTCGTTGCAGAATGGGTTGCCGCTGCCGCAGCAGGTGTCGTTGCCAGGGTCGCCATCGGCGTCGTCGAAACAGGTTTCTCCAGTTCCGCAGCAAGCACCGCTATCAGAACAAAACTGAGCTGCGCTGGCGCAACAAACGTCATTGCCGGGCACGGTGTCCGCATCATCAAAGCAGGTCTCGCCGCCGGGGCAGCAGGTGCCGCTATCACCGCAGGTGGCAGCCGCTCCACAACAGGTGTCGTTGCCAGCAGGGCCATCGTTGCCGTCGAGGCAGGTTTCTCCAGCACCGCAGCAGGAGCCACTGTCGGCGCAGAACCGCTCTGCGGTACAGCAAAGTTCTGGTGTGCCGAAGCAAGTCTCACCGGCAGGGCAACAGTCGCCCGTGCACTCTGCGGTGAGGCATTGGCATGAGGTATCATCGACGCAAGTCTCGTCCGAATCCGTGCAGGTGCCGTCGCAAGTACCGCCGCAGCCGTCCGCAACGCCACAGGCTTGGCCAGCACAATCCGGTACACACTCGCAGACTCCAACGTTGCACGCATCTTGTGGACCAGGGCAGGTGCCCGGGCAAACGTCGCCGCAACCGTCGGCACCGCCGCACACCGCGCCATCGCAGGCAGGGACGCAGACACACGTGCCAGCAGAGCAAAGCTCTCCAGCCGGGCAATCTCCGTTGCAAGTGCCACCACAACCGTCTGGGTCGCCGCAGGCCTTGTCAGTGCAGTCGGGCTCGCAGGCCTGGCAGTTTCCGAAGATGCAAAGCTCGGGGTCTGTGCAGTCGCATCCCTCACAGGTGTCGACGCAGTCGCCATTCACGCAAATAGATCCTGGGTCGCAAACAACGTCGGCGCATGGGTTCACATTGCAGGCTCCCTGAATACAGATTTCGGGGCCGTCGCAGATGCCGTCGCATGGGGAAGGAGGGAAGCACCGAACCGCGCAGGCGTAGTCGCCTTCGCAAGAACCTTCGCAGGGAACGAACGGAATGCATGCGCCGAAGCTGCAGAACTCTCCCTCAGCACAATTCGCACCGAGGCAAGGAGAAGGGGCAAAACAGCCAGCGACGGATTGGCCCTCGACGCAGGTCTCTTCATCGGCACAGTCCGAGCCTTCGCACGGATCAGAGAGCGGCACGCATTGCTGCCGACAGACTTGCCCTGGTTCACACGGGCTATCCGAGGGCACACAACTATCCGCTGCGCACTCACCGTTAAAACAGATTGTCCCGTCGGGGCACGCGTCGCCACCAGGGTCGTCACATCCGGGAGCTTCACTGCTAGCGTCGATATCACAAGCGGCACCTGTGCAACTCGCGTCCACCGTTCCATCTCCACCGTTTTATCTCCGCCGTCATTGGCCCCACAGGCCGCCATGACAAGAAACAAACTCAAGAAGAGAGCAGCAATTGTTGGACGCCGAGAAGCAAGAATAGTTCCCCCGGGGCTGAGAGGTACTAGCAATGTCGAGAGGTAGGTTGAAACGCACAGTGTGTGCCTTCTCTACAGCGATCGGTCTTCCTGCGAGCCAATCGTAAAACTCTCGGAGAAGTCGCAATGAAACTACGGGTAAGGAGCTTTCTCCCTCAAGGGCCCAGGACATGATCCGTAGTGCATGGGGTGGGGTCGGTCAGAAGACCTAGAAGGAGTTTCATTATGTACAAGTTTTTCAAAAGTTCACTACTCGTCATTGCATCACTTGGTCTACTGGCCTGCGGAAGCGACGGTGAAGAAGTGGAACCCGTAAGTGCTCTTGAGAATGCAGACAGCGTCCGTGAGGCGCGCGATTTCCTCACTAGTGCGGCAGACGACCACACGAGCCAGGTCATAAGCCGAGACGTGTTGGCTGAAGTCACCCTCGACGAGGTCCACTTTCATGACCGCTCATTCGAAGCAGTCGCTCAGATGGAATGGCACCTACGCCTCCTTGCGACCTGCCGCTCGGCCGAAGGCAAGGCACTCGATACGACGGGTGCATTGGCTGCCCTTCGCGAGCTCCGTGCTGAGTTGGAGGCTCACAAAGTCGGCATGATTACGATGGTTGATAGGGACACCGCCAAAGCAGCGGAGGCGGTCTTCCACGCAAGGCAGGCCCCCCTCTTCGAAGAACTCGAGTCTCACTGCGAGAACTTCGTCGCACAAGCCGAATCCTACGACTGCGCGTTCTAGCCCCGCGCATCGCGCGAACGATCCGAAAGCAACAGAGCCCGGCATTTGCCGAGCTCTGTTTTTCGTTGTTCTCTGTGACCCGGTGGGTCGTTTTGCATGACCCTGGTGGGAAGTGACCCAGTGGGTCCTGCTCTTGGTGCCAAGCGCTATGCTGCGCCTGGCTTCAGAAGCAGAGGAACCTCGAAGTCGGCACTCGTCGGCTTGCCTTCATCCTTCGGTGCCGAGAATCGCCACTTGGATGCACTCTCTTTGATGCAAGCATCGACTGTCGGATCAAAGCCCTTGACGTTCGCCTTGGTCACGCGGCCAGTCGGCCCAACAGTGAAGCGAATCGTCACCTTGCCCTGGGCTCTCGGATCAAGCTTGAGCACACGTTGGTGACATCGTTTGATGCCGGCCAAGTACTTGCCTCGAATACGTTTGACGACTGCGTTGGGGTCCAAATCCGAGAGGCTCAGATCTTCTGCCCGGCCAAACTTGGTGAGCGACTTAATTTTGTCTTCCTTCTTCGCGCCGCCAGCGCCGCCTTCGGTGCCCGTCGGCCCGGCTACTCCGGGACCGCCTTTGTCGGTACCGAGCTTGCCATCACCTTGGCCACGTTGGCGCCGGTCGCCAGATCCGCTGCCGGTTGTCGCGGTTGCCTTGCCTTTGGCGTGGGCAATTGAGTCAGCGAGGCTCGCACCCTGATCAGTGCCGCTCATCTTCGCGAACATGCCGCCCGCGCCACCTTCGCCGGTGAGCACGGAAACCATGGCGGTGCTCCCAACGGCCTCGTCGACCGCAGCGTCGCTAGGAGTTCCTTCGCCGGTGTTGCCACCAGATTCTCCACCAGTGGGCTCCTTAGTAACTCTGGTTCGGCTTGGCTTGTTGGGTTTTGGAGTTGAAGCACCAGAGGCCTCTGCGGTCACTTCGCCGTCGCCCTCGTCGGGCTCAACAACGGCAACCTCGACTAGGGGAGGGGGATCGTACTGCCCAACCTGGAAACTGCGTGCAATCTTGTCGACGGGCCGCTCGACCACTTGGTCGCGGGTGTAGGCCCAAAGGCCAATCGCAAAGTGGGTGAGCACTGAGCAGCTCAGAATGATTGCCAGCCTGGGTTCGATCCTATCAGCCAGAGTTCCGCGCACGGATGCTGGCAGCCTGGGCCTTGGCGGCAGCGGAGGTGCCGTCACGAATTGGAAGAGCAGAGTCATGGCGCCAACCGAGACCTTGCCTCGGGCTCGCTCATCGAGAGGGACAGCCCAGCTATCGCCGCGCTTCTGTGCCCCACTGTTCTTTAGCTGCGAGAGAGTATGAACCCCACCACCAGCTGAGATTCGGCCATCCATATTCCCTTGGAAGTTGAGGAAGTACTTGCCGTTCTCGAGGGAGAATACGGGAAATGTCCTAGGAAGGCCCTCGATGGGAATCGAGAAACTGTTCTTCGAACTCTGCCCGATAGTGATGGTCTCGCGCTTGCGGACCAGCCGTTCCTCGATGATATTGCCACCAAGAACCACGCCGATGCGCAAGATGCGCGGGGAAGGAGCGTGGGCTTTTTGTGCTTGCCATTGCTGCTGAGCCTGTGCCATTAGAAGGGCGCCTTGTTCACGGATTTGCGGATGCTTGGTAGGAAGTCTTGTTTGAGGTTCTCCCACTCGTAGTTGATAGCTGTCGCTTGCAGTACGTAGATGACATTGGGCTTGGGAACTTTTCCGCACACCACAAAGGCCTTCTCGATGACAAAGACCTTGCGTCCATCCGGGCCACGCACTGTCTTGTAGTTCTTTCCGCTATTGGCCTCTTCTTGCTTGTCAGAGCAAGCGTCGGCGTGGGCATTGCCAGCCGAGAGCGAGAGCCCCGTGAATGCGAGTCCAGCAGCCGCGCCGGGCAAGGCCAGTCGTTTCAGGATTGGGTACATCATCTACTCAAAGCCTCCCTCGTCGAACTCGTCATCTCCACCGCCGCCCGCCGCCGCTGCTTCTTCGCGTTTGCGCTTCTTCTCTTCTAGAGCGCGACGTCGGGCCTCCCGATCCGCCTTCTTCTTGCGAAGGATCTCTTCTCGGTCGATGAGCTTCTGAGCCACGGCAGTAGTTGCATCGACCAGTTCTTGGTCGGCACCAGCAAGTCTTCGGTATTCGTCAAAGTACGTCTTGGCCTGCTTTAGGCGCAGTACTCGATCCATCTCGCCAGACGGTGTGGGAAACGGATCTGCATCGAGATAGAGCAGCCCCATGTTGTAGTAGGCATGCCCGTAGTTCTTGTCGATGCTGATAGCGCGCTTGTAGGCGAGCTCCGCGTCTTGGACAAGCTTGTTGCGCTTGGCGACATCTTTGATCGCAAACTCGAGTGAGAGACCGCGATAGGCCGAGCCCAAGTTCGTCCACACCGAAGCGTCGTTCATTCCAAGCTCACTTGTGAGCCGCTCAAATGCGCGCACCGCATCGGCGTAGCGCTTGGTGCTTAGGTCGTGAACACCGAGGTTCATGATGGCGCTCTTGTAATTTGGGTCGAGAGTGAGCGCGTTTTGATAGGCACTCGGTGCCTTCTCTGGGCGCTTGGTCTTCTCGTAGACCAGGCCAAGCAGAAAGTAGGCTTGTTTGTTGCTCTTTCCGCCGCGCTCAAACGCCTTCAATAGGACGTCTTCAGCCAAGTCGTAGTAGCCCTTGACGAAGTTGCCGTGGGCGAGCAAGACCATGGCTTCTATGCTGGTCTCGTCGATCTGCAGTGCAGCCTTGGCCTGTTCGATCGTCCGAGCCGGATCTGAATTGTTCTGAATCGCCGAACTCGCCTGCTGCAGATGTTCATATACTTTGGCCTTCTTTTCTGCGGGCGAGATGTCCAAGCCCGGGGGCCTAGGCTCAGGTGGGGTGTCATCGCCGGCTACTTCGCCAGAGCCCTCGTCAGGATCGCCTTGGTTCGGGGGCCTATCGTTTGGAGCCGCTGAGGGGATATCCCCTTCTGGGTTCATCTCGGCTGGATCGAAGCTAGGATCCAAAGGAGTTCCCTCACTTACGCTGCCTGTAGACCCACTTGGCGTGGTTTTAGGCTTCTTATCCTTGCCACCACAGGCGCCAGCACCAAAGGCCAGCGCGGTGCCAAGAATCAGTGGAGATAGAGCTTTCACATTCAGATGTACGCGCCAGCTGCCGCTGCGATCTAATCGAGTCATTATGGAATCACCGTTCCCTCTCGCAACTCGTTGCGGAGCACTGGGTATAGATCCTGAGACACGAAGTCGTGCAGTCGCTCTTGGGCTAGCTGAGTCCACTCGTTTGAGATGCCCTGAGCCTTGGCTGCATCATTGACTGCATCCCACTGCTTCTGAGCCTGGTCCTCGAGGGGAGCGACCATGCTGTTGATGGCATCCTGATACTTGAGCAAGTAGTCCTTGTCAGGGAACTTATCGTCGAGCTTGATGATGTCCTTCGGCGTTGGGATCTCCGCAATCTTCAAGGCCTGGAAGAAGCGAACATCGCCAACCCGCACACGAGCGGCAAGGGCCCATGGGCCAGAGTCAAACTTGGCGAGATCTAGATAGGCCTGCTGTGCATCGTCGGCGAACTTGATTAGGTCGCCCAGCACCTTCTTGGCTTCCTTCTCAGTCTTCGGCGCTCGCTTGATCTTGAAGGGCGCAAAGTCCTTCTGATAGTTGCGCTCGGCCTTCTCGAAAGCAAACTCAGCCGCCAGATCCGAGGCAGCTTCGTTCTTCGGGCTACCGACCTTCACCCAAGCGGATAGGGTCGCAGCCTTCGCTTTGGCGGCATCTTTGGATTTGCCTGCCTTCTCGTATTGCTTGGCCAGGTCGTAGTAGGAGAAGACGTAGTCGTCCGCATTGATCGGCAAGTTGCCGTACTTCGAACGCCACGCGTTATAGGCCCGCTCTTGGAGGCGCATATTCTTGGCGCCCTTCCAAACCCTGGCCACGGCAAATAGAGCACGGTCGGCTTTGCGAGAGTCGGTTTCGAGAGCTGCGTAGCGCTCGTAGAGCGAAGCTGCGCCAGTACCTTTGGCAGAGCGTGGATCCGAGTAAACTCTATCGAGTTCGCGAAGCACTGCAGCGTTGTAGAGAGCATCGAGTCGCATCTCTGCGGCTGTGCGATCACCCGCAGGAGGTTTGCGATTCTTGTTACTCGCAGCCTTAACAACATCCAGATAGACTGCCACCGCATTGTCATAGTCGAACGCGCGGTACGATGAGACGGCCGTTAGATAGAGCGCCGGCAAGTAGTACTCGCTATCGCGAAATGCCGGGTTGGAGCTCTCTGTGAACTCTTTGAAGAGATAGACGGCCGTCTTTGGCTTGCCGCTCTTATCGTAGGCAATAGCACCGTTGTAGAGGGCGATCGGACGGTTGGCATCGTCTGCCGGCGCGGTCTTGTAGAACTTGTAGAAGGCCGATGCAGCTGCAGCGTAGTTCTGATCTTTGAAGAGCCCAACGGCCTCGCGGAACTCCTTAGAGCGATTCTGCGACTGAGCCAAGGCTACGTCGCTATCAGAACCGCACTTTGAGCTAATGAAGTCGTCGTTGGTCTTCCTAAACTTGTCGTCCTCGCCCTTCGCCTCGTAGATAGCGAGCAGCGCGTCCTTGGACTTGACCGCCTGGTCACTGCCGCAGAAACGATCCAGCGTGCCACGAAAGCGGGTTTCCGCGTCAGCAAAATCGAGATGGCGATACGAAATCAGCGCCGCTTCAAAGCCCATTACCGGCGCCGTTTGCGGATCGTTGACAAGCTTTTGGTAGTCGTCAAGAGAACCTTGGAGGTCCTTGTAGGCCTGAGGAATTGCCATCGGCGCAACGGGCTTCGGCATCGCCAGCAAGTCGTCGATGCTTGGCAGCGGCGGCTCGCTTACCGTTTGGTCCGCAAGCTGCTTGTCGAGTTCTTTTTGGTAGCACTGCACTACCGAGCGAGCGGCCTTCTCGAAGCGCTCTTCGCTCAGATGCCGGTGTTCGCGCACCCAAACGTAGTGCGGAATTGCCTCGACATAGTGCTCAGCAAAGAACAGAACTTCACCTAGGCGATAGGTGTACTCATAAGAGACATCCGAGGTCGGATTCTCTTTGAGGAAGCGCTCGTAGAGCCGAGCAGCCTTGATGTAGAGTTCGATGTAGTTAGCTTTGTTCTCTTCAGTCGGATCGAATTTCCACTCGGATCGAGCGGTCTGTGCAGACTTGTGAATGCTCTCCGCTGCGGCCCTGAGCATGCGCTCACCAATGCGGCGCTGGCTCTCCATCGCCGCGCGGTTGGTTTCGTTGGCGTTGTACCAATCGGTACCAGGGGCGTATGTCCCAGCCAGACGACCGGCTTCTTCCGCCGCTAGATCGCTATCACCCATCTCTTCAAACGCCGTCACCATTCGTTGATGAATCTCTGGGTTATCGGCAGCTAGAGGCCAGTGCTTCAGAGCTAGGCGCCATGAATCTGCAGCCTGGGGATAGGACTCGAGAATGCTGAACGTCTCGCCAAGCTGAATGAAGACATCACGGACGTGGGGCTCGTCGAGCCTGTCTTTATAGTGATTGAAGGCGCGGTCAAAACTCCGAACCGGATCGGGCTGCTCTTCTATAGTCCACGGGTCGGTGAAGGAGATCGCGATGTATTGGATAGCCTCGCCGCGCAGGTCGAGTGGTGGCTCACCTTCGGCCATCAATCGATCGTAGTTAACAACCGAGGCGTCGAAGGCGACAATGCCCTCCATGAAGTCATCGTTGCGGTAGTAGGACCACGCGAGCTTGTAGAGCGCCTCGGAGTAGAACTTACTCTCCTTGTCGTGAATGACCTTGTTGTACGCCTCGATGGCGCTGCCGAGTTCACCGGCGGTCGAGAAGTGCATATCACCGATTCCTCGAACCCAAGCATCCTGGGTGAGTGAGCGATTGTCGGTGAGCGGCTCACAACCTTCGTATTTGTTGCTAGGCGTAGCGCTCGATGGCTCGCCAAGCGCTGCGCGAGCGGCCGCCATGTCTGGAACGGGCTCGGGTTCGGCCAGCGGATCGTACTTGTTGCTGCAAACAAGCCCACGAAAAACCTGCAGGGCCTTGCGCTCAACTTCTGTCTCCTTGAGGTAGTAGCCAAGCAAATACAAAGTGCTGGCACGCTGGCGATAGTTGGGAAACTTCGTAGCGATTGCCTCCCACATCGCGAGGGGCTTCGAGTAATCCACCGACGCCACTGGTTCTTCGTCGCCTAGATCGCCACCGAAGTCGATCTCGCCAAGTTCGGCCTCTTCATCGAAGCTCTGTTCGAACTCGTACTCGGCTTGCTCGAGGTAGAGGTCGGCGAGACGGAACATGGCGTCCGGCGTGAACTTCTGGTGATTAGGGTAGTCCTGGACGAACTTCTCGAGCAGCGCGATTGCGCTGAGGCGACGCTCGTATTGCTGGGTCTCGGCGCCTGCGATCTTTGCGGCATAGCGAGCCTCTAGACGGCTGCGGCGGTCTTTGTACTCGTTGCTAAGAATGGCCTGCATGCGACGGTGATGTTGGCCAGCGCTATGCTCGTAGCGTTTGAGATCTTGTTCGATCTCGGCGAGCACCTCGAGTTCTGCTGGCGTGTGCGACGGTATCGCTGGAGCAGTCGATGGAAGTGCTGCTGGAATCGTTGGCGACGGAGTTTGCGGCACAGCCGGGCCACCGGGCTGCGCATTCGCAACCGAAGCTAGAGTCAGTGAAAAGCCGCCGGCCAGTGAGCTGCACAAGAAGAGGCGATGGGCGAGGGATTTGCCTATTGCGTTCACTATTTGCCTGCCGCTCGGTCAAAGAGCTCTTGCGCCTTCGCGTTGCGAATCTCGCGAATCACGTCGGCGAAGTTGGAATCCAGAGTTCGTCGCTCGCGAGCCTGATCAAGATTGAGGCGTTTGAGCGATGTCTCGGCGCCTTCCTTGAGCGACCAAGCCACGTCGACAATGCCAACGTCCGATCGGATGAGAATGTCGTAGAACTTGTTGGATACGTTTTGGAAGCTGAGAGCGAGAACCTCACCACCAAGCCCACGTGACTCGGTTTCGTAGTTCAAGAACTCCTGCTTGTAGGCGCCGAGCTGTGCTTTCTCTTCAGCAAGAGCGCTGCGAATTTCACCGAGAGCCTCGTCGACGATGCCATCGATGGTGGTGTTTATGGAGTCGAGACCGGCAGTGGCTTTGCGCGCCCGCGCGGTGAGCCGGGTGATGCTCTGCATCTTTCCCTTGTCGCCAGACTTCATCTTACCTGCCATCCGCTTCATGAAGTCATGCTCACTATCGAGGGCACTTCGCAAATCGCGGCGAAGGCGCTTGCGAAACTTCGCTGCCTCATCGCCTGTACCCGCGCGGTCTCTGGCCAGTGTGGAATCGCGGCGAATTGCGGCAAGGTCAGCACGCATCTCGTTGACGTCCGCGCGCATCAACTTCATCTCGTGGTTGATCTTCGAAACCTCTTCTGAATCAAGCTCTGAACCTTGATCTTGCACGTACTTCTCAAGCGCCACCAGTTGCGCCTCGGTTACATCGACAATCGTCGAGACCTCTGCCGCCCGCTCATCGAGCGAGGTGTAGCGACCGCGAGCCTTGCCAACACGCTCAGTCTCGCTAACGCCGCCGTCGGGCAACTCCGCGAGCGCCTTGGTGATGGCATCGCGAGCAGCCCGCAGCGAAGCGAGTTGGGAGTTCTCTTCGGCGCTAGCGTACTTCCCGGTAAGCGCTCGCTCGTGATTCGACAGCTCTGCCCTGAGGTCGAAGGTCTCTTCCAAGATCTCCGTACTGCGGAAGCGCTTCTTTGCGAGGTTCGGAAAGATGTTGACCTTCGATGGTGTATTGATGGCTGCCTCGAGACGCGCGATCGTCTTTTCGGCTTCGCCAATTTCGCCTTCGATTTGGCCGAGATCGGTCTCGATGTTGACCACGCGGGAGACGTCGGGTTGTTGCCGAAGCCAAGCGGCAGCAACTACTGGCAGTGTAGAAGCGACATCAAATGTCTCCGAGGAGCGCCCGCTAATTTGCTCGAGAAAGCCACTCGCGTCAGTTTGCTCGGCGATAAGTGCCTCTAGTTTCTCGTGAGATTCGCGGAAATTCTCGCGAGTAAAATCGAAGACCTCAACAGCCTTGTCGTAGTGCTCTTTGCTGTTGCCCTTGCCCTCTTCGGCAATGCGCTGAGCCTTGCGAATGCGCAGGTTACCTTCGAGGATTCGTACGTCGGGCATGCGCTGGGACGTGGGGTCCGCGAGAGCAAGGAGCTCTAGAGCCCTGAGCGCCTTGTCGAATTCCTTGTTCTTGACGTAGACCCAAGTGACTTCGTAGAGCGCCTCATCGAAAAGATCCGATCGGCGCGAAATACGTAGGTACTCGTCTACTGCCTTTGATGGCTGATCACGCTCGTAGTAGAGGCGGCCGAGGGCCATGTGAGAAAGCTCTCCTACGCGCTTCTCTTCGTCGCTGGTGGCCTGCCTCTGCGAGAGGGTCTTGAAGGCATCTGCGGCGGCGGCGAGATCGAGTTTGGCGACGTGGGCGACGCCCATGAAGTACCTGGCCTGAGCAAAGTACTTTGACGATTGTTTGACCATGCCGAAGTGCTTGAGCGACTCGTCAAACTGGTCAAGAAAGTACGCATACTTGCCGCGAACATAGGGAACGGAGTCACGTAGCTCTTGCTGTGGCACTCGATCGAGGGCGCTGAGCCACTCGTCCACTTTGCTCGAGTCATCGAGCTTGAGAGTGAGCTCGATGAGCCGTTCAAGCCCTTGCTGATAGAACTTGGTGGCATTGCCGCGCTCGCTTACTAGGCGAATGAAGTACGAGCGAGAGGCAACGTAGTCACCCTTTTGGAAGAGCGACTCTGCCAGGTAGTAGAGAGCTTCATCCCAAGAACGATGGGTCGGGTGTTTCTCGACGAAGTCGTAGAGCATGACAGCCGCATCGTCGTAGTTGCCAACGCCAAAGTTGACCTGTGCATCGATGAGCCGGCGATTGGTGAGGTCTTTCGTCTCGACCTTGCCAATATTCTTTGGGCGGTGAAGCCCCTGTCCGAGGTTTCCTACCTCTGCCTCAATGGTGATGAGCTTCTTAACAATCTTCTCAATTGCGCCCGCACGTGCTTGCCCAGCCTGAGCCGTGAGAGCACCGGCTGCGAGAGCAGCGGCTAGGAGTAGACGTCTTGACACGATTACTTGCCCTTGCTTCCGTCTCTAACGTTCACCTTGAAGTCAAAGGCGGGACGCTTCTCGAGAGGAGTCGTTACGCCGCCGCGCTCAAAGGCGACAACCTCGATGTCGGTGCCCTTGCCCTCGGTCGCGGTGAAGGTATGGCTTGAGCGAACTGTGAACTTGTATTTCTTGAGGTACTTGAAGACACCGTAGCCGTGGCCTCGGTATAGGGCCAAGACGCTGATCGTGTGGCTGCCAGGAGAGATGGGACCTGTGAGAACGTCGAAGCTCTTGTTATTGTGCAGAGCACCACTGGGATCGTTGCGAGCGAAAATCTGCGCGCCGTCGAGGGCGTAGACAAGCTTCACGAGACGGTAGCTATTGCCCATCTTGTTTACGTGGCGAATGCCTGCTCGGGCACCGACGCCGCCGCCGAGCACCGCTTCCTTGAGCATGCCGACGCGAGCCTTGGCACGCCAGGCGCGTTCCTTGAGTGCTTGTACTCGTTGCTCCAGACGCCGGAGCCGAAGGTTGACGGGAACGTCTGTCGCGACAGGAGCCGGGCCGGCTTCCGGGGCCGGAACACCATCGGCTTCGGGCACGTCGCCTGGCTCGCCTTCGCCAGGAACTGCATCTCCCTCGGCTGGAGCATCACCTTCGGCAAGTGCTGGTGTTCCCTCGTCGCCCACTGGCTGGGCGTATGCGACGCCCGAAACAAAGAAGAGAGTCAATAGAGCAGCTAGGCTGCATCGAGTAAGGCGATTCATCGTGCGCATTGCATTTTTCCCGACGTCCACAAGCTCGTGGACCTGTCCAACCAAGCGCTTAGTCAGACTGACCATGCGGAGTACTTCTCAAACTCCCCGCGAGCGCAAATTCGTTTGCAATATTTGTAACATCGCCGCTTTGGAGCGGCAAGAAGAGGGCCCAAGTGGATCGCGCGCGGAGGACGAATCGACCGTCTCTCACGAATCGTGTGGGCCAGCACATTCGGGCAACGCTGCAATCGGGAAAGCAGGACCATCAGACCGAGCATTGTTTACGCTCGGCGGTCTAGTGTAGAAGTCCAGACCTCAAGTCCAGGGACGTAAAATGCTCGCTGCTAGCTGTGTTGGAGAATAGGAATCTATCGCCTATTCACTCGGCTGGAGGGACCTGAGCATTCTCAGACAGCACGTGCCAGGCCTTGGCGAGTACAGCGTCGACGCCCTCTCCTGTGATCGAACTCATGGTGAGCAGGTCCACGCCACGCTCTTTGAACAGGGCTCGAATCCCGTCAAGGGAGTCTCGAGTCTCTGTGAGATCAATCTTGTTGAGCACCACAATCTGTTTCTTTTCAGCTAGGTGCGGCGCGTAGCGGGCAAGTTCTTGATTGATTCGGTCGAAGTCTCCCTCGGGCTCACGGTCTGGTCCCGTGAATACCGAAGCCTCGACGATGTGAATCAGCACTCGGGTGCGCTCGACGTGGCGAAGGAATTGGTGGCCAAGACCAGCACCATCCGAAGCTCCTTCGATAAGCCCTGGGATGTCGGCTATCACCATTTGGCGCTCTGTGTCGAGGCGGACTACGCCGAGATTGGGGATGAGCGTGGTGAAGGGATAGTCGGCGATCTTCGGCCGCGCCTTGGAGACCTTTGTGATAAACGTGCTCTTGCCCACACTCGGGTAGCCCAAGAGACCGACGTCCGCGAGCAATTTGAGCTCGAGGCGCAGGTTCTGCTGGGTGCCGGGAGTGCCGTCTTCGGCCTCTTGCGGAGTCTGATTCCACGGTGAGGCAAAGTGAATGTTGCCACGACCGCCGAGCCCACCCTGGGCGACTTTTACCTCGTCGCCGGCTTTGTCGAGATCGGCGATGAGCTCGTCCCTCTCAAGATTGTAGACAATCGTGCCTGGCGGAACCTTGAGCACGAGGTCGTCGCCACCTTTGCCGTACTGGTCCTTGCCGCGACCGTCTTCGCCACGAACCGCCTTAAATTCTCGCTTAAAGCGGAAATCCAGAAGTGTTGAGAGCTGTTCATCTGCCCTGAGAATGACACTTCCACCATATCCACCATCACCACCGGAGGGTCCGCCCTTGGGGGTGTGGGATTCGCGCCGAAACGCGGCGCAACCGTTTCCACCATCGCCGGCTTTGACGTGTATCTTGACGTGGTCGATGAACTGCATGGCTACTCCGTGAGCGTGAACCCCTCTAACACAGCTTTTGCTGGAATACTGCTACGAGTTTCGGCCTTGCCCGCGCTGCGAATTGCTATGCCAGCGGTGCTTATTGTGGCGGTGGCGGGCGGCGGGCTCTACGGGGATACAACGCTTACATTCTCGGAGCTTGGCGTGCTCTTTGATCAGAATGCCTGGCTTCGAGCCACGGTCTTCACGCTCTGGGTTCTAGTGATGGCACCAGCCGCCAGAGCTGGGCTGCTCTCCGAGGGGATCGACTACCTGCGCTGGCTCCCGCTTCCCCGGCACCTCGCCGTCTCGCATCTCCTGGGCTTGCTAGTGCTGCTGCACGCCCTACCGGCCTTGCCATTCTTTGCTGCCGGACTGCCGGCACACGGGATCGGCATGCTCGCGGCGTTGGTCGGCGTGGCTACGTCTTTGCTGCCCGGCGCCCGAGGAGCTGTAGATCAGGCGAGTCGGGTCGTTGGGGTGGTGGGCTTGCTCGGGCTGCTTTGGCTGGACCTCTGGGGGCCGGCTATTGCAGCTGGCATCGTAGTGGCGGTATTGCGCGGCAGTCGGGTTTGGCGCCTCGCTCCCGAACACAGCTTCTGGCGCGGTAGCACCCGCATGGTCTGGGGTGGTGCCTGGTGCTCGATGGCTAGCGCCCAAGCTCTACTCACGTGGCGCACCGAAGCTGCAGCTCTCTCAAGAGCCTTGCTCGTTTCCGCGCTCGGAGTTTTTCTGATAACTCTCGTGCTTCGAGCTAACCAAGGCTCGATCTCCGAAAGCGCGTTACTCGTCACGAGCACGCCCCCTATCGCCGCAGTCTCACTCATGCTGGCCTTGGTTCTCAAACGCTCGCGAGCTAGAGTCGATTGGCTAATGCGGTCACTGGGAGTTTCTCGTAGACGCGAGCGCATATGCTCATTCGTTCTGCTACTCGGTGCAACCTCGATACTTGCTGCTCTCTGCCTCTACGTGAGCAGTGGGGCGCCAGCTCAGATCGCCACCATGGGGGTACACACGGCGGCGTGGGCGCTCCTGACCCTAGGGATTAGCAGCCGCTCAGAGCAAGACGTTCGCAGCGCGAGTATCACGTTGGCGCTGACGGTCCTCGCGGTGTTTGCTATCGGAATTGGCGGACACGCACCCCTCGGAGCGGAACTTGGCCTTGGCCTCTTGGCCGGCGGGCGAGCACTCTTGGAGGATGGCACGGATGCTTGAGATTGACGGCGTATTCAAGCGACTTGGGCACACAGTGGCCGTGCGGGACTGCAGCTTGCAGATCGCAGCCGGCGAGAGGGTCGCTATTTCCGGCCCAAATGGAGCGGGGAAGTCGACGCTGCTCAGAATCGTGGCAGGGGTGATTGCACCAGATCGCGGGTCGGTGCGATGGAAGGGAAGCGAGCTGCGCGGCAAGGGTCGACGCGACGTGGGCTATGTGCCGGAGGCAGCGGATCCGCCGGGTCATCTTACGGTTGGGGAACTCTTGCATGTCATTGCGGCAACGAAGAGCTGCAAACCCTGTAGCCGGGAGCTTGTTGAACGGCTGGAGATAGAGGAACTCTTAGGTGCGCGTATTTTCGAAATCTCTCTTGGGCAGAGGCGGAGGGCTTGTCTTGCGGCGGCTCTTGTGGGGGACCCAGAGCTGCTGCTGCTTGATGAGCCGACCAATGGGCTCGACGCGGCGGCTATTGCGATGCTTGCGGAGCTGCTTGTTGAGGACGCTGAGCGAGCGGTGCTCCTTGTGACACATGACGAGGAGTTTGCGGGGCAGGTTGGGACGCGGCGGGTGACGATGCGGGATGGCGGGGTTGAGGGTTGAGGGTTGAGGGTTGAGGCCGAAAAGCCAGACCCTTTGGGTACTGGCTTTGTCGTGCGATGTGGGGCTTTGTTTGAAGCCCGGTCGAAGGGGGCGTTTCTAGTGAAACGCCCTACTCGTAGCGCGGCGCTTTTCTTTGATAAGCGCCCGAGCTGGATAATTCCCTTTGGGAATTAACTTGGAATAATGGCGACGCGTTTTTTGGAGCGGCCGTGGCGTTGAAACTCGACCTTTCCGTCGCAGAGCGCGAAGAGCGTCCAGTCTTTACCGGTTCCGATGTTCTCACCGGGGTAAATCTTGGTGCCGCACTGGCGAACAATAATGCTGCCGGCTGTGACTGCTTGCCCACCAGCGGCCTTGACGCCGCGCATTTTTGGGTTCGAGTCGCGACCGTTGCGGGTAGAACCCTGTCCTTTTTTGTGTGCCATGACTAGCCTCTATCTAAGTGTGCCACCCCTTACGGAGCGACCACCTCGTTGATTTTGATGGACGTGTAGAGCTGACGATGCCCGTATCGGCGGCGGTAGTTCTGGCGGCGCTGGAGCTTGAAGACAATGACCTTCTGGTCTTTGCCCTGCTCAACGATCTCAGCTTTCACTGAAGCACCTTTGACCATGGGTCGGCCAATCTCGAGCTTATCTTCGTCGCTCACTAGGAGGACGTCTTCGAATTGGACTGGATCGCCATTCTCGCCTGGAAGCTTTTCCACGCTAAGGGTTTGGCCGGGTTCTACGCGGTATTGTTTACCGCCTGTTTGGATAACAGCGTACATCGCACTCTCCACAAGGGTCTAAAAATGAGAATCGGCAGTCTAGTCGTGAGCTGGCTCGGGTCAAGCTATTTGTAGGAGGATCAGCAATCCGGACCGCCCATATCGGGCATTTTGCCTAATATGCCCCACACCGAGTAGGGCACTTCTATAGGAAGTGTCCTGTTCTACCGTGCCGACATACACAAGCGAACCACCCCCAATCCCCGAGAGCCACGCCTATTCCGCCCCAAGCTTCGCCCGGAGCAGCTCATTGACCACCTGCGGCTTGGCCTTCCCGCCCGTAGCCTTCATGACCTGCCCAACAAAGAAGCCCAAGAGCTTCTGATTGCCGCCTCGATATCCCTGAACCTGCTTCGGATTCTTGGCGAGCAACTCATCAACAACAGCCTCCAGTGCCCCGGTATCTGTGATTTGCCCAAGGCCCTCTCGCTCGACGATGTCCCTGGCCTCCTCCTGGCTCTCAAGCATCTTCGGCAAGATGCCCTTGGCAATCTTGCCGCTGATCGTGTCATCGGCAATCAAGCGCAGTAAGCCCGCGAGCCTAGCCGGCTCAAGCGGCGACTCGCCGATGCCCTTCTCCAGTCTCTTCAGCTCGCCAAGAAGCTCGGCGCAGATCCAGTTGGCCGCAAGCTTGGCGTGCTTCACATCGCCAGCATGAGCGAGGGTAGCGTCGTAGTACTCGAGCATGCTGCACTCTGATGAGAGCTGCGCGGCGTCGTCCGCGGAGAGGCCCAACCCCATGAGGCGCTCGCGAGCGTCGAGAGGCAACTCGGGAAGCGCGCTGCGAATACTCTCAATGGTCTCGTCCGAGACTTCGAGCGGTGGAAGATCCGGATCGGGGAAATACCTATAGTCGAGAGCTTCTTCCTTGCCTCGCATGCTGCGCGAAATGCCAGCGTCCGCGTCCCAGAGCCGAGTCTCAAGCACAACCCTCTCACCGGATTCGATCACACAGATCTGCCGGGCAATCTCGTGATCGATCGCCTGATGCACGAACTTGAACGAGTTGATGTTCTTGAGTTCGCTCCTTGTTCCGAGCGTATCTTCCCCACGAGGACGAATTGAAACGTTCGCATCGCAGCGCAATTGACCCTTTTCCATGTCGCCTTCGGACACGCCAAGGTATCGAACGATTTGACGCAAGCTGCGCATGTAATCGGCGGCCTCACGAGCTGATCGCAAGACCGGCTCGCTAACAACTTCGCAAAGGGTGACGCCGGCGCGATTTAGATCGACCAACGATCTGGGCCCGACGTGATTGTTCTTGCCCGCATCGTTCTCCAAGTGAATGCGGGTGAGCGCGATATTCTTTCGCACTCCTTCTTCGAGAATGGGCACAAAGCCGCCCTCGCAAATCGGCTCGTCGTATTGAGAGATTTGATAGCCCGCAGGCTGATCTGGGTAGAAGTAGTGTTTGCGAGCAAAGCGCGAGTGCTTGGCAATGGTGCAGCCGAGGGCGAGACCGAGGCGCATGGCTAGGCGCAAGCCTTCTTCGTTGAAGACTGGAAGTGCTCCGGGAAGCGCCAGCACCGTCGGATCTGTGAGGCTATTTGGAGAGGCGCCATATTGCACGGCAGATCCTGAGAACGCTTTGGAGTTGGTGGCGAGCTGCACGTGCACCTCGAGTCCAATGACCGCTTCCCACTTCTCGTTGCCGCCAGCGACCACTTTCGCGCTCATGACTGTCCTCCAAAACTCGGACGCCGCGTGTGCCAATCGGTATGGCGCTGATAATCGGCGGCGCAGCGCAGGAGCATCTCTTCTTGCATCGGAGCGCCGAGGAGCTGAAGCCCGATGGGCATGCCCGTATTGTCAAAGCCGCAATTCATGCTGAGGCCCGGTAGCCCTGCCAAGTTGCAGCTAAGCGTGAAGACGTCCGCCTTGTACATATCGATTGGAGTCTTCTTCGCACCAAAGGCAAATGCCGTCGTCGGAGCGGTTGGTGAGGCAATTACATCGACTTCGAAAAATGCGTTTTGGAAGTCCTCGGCAATGCGCGTGCGCACCTGCTGGGCCTTCTTATAATACGCATCGTAGTAGCCGGCTCTAAGAGCGAAGGTGCCGAGCATGATGCGCGTCTTGACCTCTGGGCCGAACCCCGCGTCTCGAGTCATGCCATACATTTCTTCAAGCGCTTCGTCATCGCCGCATCGCAAGCCATAGCGCACGCCATCGAAGCGAGCGAGGTTCGACGAAGCTTCGGCGGTCGCAAGTAGATAGTACGTAGGAAGTGCGTACTTGGTATGGGGCAGAGAAATGCGCTTGAGCTTTGCGCCAGCATTTTCGAGGTCGGCGAGGGCAGCGGATATCGCATCACTCACCGGCCCATCCACATCGTGGCCGCCCATCTCCTCGGTGATTCCGATGGTTAGCCCCTTTACGTTTTGCGCGCAGGCGTCGCGGTAGCGGGGCACGGGCGCTGTCGAACACGTGGCGTCTTGCACGTCGGCCCCAGCGATTACCTCGAGCATGAGAGCGGCGTCCTCGGCGCTCTTCGCCAGTGGCCCGATTTGATCAAAGGAGGATGCATAGGCAATAAGGCCATGCCTAGAAACCCGGCCATAGGTGGGCTTGAGACCGACGAGGCCGCAGAAGGATGCGGGTTGGCGAATCGATCCACCGGTGTCTGTGCCAAGAGAGATGGCACAGAGAGATGCGGAAACAGCGGCGGCGCTTCCGCCGGACGAACCGCCGGGTACTCTTTCCAAGTCCCATGGGTTCTTGCAGAGCTTCACGGCCGAGTGCTCGTTAGACGAGCCCATGGCGAATTCATCCAAGTTTAACTTGCCGAGAACCACCGCGCCACAATTGCGAAGTTTTCTTACTACCTCGCCTTCGTACGGGGGCACCCAGCCCTTGAGTATTTTGGAACCAGCAGTGGTCTCGAGGCCTTTCGTGACCAGCAAGTCTTTTAGACCAATAGGTACCCCTGCGAGAGGCCCAACCGCGTCACCCGACGCAATAGCCGCGTCAACGGCCGAGGCCTGAGCCCGCGCTCCCTCGTGATCGACCAAGAGATACGAGCCAAGCTCCGAATCCAACGTATCAATTCGCGCTAGGTAGGCGTCGCATAGCTCGGCGGCCGAGACGCTCTTCTCGGCGACTCGGCGAGCCTGCTCGCAGGCGGAGGTGCTGATAAGGTCGCTCATTTGTTGCTCCCCGGCGGCAAGATCGCGGGGACACTAAAGAGGCCATCAGCATGAGCGGGGCTTGCGGCGAGCGCGTCATCGGTTGGCAGGCTCGCCAAGACCACATCACTTCGCAGGTGTCCGACGGTGCCCAGGACGTGGCTCATTGGCACAACGCCTTCCGTATCGACCTCTTTGAGAGCATCCATGTGCTCAAGAATGCCCACCAAATCTGTCTTGAGCTGGGCCACCTCGGTGTCGGAAAGTTGCAGGCGAGCCAAACTCCCCAGACTGCGAATTTCGTCTTCCGTAACCGTACTCATGCGGCGCGACGGTAGCACGCTCTTGTCCCGGCTTGTCTAGCACGCTAGGGTCCGGTCACCGCAATGACTGCCACCGTACTCATCAATAACGAGGACTGCACAGGCGAATACACGATGTTCGATCTGCGCTCTTTGGACGAGGATGGTGCTGTGCTCGGCGGCCCTCTCTTTCTTGAGGTCGGCGAGACACTCGTACTCCGAGTCGAGAAGGACGACGAGAGCATCAATCTCGTAGCCAAGGTTCATGCTATCGGTGCAGACGACGCGACCATGACTGTGCGCTTTGTGGATAGAGATCCAAAGCTCGCCGCGTTCGTTGCCGCCAAGTAAGGCGGAGCCCCGCTACTCGGCTCCCAAATCCGGGTGGGTCGCAATGAAAGCAGGATGCGCCGCGCAGGACTCGGCGATTCTTGCCAGTGTGGGCATCCCCTCGAAGGATATGTTGAAGCGCTGCGCGTTGTAGATCTGAGGGTAGACGAAGAGGTCCGCAAAGCCCAAAACATCGCCCATGCAGAATGCCGCGGCGCGACTGGCTAGAACGCTCTCAATCGCCTGCAGCCCCCTATCGATCACGGAAATTGCCCACTCACCCGAGTCACCTCCCTGTGCTGAAACCCGTTCGAGGATACGGATGTTCTGAAGCGGTTGAATACCGGAATTCACCATCTCCGCTACCTGCCGCGCGCGAGCCCTTTGCCACGGCTCCTTTGGCAAGAGGGCTGGCTCGGGGTATCTCTCTTCAAGGTATTCGATGATTGCCGTCGACTGCCCGAGCTCCCGTACGACTCCACCATCGTCGAACACGAGAGTAGGAACTTGTCTCATAGGATTTCGAACCGAATACGCGAGGGAGTCTTGCTGCATCGCCTGCGCGGAGATGTCGACGACCTCAAGTTCGACCTCGAGACCTTTTGCAGCAAGTGCTGCACGGACTCGCCAAGAACACGAACTTAGCCAGAAGTGATAGAGCTTCATTGCGTGATTCTACCCCCGTTCAGCACGCTCTTCGAGCCCGCAGGCCTTGAGCACGAAGTCGCTAACGCCTTCGATGTCATCCGCATCGAACTTTGGCAACTCGGAGTAGGCGTCGCTCGAGCCAACGATGGCAACGATTCCGGAGAGGCCAGCGGGAAGCACTGCGTTTGGGCGGTGCACGCCTATCTTCATAGCTGGCTGGTTCGCATAGCCTTCACAGAGCACCAGATCTAGCCCGGGTGGTAGCGCCTCCACAAGCTCAGCTAAGGTCGTCGGCCTATCCGTCGTAGTGACGACAGCCCGCTCAGTGTTTGAAGCGATGCCGATTGCATAGGCACCGGCACTGCGGAATCGGTCTGTATCCTTGCCAGGCTTGTCCATGTGGAAGCCGTGGGAGGCGTGCTTGAGGGCGCCAATCTTGAAGCCCCGCTTGGCGAGCACTTCAATGACGCGCGCGTTGAGCGTGGTCTTCCCGCAATTGGAGAGGCCCACGAAACAGAGAACTGGGGGAGGGGTCGTTTTCATAACTTGATGCCACTACTGCTGGCAGAGGGCTTCGTGGCCACAGCTCGTGAGCCGCGATGGCGGATCGAACTTCGGCTAGACCGCGGAGCGTAAACAATGATCGGCCTGATGGTCCTGCTTTCCCGATTGCAGCGTTGCTCATTTCGTCATTTGCCCCGGCAAAATCCTCATTCGCGCCTTGCACTCGAAGAATCAGAACTCACCATCCTCGGTCATTCTTTTCGCTCGACGGTCTAGCGACCGAAGAAGCCCTTCTTGGAGCCCTTTGCATCGCTAGCGGCACTCTCTTGATCTCGGAGAACACGGAGTTCGAGATTGCCCTCACGATGGTCCGGGCTCATTTTCAGAAGCTTCCTAAATGAAGCTACGGCCTCATCGCTACGGCCCATGAGCTTGAGCAGCTTTGCATGATAGAGCCGCGTTGTGACGCTCTCTGGGCTCTTGAGCAGAGCCGAAGAAACCTTGCCCATGACATCGCCCTCGAGCGCGGACCTATCGGTCGAGTTGCAGTACAAAGCCCAGGCGTAGAGTGCTTGGTACTCACTCTCCTCAGGCCGAAGCTCGCAAGCCTTCGCGAAAGACGTCTCCGCGGTACCAAATTGATCTCTTCGCAAGGCCATCTCGCCCACCCGAAAGTGCTCTTCGGCTTCGAATATCTTGCCCGCCACCTCTTCGGCCTTGACCTGGTCGGCGGCGAATTGCTTCTCACCACCAGCAGCCAGAACCTTCTTGTAGTGAGCTAGCTCTTTGGGGTTACTTAGAATCTTGAAGGCCTCATTAATTGCGGCAAAGACACGTTGAATGTCGTCTTCCATCCCCTCCAAACCAAGAGCTTGAAGCCGGTCAGGGTGTAAGCGTCGTGCAAGTTGGAAGTACGACTTGCGTACATCGGAGTCGGGGGCATCGTCCTTGAGATCGAGCACCTCGTAGTGGCTTCCGCCGGCATCGAGCAATCGTACTTTCTCGGAAACGAGCGCCGCTGTCTCCTCTCCGCCCGCCGACTGATTCTTGCTGGAACCGGACTCCTCCGGTTCGACCAAGCCAACGCCTCTCACGGTTGCTTGCGAGCTGCTGATGCGCTTGCTGCCCTCTGGCGCGGCGCTCTTCGTCGGTCGGGGCTTCCTAACTGGAGCGGGAACCGCAACGGCTGGTGGTGGCACCGCTGCAGAAGAGGTCTCGCTGCTAGAGCCGTACTTGACATAGCCACAGGCCACTAGGGAGTACGCCACACAACTGGCAATGTTGTCATCAAGACCAGAGGAGAGAAGGTCGGCGAGGGACATCGGATGAGCCTGCAAACGAGCTAGGATCTCTTTCTCTTCCTCACCAAAGCCAAATGCCGATAGTTCCGGAAGGGCCTCGGGGTCCAGTGAGATTTGTCGATTTCCGATAGCGCTCAGTTCGGAAGAGAGCCGCTCTAGAGAGTAGTGCGTGCGAAGTCCAGAGTAGATAAGCCAACGAGCGTCGAGTGCTGACAAGTCCGGATCGACCGCGAGAGAGGGCTGGTTGTCGACAACGAATGTCGCGTCCGCAAGCCCAAAGATTCGTGTAGCAGATCGCACGAGTACGTGGTGCTTGAGCGTCACACACTGCTGAGCACTAAGACTGCCTAGTTGGGCCAGCAGAGCCACCGCATCTTGTTCTGGCTTCTCCGCCATCTTCTGAACGAAGATACCGAGGGTCGAGGAGTTAACCAGCCCGTGAGTTAGGGCCTGCCTACCCGGAGAGTCAGCTGGCGACGAACTATGCGCGGCGACGATTTGCCCTTCAGACCAAACCACCTTGGTCTCGCGGCGCTTGTGCTCCATGATCAAATCGCCGGTGAAGCGCTTGGCACCCAAACTAGAGATCGTTCGTGCGAACGGCCTATCAAAAACACTTCCCGAGGCAACTTTCACAGCTTTTGGCTCCTCGGCGCAGCGGCGATGCGACTCACCAAATAGGCGATGGCAAGGACCACGGTGATGCCAACGAGGAGCCCGACAACCAACTCGTCACCCTCCACGTAGCCCCACCAGTCGACACCACCCGATTGCATGCCTGTAGCATCCATGGCGAAGGTCTTATTTGTCAATGATCCGACTAGAAGACACCCTGCGCCACGTCTCTGACCACGCTGGTCGGAATTGCTAGGCGGCCGGTAAATGTGTCTGCTGTGAACCCTATGCCCAGAACTACGGGCTCGCCGTCCTGTGCAGGTTTCTCGCTCTGCAACCACCCGAGAATGTCGAATGCCATGAAGAAGCTCTCATCGAGGGTCTTGGCCTGCTCGATGGACTTTGCCAGCTGAACGCCCTTTCCGCTGAGATTGCCGCTCTTGCTGGCCAAGGTGCGGGCTTGAGCCTTCGCCGAGGGACCAAAGGTGACGAGCAGAGTGTCGGCGACGATGCCGAAAAAGGCGCTAACGCCTCTCTTTCCGTAGTCTTTCTTGAGCTTCTCGGTAGTAGGAGTGAGCTTGACCTCGTGGATGCTGCCATCACGAGTCTTAATCGAGCCGAGCCGAAGCTTGCCCTTCATGCCAGCTATGTCGAGCTCCTTCTTTTTGCCGATCATGCCAAGGAGGTTGTCGATGAGCTGGGCTAGGCTTTTTCCGTCAGCGACTTCCATGCCCACGACGAATTCACGCTTCGGAAATACGTTGATGGCGACGCCCATTTCACCGTTGAGCCCACCGAGCTGAGCCGCAAGATGGGTGACCATCGGCTGGGCCTGCGCCTCGCCCAATTCCACAAGTAGCGGAAGAAAGGCGGTGAGATCGAGCCGGCCACCCATCAAGACGGACCAGGGCCCCGCACCTAGGCGACCGAGCATGGAGAATGAGGATGAGCGTTGCTTAGCAAGAAACTGCTTCAGCTCGCCGCCAATGCCTTCGCCGATAAGACGAATCGTTGCATTCGTTGAATTGCCATCGAAGTTCACGCTCAGCACTTCGATATTGGACATGGCCGTGAGAAGGAGCTCCCTGGCGACGTCCCCCGACGGATCATTGAGTTGGTTCTTGAGTTGCTCTCGAACCATGGGAGCGTGTGGCCCAGACATGATCTTGCCGAGGTGCAGCCTGACCATCGGCAATTCTGGGACATCCGCTGTGGCGAGGTTAGAGAGCCCATACGCCCCGCTCTTGTGCAATGCATCAAACTTGCCGATGGCGGCGTAGCCATCGTGCAGCATGACCATAGTCTTGGTGCCCTGCAGTGAGTCGGAGATTTCGGCTTCGCTTGCAACCGTTGCGACCAAGACTGCTTGTTGATCATCGAGCATGATCATGTGAAGTGGCTGATTGAGGTCGATACCGCGAAGGCCAACCACACCGAGAATTCCCTCGATTTGCTTCATTAGTGTTTGCGGCGTGACGAATGCGGCCATGCCCGGAAGTACGGCGTCGACGAAGGTGCCGATTTGCGTGATCTGAGCGTTGGGATTGCCAGCAGTGAAGACTGCAGTGAGCTCGGCAGGTGCTTCGGCAGGAGTGGCCGGGACGTTTGGCAACTGCGGGGTAGCTGGCTCTCCAACAACCACAGTGGGAGAATCGGCGGCTACAACAGGTGTGGCCGTATGGGCAGGAGTCTTTGGATCGCTCGGGCTACCACAAGCGGCGGTGCTGAGAGCAATGGCGAGAAGGATGGACTTGCTGGCTTTGTTCATGGGGATTCTCTGCGGTTTGAGATCACGTCGCCGTCGATTGCGACAGGACATCGAGACACTATGGACACTAGTCGCGATTAGCAAATTCGCCGGCGAATTCGGCGAAAAAGGCACTGAGTTCTTCGGCTTTCACGGGAGCTTCCATCTCGTTTGCGATGTTGCGTTCGGTCACGAGCTCTTCGGGGATTTCCATAAGGAAGCGAGATGGCGTGCGAGGAATTGGCTTTCCTCGCATGATGCGGACGACACTTCTAGATACGTACAACTCCTGCTGAGCCCGGGTGATTCCGACATAGGCTAGTCGGCGCTCTTCTCCGACATCGGGTGTGTAATCGCCCGAGGTGATGTCGGCTGCGGTGGGCATGAGAGTACGGGCGTGAGGCAGGATTTCCTCTTCCCAGCCGATGAGAAATACAACGGGAAACTCGAGGCCCTTGGAACCGTGCAGCGTGGTGAGAGTCACGCTATTTCCGACTTCTTCTGCCTCATCGTCAGCTCCGTCAAGGCTGAGCAGGCGGAGAAACTCGACCAGGGCATCTTTGCCCGCGGTGCGCTCCTGTTGCCGAGCTAGCGATTTGAGCAGGCTCTCGATGTTGTCGATCCGCTTCTGCGCGGCTTTGAAGTTGGGTGAGGCCTTTTGGATGTCATCGACAAGGCCGATGTCCTCCATGAGCCCACGGGTGAGTGCGACGACGTTGCCGCCGCGCTCGATCTCGATTCCCAATCGATTGACCACTTCGGTGAAGTTCGAAACGGAGCGCTTGGTACCCGGGCGCACGCCTTCCAATTCTTGGATGCGGACCAGGCCATTCCACAGCGGCATCCGCTCGGATGCACACCACCCGGTCAAGCGTTGTACGGTAGTGCCACCGATACCCCTTGCCGGGTAGTTGATAATTCTTCTTAGTGCGATTTCGTCGCGCGGGTTGAGAGCAACCCTGAGATAGGCGATTAGATCTTTGACTTCTCTGCGCTCGAAGAACTGCTGCCCACCAAACATGGCATAGGGGATTTGCCGCTCACGAAACTCTTCCTCGATGAGCTTGGCCTGCTTATTCGACCGATAGAGAACGGCAAAGTCTTTGTACGGTCGTTGTTGCTCTTGCTTGAGATTGACGATTTCTTGGGCAACGAAGCGAGCCTCGACGTTGGCATCGTCAGCAATCGCGTGGGTGATCGGCGTCCCCGGCTTCATTGCGCTCCACAGTGTCTTTCCGTAGCGATCTGTGTTGTTGCCGATAACAGCGTTGGCAGCTTCTAGAATGTTGGGCGTCGAGCGGTAGTTCTGCTCGAGCTTGACGATCTTGGCTCCTGGGAACATATTTCCGAATCCCAGAATGTTGCCCGTATCGGCTCCTCGCCAGCTGTAGATGGACTGGTCATCGTCGCCGACCACGCACAAATTGTAGTGCTTCTCGATAAGAGCGCGGATCATGTGCAGCTGTGCTTTGTTGGTGTCCTGATACTCATCCACCAGCAGGTAGCGGAATTTGGAGGCCCAACGCTCGCGCACTTCGGCGTTGCGATTGAATATGTTCACCACTTCGGTAATTAGATCGTCGAAGTCGACAGCCGCGAAATTGCGGAGGGCGGTCTGGTACTTTCCGTAGACCTCGGCGGTAATCTCATCGTAGTCGTCGAAGGTCGCGGGTGAGAAATCTTCGGGCGCGACGAAGGCGTTCTTTGCCAGGGAGATTCGCGACAGAATCGACTTAACATCGTACTTGCGATCGCCGTTGCGCAGCCTTCTTAGAATTTCTCGAAGCAACCCGAGTTGATCGGATGTGTCGTAGATGACAAATCCTCGGGGGAATCCCATGGCTTTGCGCTCTTGCTTGAGGATGTTGAGCCCAAGGGAGTGGAACGTGCCCATGGTGAGCTTGCTCGCCTGGCTCTTCTCGGGCAGCAGCGTCGCTACACGCTCACGCATCTCGGCTGCGGCCTTGTTTGTGAAAGTGAGCGCAGCGATGTGCCTCGGATCGACACCCTGCTTGAGCAGCTGGGCGATGCGAAATGTGATGACGCGGGTCTTTCCAGATCCAGCTCCGGCCAGAACGAGCAAGGGCCCTGTCCCGTGAGTTACAGCGTCGCGTTGCGGAGTATTGAGAGTGGCCAGATCCATCGAGTTGCAGGTTCAATCCGGCGAGCCGGCTTTGGCAGGGGAGCCGCGGGCTCGAACGCTAGTTGGTCCAGACTTTGGCTGTAAAGGGGTCAGTGCAATTGGCGCCATTTTCAGGATACAAATGCCGGTGGTGGTGATCTCTTGTGCAGCAGCGGGTGATGTTCCGGTCCCGCAGCAGTAAAGAAGACCCGCGGGCTGGGACGCGGTAGACTATTTCGGATGGAATCCTTGGAGATCAGCCGCTACGAGGGCTTACTCGTGGAACTTAAAGAGGAATTCCCTCGTTTTCGGCTTATCCACAAGCGCCAGAGTGGCTTTCAGAAGCTGATTCACAGGGCGCTGGTAGCGATCACCTTCGGCCAAATGAAGACCTATCTAAGCCAGTACCACACGACCCTGGGACAGCGAATCTACGTTCCCGACCACTGGGAGGAGTCCAGCGAGGACTCGCGCTACGTGACCCTGTGCCACGAGCGCATCCACATGAGGCAGTTTCGCAAGTTCACCTGGCCGGGCATGACCTTGCTCTACCTCCTGGTGCCGCTGCCGATGGGCCTTGCCTACTTCCGCGCCAGGTTTGAGATGGAGGCCTATGCAGAGTCGGTGCGCGCCGCCGCCGAGGTTTGGGGCCCAGACTACGTGCGAGATGCAGACTACCGCGACCATGTGCTCTCCCAATTCATGGGGGCGTCCTACGGTTGGATGTGGCCGTTTCGAAAGAGGCTTGAGCGTTGGTATCAGCGCGCGCTCGGTGATGCAGGAGCTGGGCAATGAGCGAAGTGATTCTAGGCATTGACCTTGGCACCACCAATACGGTGATAGCTGTAACGCAGGGCGAGCAGATCCTCGTTCTCGGTGACGAGCGCGGCAACAAACTGCAACCATCCGTCGTAGCTTTCCATCCTAACGGGAGCATTCTAGTCGGCGAAGAGGCCAAGGCAAGACGCGCCATCGATCCTCGCAACACCCTCTTCTCGATCAAACGCTTGATCGGCAGAGGCATGTTGGCTCGCGAGACGCGGGAGATGTGCGAGCGCATGCCCTTCGAGATTTACGAGGGCTCAAATCAGCAGCCAATTATCAAGACCCGCGCCGGCAGTTTCTCTGCACCGGAAGTCTCTGCACTTCTTCTGCGTCGAATTAAGACAATTGCCGAGACGGCACTCGGACGCGAAGCTCACAAGGCAGTGATCACGGTACCCGCAAGTTTTGGCGAGGCCCAGCGAAGTGCGACGACCGCTGCGGGCACAATTGCGGGGCTCGATGTAGTCCGTATCATCAATGAGCCAACCGCGGCAGCTGTAGCGTTTGGCTATAGGAAGAATCTGAGAGGGACCATCGCGATCTACGACTTTGGCGGCGGCACGTTCGACATCAGTATTCTGCGTGTCAAAGGCGCCCGTTTCGAGGTACTCGGCAGCGCTGGCAACCCGTTCTTGGGTGGTGACGATATCGACAATCTCTTGGTTCGTCGCATGAGCGAAGAGTTTCTCGAAAGGCACAAGATCGACTTGCACAACGATCCGATGGCCGTGCAACGACTGCAGGGCATTGCCGAGCGCGTGAAGATTGAATTGGCCGCCCGCACCCGCAGCCTGGTCAACATCGAAGAACTCGCCTACGGCGACGGCGGCAAGCCCATCGATTTCGAAACCGCGATTACCCGCGACGAACTCGAGAAGGAAGCCGGCTCCCTTATTCGCCAGACCTTCCCGGTATGTGACGAGGCTATGCACAGAGCCAGTCTTAGCTCGAAGGATATCGATGCCTTGGTGCTGGTTGGGGGCACCACAAGGATGCCGCTGGTGCGCGAGATGGCGGCCAAGTACTTCGGCCAAGATGCGCGAACTGACGTCAACCCGGACGAAGCAATCGCCGCCGGCGCAGCGCTTCACGGCGCCGCCATGGCTGCGCGGGCAGTCCACGTTGGCCGGAGAACATCGCCCGGCATGGGCAAACTGCAGCCCGCGCTCATTCCCGAGCCAGATAGCAGAGATAAAAAGGCCGGCAAGTATCGCCCCGAAGATGAAATCACCAACATTCTTCCCGGCGACGAAGAGGTCATCAATATTGGGCGGCTCAAGACCGTCAAGAGGGCGGTAAGCGCAACGCCACCAGACTTAGTCGGGAAGGGTGGCGGCATTTCCGAGTCCATCCGCGAAAGCGCCCTCTCCAAGACTGCAGGCGCAAGCGGCCCCGTAGCGAGCACGAGGCAAGACGTAGCGCCGGCTACCGATGTTGGACCTATCATTTTTGAGATCGCGCCGCAGGCATTGAGCCTTGCAACCGTGGCTGGCTTCTGCGAACACATCATTGCGCCAAACGCTCCGGTCCCAACCGAGGTGGTGCGAACCTTTGCGACGTCCAAAGACGGCCAGCAGGAGGTACGCCTGCGAATATGCCAGGGCAACGCGCGCATGATTGACGAGAACGTGGCTCTGGGAATGCTCATTCTCGACGGCCTAGAAGCCGCGCCACGGGGGCACGTCAAGATCGAAGTGGCCTTCCGACTCGATGCCAGCGGAAGGCTTCACGTACGCGCGAACTGCCCGGTGAGTGGTTTGGAGCAACAGGCCACGCTCGACGTTATCGGTGCCCAGAGCACGGGCGAAGTTCGCGCGGCGCAGGAGCGCCTGCTTGAGATTCCATCCTGAGAGGCCAAATGGGTAAACGTAGTTCAAGTATTAGGAGAAATACCAAAGAGACTCAAGTCGCCTTGGACCTTGTCCTCGATCCCGATCTCGGTTGCGACCCATCCTCGAAAATCGACACTCCGGTGCCCTTTATCACCCACATGCTCGAGGCCTTTGCTCGCCATGGTGTCTTTGGGATGCAGGTAGCAGCCCAAGGTGATATCGAGGTAGACCCGCATCACACCGTTGAGGATTTGGGACTGTGCCTTGGCGCAGCTTTCAAGGAGGCGCTCGGTGACAGCGCCGGCGTTCGGCGCTACGGCTCGGCAACCATTCCTATGGATGAAACGCTGGTTACCTGCGCCATCGACTTCTGCGGGAGGCCGGCTTTCGTATGGAAGGTCGAAGGGCTCGACGGTCGCATCGTCGGAAGCTTCGATTGCTCGCTCGCTCATGAGTTTTGGGCTGCGTTTGCAGCCAGGGCCGAGTGCAACCTGCACGTGCTCTTGCACCACGGCCAGAACCCGCATCACATCATCGAAGCAATCTTCAAGGCTTGCGCCCGCGCCTGCGATGCCGCGACCTTAGTCGACGAGCGTCTTGGGGGCGTGGTGCCTTCGACTAAGGGGACCCTTAGCTCGTAGTTGCTGCCAGAAGCACGATTGACGAGGCCGTTCTTTGTGGCTCTCGGTGAGAGCATAGTGGGCGGTCGCACCGACCAAATCGCTACCGACTCAATCAACCGGGGCCTGAGTCGCAAACGCGCCGATGCAGTGAGCCGATGCAGTGAAATGGTACCTGGGCATCGAAGCCCACCGCATTGCCACCATCGGCTTCGGCGCGAGCAAGCCCATCGCCGACAACACCACCAACGAAGGCGCGCCAAGAACCGACGCATCGAATTTCGCCTGGTCTCAGGCCGCAACTAGCCCCGCACTGCCCATCTTTGGGGACGGAGCCCCTAGTGGCCCCCTAGTAGGATCCCCCGTCCGCGGCGATGCGGGCTAGGAGCGAGAGCGACGTTTGCGACTTCGGCTAGGCTTGGAGTTGCGGCGTTTTGGTGGCGCTTTGAGACCGCGAAGACTCTCGGGCACTCCGCCACCTTTTGCTGATGCCATGAGCTTGGCGACGTCGCTCTCTAGGGCCTGCATGAAGAGTTGGTATGTGTCCTTACTCTCGGCGATGTCGCAGAGCTTGCGCTCCCAATGCGCCGTCATATCGGGGAATGCGGCCGACTCGGGGAGGGCGTGGATAAGCCCCCGTCCTGCGGGGGTTGCGTGCATGTTCTTGCCATCACGACGCAGTAGAACCTTCGTGACGAGGTTTTCGATAATTCCTGAACGTGTTGCCTCAGTCCCTAACCCATCTGTTTCTTTGAGAATTTTCCTCAATGCTGCATCGGCCACGAAACGAGCGATGCCGGTCATTGCCTGCAGGAGTGTTGCCTCGGTAAAGGCCTTTGGCGGCTCTGTCTTTTTGTCGAGGGTTTTACCTTCTCGGCATATCAGGGTCGTGCCCTTGGGCAACGAAGGCACGAGGTCACCCTTCTCTTTGTCCGGGGCTTGGCTACCGCCGAGAAGCGCTCGCCATCCGGCTTCTTTGAGCATTCGCCCCTTGGCGACGAAGGTGCCGCCGGCAATTTCGAAAACCAGTTTGCCGAGCGCATACACAGCCTGCGGGTAGAACTGCATGAGATACTGGCGGGCGATCAGCTCGTAGACCTTGCGCTCAGAGTCCGAGAATCGCGCCCCACTCGCGCCGGAGGGGGTGGGAATGATGGCGTGGTGGGCAGAGACCTTGCCATCGTCCCAAGCTTTGGAGCACAACGCGGTGTTGCTCCCCCCTGCGGCATTTGCCAATGCCGGCGCGGTTGTAGCAATGGCCCGGATTACCTCTGGTGCCTCACTGTGGTGTTCCTGGGGCAGATGCCGGCAATCGGAGCGCGGGTAGGTAATCGCCTTATGCTTCTCGTATAGACCCTGGCATGCGGAGAGCACGTTGGCCGCAGTCATGCCGTAGCGCTTGGAGCAGTCGATCTGAAGTGCGGAGAGCGAGTAGGGCAAAGGCGCGGACTGGCGAATGTCTTTGTGCTCAGACTCAGTAATGTTCGCAGGCTGCCCTTTGATGCGTGCACAGACATTTTCGGCCAAGGGCCTGTGCAAGACTCGACCTTCTTCGTCTTGAAAGGACTTGCAAGCTTCGCTTGGCTGCCATCTCCCGCGAATATCATTGCCCTCGTGCGGAATGAGCGCATCCACCAGGTAATACGGCTTGGACACAAAGTTCTCGATCTCTTCGTCGCGTCGAACGACGAGGCCAAGGACCGGTGTCTGCACGCGCCCAACGGAGAGCACGCCGTCGTATCCGGCGCGTTGCCCGAGCAAGGTGTAGGCGCGACTCATGTTCATGCCATAGAGCCAATCGGCGCGAGAGCGAGCGAGAGCAGAAACCGAGAGAGGCGCATAGTCTCGATTCGCTTTCAGGCTCCCCAAGGCCCGGCGAACCGCTGCAGGGTTGAGATCGCTAATGAGAAGACGCTCGATCTCCCGTCGTTTGGCAATCGGGTAACCCAGGTAGTCGATAACCTCATCGACCAGGAGTTGCCCCTCCCTGTCCGGGTCCCCGGCGTGCACAACGCCTGGAGCTTGCGCCAAGAGCTTGCGAAGCACAGCGAGCTGCTTCCGCGCCGAGCTACGAGGCGCCAAGCGCCACTTGCTAGGGACAATGGGTAAGTCTTCGATATTCCAGCGTTTGTAGCGAGCATCGTAGGCATCGGGCGGCACCTGCTCGAGCAAGTGGCCAATACACCAGGTCACCACGTCCCCGTTGCCTACGGAAATATAGCCATCGCAGCGCCTGTGAGGCTCGGGCAAGACTGCAGCGATCGCACGAGCCAAGCTCGGCTTCTCGGCGATGTAGACCCGGCCCATGCTGCCACCGTAGCGCAGCGCTCTGATCAACCGCCCGGACTTCGCCTTCCTTCGGCCTCCAACAGCAGCCATTGCAGCCGAGAGAGACTAGCGAGGATCGGAGTTGAGAAGCGAGTAAATGACGCTATCGCGCACGCCAAGATGCGTCTCCCAGGTGGCGCGCAGGCGCCCCTCGTAGGAGAAGCCCAGGGCTTCGACAGCCGTTCTTGAGCGTGTATTATCTGGATCGATGTCCGCGTAGATGCGCCTGACACCCCGCGTTTCGAAACCGTAGGAAATGGCCCTTGTAACGGCTTCGCGCGCAATCCCCCGGCCCTGAGCATCGGGCCGCAAGATATAGCCAAGCTCAATTTGCGCGGCACCTCGGTCCATAAGGATAACCCAGCCCAGAGCGACTTCGGGCGCAGTGCTCTCTGTGATAGCGAAGCACTCCACGCCATTGGGAACGACATTCCAAGTAATGTACTCACGCACATCCTCGACGCTTTCAAGCGCCCCTCGGCTCCAATACCGCATGTTGTCCTCATCCATAAGGGCGGGTGCAACTTGAGCCGCATCATCGAGAACCAGCGGCCGCAGGGTGAGACGCTCTGTACTCAACGTCGGCACCGTGTGAAATGTCTTCTCGCCCTTCAGAAGCTCTCTCATTCTAGTGAGGGGGATTTCGGGTAGGCGTTCGAGGATGCACGCCTCCATCTCGCCGGGCCAGGACTCCGAATCCGATGTCTCGCCCGCAAAGTACTCGTCCTGACTGGCAGCCGACGGCCATCTGGCCAGCGAGTAGAAGATGCCCTCTGGATCAGCGAATAGCTCGGCTCCACCGCTCGCACCGCGTCCTCGAATCTGATTGGTACCCGCAGACCATGCAGCCTCAAAGTCAGCCTCGCGCCCAGCCTTGATTCGCCAGCGATACATTACGATGTGGTCCATGTCGGTGAATTCTCTAGGAGGACAGGAGGCGTGGCAAGCCCGCTACCTCCAGGGCCCTCCAGGCCACGCTCGGGTAAACTCGCCAGATGAAAAGCTTCCTACTTGTAGCGACCCTGGCGTTTGCGTGTGGCGGAGAGCAGAGCAAGCAGGCTGAACCGGCCCCAGCACCTGCGGAGCCAGTGAACGAGCCAGCGGTGGCAGTGTTCGATGCTGGTGTCACGACGCCAACTGCCGAGGGGGCGGTCGACTGCGTCAAGGAGTGCGTGGCTTCTCGGCAGATGCAGGCGATCTCTATCGATCAAATTGAGAGAGATTGCCAAGAGCAGTGCTCGGAGCAGGCGCCCTCCGAACTGAATGGCCAATAGGCAGAGGTCTGCCCGTGCTATGACGTGCTCATGGCCACGGTGGTAATCGATTCGGGCTCGGGCAATTTGCGCTCGGTGCACCGCGCCCTGGAGGCCGCAGGTTGTGTGCCCGAGTTCACCTCCGATCCAGACGCGGTTCGCAAAGCAGATCGCATTGTCGTGCCCGGCCAGGGCGCCTTTGGCGATTGCGTGGGCAACCTCGACAAGCACGGTCTTAGCGAGGCTATCATCGAATCGGCCAAGGCAGGTACCCCGTACTTTGGTATCTGCCTCGGCCTACATATCCTCTTCGAATCGAGCGACGAGAGCTCCGACAAGGGGCTTGGTCTCCTGGAGGGCGATGTACAGCGCTTCTCACCCGAGGTCGGCAAGGTTCCTCACATGGGATGGAACTCGGTGACCTGGGATTATTCTGAGGGTCGCGACCCCATTTTGGAGGGCATTCCCCAGGAAACCTACTTCTACTTCACCCACTCGTATCACGTAGAACCTCTCGATGCCCGAGTCATTGCTTTGCGCTGCCACTACGGTCACGACTTTGTCGCCGCCATTCGCCACGAGAACCTCTTTGCCTGCCAGTTTCACCCCGAGAAGAGCCAGGGTGCTGGGCTCACGCTACTTGCAAACTTCCTGAAAGCCTAAGCCGTGCTCATCATTCCAGCAATCGACATTCTCTCTGGCCAAGCCGTCCGTCTGCACAAGGGGTTGCGCGAAGAGGTCACGGTCTTTAGCGACAACCCAATAGAGCTCATCGAGAGCTTTGTGAACCAGGGCGCCGAACGCATTCACATCGTCGACCTCGACGGGGCATTTGCTGGCGAGCGAAAACACTCGGAAATCATCGCTGGGCTCTGCAATGAGAGCAGCGTCCCCGTCGAAGTAGGCGGTGGAATTCGCACGCAAGAGGCACTTTCTGCGTGTTTCTCTGACGGCGCTCAATTCGCCGTTCTGGGCACGGCGGCCATCAAGTCACCGGTAGTCGTCGAAGAAGCCTGCAAGGCTTATCCGGGTCGGGTCATCGTCGCCGTAGATGCCAAAGACGGCATGGTCGCCGTGGAAGGGTGGGTTGAAACCAGTGCCGTTAGCGCTACTGAGCTTGGCATTAGAGCCGCAGGCTGGGGCGCAGCAGCTCTGCTCTACACCGATGTGAGCCGTGACGGCACCCATGCCGGGCCCAACATTCCAGCCACTGCGGATCTGCACAAGGCCTGCGGCGTTCCGGTCATTGCTTCGGGTGGCATTTCCAGCCTCGATGACATCGCCGCTCTCAAAGTGGCGGGCATCGAGATGGCCGTGGTCGGACGAGCAATCTACGACAAACACTTCACAGTCGCGGAAGCTGTCAAGACTGCAATATAGATGCTGGCCAAGCGCATCATCCCCTGCTTGGACGTCAAGGATGGCCGAGTCGTCAAGGGAATCAACTTCGTAGAATTGCGCGACGCGGGTGATCCGGTCGAGCAGGCCACGATCTACGATACACAGGGTGCCGACGAAATTTGCTTCCTCGACATCTCTGCATCGCCAGAGGGCAAGAGCACCATCATAGACATCGTCAAGCGCACCGCAGATTGCGTCTTCGTGCCGCTAACCGTTGGCGGAGGGGTGCGAACCGTCGACGATTGCCGCAAGCTACTCGAAGCCGGCGCGGATAGGGTCGCCATCAATACCGCCGCCATTCGCCGTCCCGAACTCATCACAGAAGCCGCCAAACGCTTTGGTACCCAAGCGATCGTGGTCGCCATCGACGCTAAGAAAAACCCGGATGGCCGATACGAGATCTACAGCCATGGCGGGCGCACTCCGGAGGGCCTCGACGGGCTCGAGTGGTGTAAGCGAATGGCCGATATGGGGGCCGGAGAGCTCTTGCTAACCTCGATGGATCGAGATGGTACCCGCAAAGGTTACGAGCTAGAACTCACGCGCCTCATCGCCGACGCCGTGCCCATTCCCGTCATCGCATCGGGCGGCGTAGGCGTGCTCGATCACATGGTCGAGGGGCTCACTACAGGGGGCGCCAACGCCGTGCTAGCCGCATCCATATTTCACTACGGTGAGCACACCATTGGCGATGCCAAAGCACACTTACGAGGCGCCGCTGTGGCCATTCGGGAGCCCTGGAATCCATCATGAGCACTCTAGAAGCACTAGCCATCAAGTGGGACAACAAGGGCCTGGTTCCCGCCGTTGTGCAAGATCATCAAAGCCACGCGGTACTGATGTTGGCCTATATGAACGAGGAAGCCCTCACTGCCACGCTAGAGACCGGCATCGTGCACTTCTTCTCTCGCTCAAGGCAGAGCTTGTGGAAGAAGGGCGAGAGCTCTGGCAATACCCTCACGCTCGTCGACATTCGAACCGATTGCGATAGCGATGCCATCGTAGTGCTCGCACGCCCAGCCGGCCCTACATGCCACACGGGAACGCGCTCGTGCTTCTACAAGGAGGTCGACCCGGCGAGAGCCGAGATTGCCAAGGAAGACCAAGGTCCAGTTGGCGCCAGATCCGCAATTGCCGACAAGCTCTTCGGGGTGCTCTGCGAGAGGCGGGACGATTCGGATCCTGCCAAGAGCTACACGCGCGCGCTGCTCGACAAAGGGTTTCCAAGGATCGAAGCCAAGATCGCTGAGGAGTCGGGCGAACTCCTAGAAGTTCTCGCCGATGGCGATGAGAGCAAGGTCGTTCATGAGAGCGCGGATTTGCTCTTCCACATGCTCGTTGGCCTCTGCGCTCGTGGCATTGAGATTGACGATCTGTGGGGCGAACTGGACCGTCGCTTCGGCGTTGGTGGGCACCAGGAAAGGGCCTCTCGTAGCAAGGTATGATCTCAGACTTCTTCCAACCCGGCGGTACGTTGCAGGCCGGCCTCGACACCTATGAGGAGCGGCCAGAGCAAGAGCGCATGGCGCAGGCTATAGCCGATGCTCTCGCCGATGGCACGAGCCTCTTGGTTGAAGCTGGTACAGGCACGGGAAAGTCGCTGGCTTATCTCGTGCCAGCACTGCAGAGCGATCAGAAGGTCGTGATTTCTACAGGCACTCGGTCTTTGCAAGACCAGCTTCTAAACAAGGACTTGCCCGTGCTTCGGCGCATTGTCGGTCAGCCGTTCGATGCCGTACCACTCAAGGGCACGAGCAACTATCTGTGCCGACGCAAGTTTGCCGCGTACATCGCAACAGCGCCGAAAGACCACCCTGAGTGGGATGCGCTTCGTGAGTGGATACTTGGGACCGAAGTCGGCGACCGCGCGGAACTCTCCACGATCCCAGAGAATGCAGATATCTGGTCCCAGGTCACCACAGGACCTGAAACCAGGCTTGGTTCAAGGTGCCCGTATTACGAAAGCTGCTTTGTCACCAGGGCGCGGAGGCGAGCGGAGAAAGCCGACCTGGTCGTCGTCAACCACCACCTCTTCTTTTCCGATTTGGCATTGCGCAAAGAGCACCCAGGAGCACGGGTCTTGCCAGAATATGATGCGGTGGTCTTCGACGAAGCCCACGGTCTGGAGGAGGTAATGACCGAGCACTTCGGCGTGGAGCTTTCGTCTCCAAGGCTTGAGCACCTTCTCCGGGATTGGCGTAACCATCAGCGCGAGAACCCCGGCAAAGCGCAGAACCCTTGGATGCCAAGACGCGGCGACCAACTGGTGATGAACACCGCCAACGCAGCGCAGCGGTTCTTTGCGCAGATTCGCCTCAGGCTCGCGAAGAACGCCACGCAGAGCGAAGGTGAGCGCTTCACCTTGCCAGAAGACCTTATCGATACCCAACTCAAAGAACTCTGGCTCCTCTTGGACGAGACCCTCGAAGAGCTCTACGCCCACGGCAACCTGGTAGCTGAGTGCCTGCGAGATGATGGCCACGAGGAGAAGAGCGAAGAGCTCCGCATCCTGGCCAGTCGCTGCACCCGCCTTCGAAACGACCTCGCTGCCATCGCCGACCGCAGCCCAGGTCGCGGAGACTTCGTTTTCTGGGGAAGGTTTCGCGGCCCCAGCGTAGCGCTTGCCGCATCACCCGTTGGCGTCGAGGATGTCATATCAAGAGAACTCCTACCTAATGTGAGTTCCCTGGTTTTCACCTCGGCAACTCTCAGCGCAGGCGGGCACTTCCGACACATTCGCGAGCGCCTGGGCATTGGCCCCGATAGCGCCGAAGACCTGCGGGTCGAATCGCCTTTTGACTACCAGGAGCAGTGCCTTCTCTACTTGCCCAGGGACATTCCAGATCCTCGCGATCTCGAGTCGCAAGCCGAGCGCTTTACACGCATTGCGAAGATTCTAACGATCACCGATGGCCATGCCTTTCTCTTGTTCACGAGCCACAAGGCCATGAGGCAGTGCCACAAAGCTCTAGAGTCGACTGCCGAGTTTCCGTTTCTCATGCAGGGGCAAGCGCCACGCCAGGCACTGCTCGACAGGTTCCGCAGCACACCGCGCTCCGTGCTCTTTGCCACTGGTAGCTTCTGGGAAGGCGTCGACGTGCCTGGCTCGGCTCTATGCCACGTGCTCATCGACAAGCTGCCTTTTGAAGTACCCACTGATCCGCTCAATGAGGCGCGCATGGCCAGACTCGAATCGGAGGGAGCATCAGCGTTTGAGCACTATCAACTGCCGCGCGCCGCTATGGCGTTTCGCCAAGGCTTCGGCAGACTCATTCGGCGCAAGGGCGATAGAGGCATCGTCTCGGTGCTAGATCCAAGAATTGTCACCAAGCGATACGGACGCTTCTTCCTAGATAGTCTTCCGCAGACAGCGCGCACAGGTTCGATCGAACAGGTTAGGCGTTGGTGGCAGAAGGACTCAAGCGCACGCCGCCTACAAACGCGGCTGTAAGGCGGAAGGCGCTTGAGCCGAAGAACAGGCTCTTCTTGACGGATTGCCTGGAATTCCCACCAAGGAATTGCGGGGCTCAATCACTGCAAAGGCAAGCTAGGCCGTCGAGCGAAGAGAATGACCGAGGATGGTGAGTTCTGACTCTTCGAGTGCAAGGCGCGAATGAGGATTTTGCCGGGGCAAATGACGAAATGAGCAACGCTGCAATCGGGAAAGCAGAACCATCTGACCGATCATTGTTTACACTTGGCGGTCTAGGCATTGTCTCGGTGCTAGATCCACGTATTGTCGCTGGGCGCCATGCAGGTTTCCTTCCCGACAAGCTACGACGTACCGACCGTACTGGACCGTTCGGGTAGCTGGGCCGGTGAATGCGTTCCAAGCGGTGCATTCTCATGAGCGATGCAGCCGCCATCGCCCTCGTCGTTGCCGCGTATTTCATGGGGTCCATTCCCTTCGGTCTACTCATCGGCAAGAAGCGAGGCGTCGATGTGCGAGGCGTTGGAAGTGGCAACATTGGGGCTACAAACGTGGCCCGCAACTTGGGAAAGAAGACCGGGGCACTGGTGCTGCTGCTCGATGTTCTCAAGGCTGCCGTCCCCACGTTTGTAGCCACGATGCTAGTCAATCGCGGGGATCTATCCATTGATTTTCTTACCCTCGTAGCCATCGCAGCTATCCTTGGCCACTGCTACCCCGTGTGGCTCAAGTTCCGGGGAGGCAAAGGCGTTGCGACCTCACTAGGTGTATTTCTTATTGTCGATCCAGCACTAGCAGGCATTGGCATCGCCATCTTCGCGGTGCTCTACGTGGCGTTTCGAAGAGTCTCCGTCGGATCGATCAGCGCAGCCATCGCCTTCCCCATGCTCTTATGGGTCTTTGATCGCCCGCTAGCTCTCGTGCACCTCGGTATCGCTGGCGCCTTCATTGTCGTCCTCAAGCATCGCAGCAACATCCTGCGCATCTTCCACGGCGAAGAGAAGCCAGTATAGCCACGGGTCTATCGAACGGAGACGCCTAGGCGCCGACAAGCCTGAGCCACCGCTTCGTCGTCAGCCAGCAACGTCCCCACGGAAGCAATCTCCGGGTCCCACTGGAACGCATCCCCAAAGAGCTCTGCAAGAGGCTGCAAGACGAACGCCCGCTCCTTCATACGTGGATGCGGCAGGTGCAATCCCGACTCGTCGCGCCGTTCTCCTGCTAGTAAGAGCAAATCCAGATCGAGTGTACGAGACCCGCCTGGATGTATCCGCTCTCTTCCGAAATCGTTCTCGAGCCCTTGAAGTATGGTGAGCGCCGCTTCTGGCGACGGGCTCTTCGCTGGCCAAAATGCAGCAACCGCGTTCAAAAAGTCGGGCTGGTCTTGGATGGGGCCCACGGGCGCTGTCACGTAGTTACTGGAGACTAGCGCCACACCCCATGCCTCAGACATTGACTCAAGCACCGCGACGAACCGCGACGCCACGGCCTCTTGCCCACCTAGGTTGCCTCCCAAGGCAATCACAATCGCCGTTTCGGGTGACCCGCTCATGGGCGCGCAAGCACAGGGTTGCACAGGACGCCAATACCAGAGATTTCCACCTCGACAGAGTCGCCGGGAGCTAGGTTGCCGACCCCAGCGGGTGTTCCGGTAAGTACGAGGTCATGCTCCTCGAGGGTGATATCCCTCGTGATGTAGGCAAGTATCTCTGGTATCGAGAAGATGAACTGGCTGGTGCGACCATCTTGGCGAGTCTCTCCGTTCACTCGCACCGTTACCGCAACGTCGCTCGGATCTAGATCCGTGACGATTCGGGGACCAATCGGCATGAAGCTATCCATGCCTTTTGCGCGAAGCCATGGACCCTTCTTTTGCAGCTCACGAACCGTTATGTCGTTCGCGCAGGTGTACCCAAGAATGTAGTCGTCGGCATGGGCTAGATCGATGTTGATGGCTTGCTTGCCAATCACGATTGCGAGCTCACCTTCGTGATCGACTCGCTCATAGCCACAGGGGCGGTGAATGGGTTTACCCGCTTCGCTCAACGAGGAGGCAGGCTTCATGAAGATCAGAGGCTCCGTAGGCATGTCATGGCCGAGTTCGGCGGCATGTGCTCGATAATTGCGGCCTACGCAGATTGCCTTGCTCGGGCGAAGATCGATTTCTCCCAAGGATTCTCTGCCATCACGTGTCTCACAAGCAATCTTCATGTCAGCGATGTAATACGTAGCCGCGACGCGCACAAGGTAAGAAGTGTGTGCTCGCCTCACCGCTGTAGGCAGCAGGGCGATGTTGCACCCCCCTGCTCCCAACGCTACACTTTGGTATCTGCGATGGATGTGTACCCTCCTCGCGCGAGTGCCAAGCAACCTTCAATGAGTGACTATCGAAATCCGTTTGACGACGCTACCGCCGTCGCCGATCCGTCCCAGTTGCAGAAGCCCAAACGCAATTTCGCCAATGTGGTGAAGCGAGCAAAGCTTCCGTCGAAGGCACCTCCGACTGCCATGGCGCCCGCGCCAGCCAAGCGTCAGCCTACTCCCGTATCGAGACCACATGTCATTGGGCGCGACTCGGCCGGCCTTCCCGAAGACTCCAGCGAAGTCCTACTCACGCCTCCGAACATCAGCTTGCCCCATGGCAAAGGCCAGGCAACTACCTTCTTTCCCCCAGAAGGCATGGCGGCAGAAGAATACACCGTGGAGGAAGGGCAGCCCCAGCCGCCGCCACCTTTTGTTGAAATGGCTGAGCAAGCGAGTATCGCCATCGCGCCCCCCGATGACCTCGATCGAGGGTTTCTCATCATCACGGGCGGCAACGATAGAGGCCGCAAAGTTGGCCTTCCCGAGGGACGCACCACCATTGGTCGCGGTATCGACTGCGACATTGTGCTCACCGACATCGCGGTTTCCAGGCGTCACATGTACGTCGAGCGCCGGGATAACGTCTACTTCCTCTGCGACCTGAGCTCAGGTAACGGCACATTCGTGAACAACGAAGACCGCCGAGGCGAGGTGGTCGTAGTCAATGGCGATACTTTCCAGATCGGCAATTCGGTCTTTTCATTCGAGGGCCCAAGAGCACAAGACTCGGCTTCGGCTACCACCAACAGGCAACCGGAGACGGTGGCTAGTGGCAAGAAGGCGCCCCTCTCTCTCGATAACGATGCCACCAATTTGAATTTGCTCCGTGCTGCTGACGCGGAAGAAGAGAGCACCGTCGCCGGCAAAGGCCTGGCTGGCAGCTCGCATCAGGCTCAGCGAGATCCGCCGAGCGAACAACTTCCGACGAGCATCGTGGCGAGTGTTGAAGTCTCAACTCAGATTCTAGAACGCCCCCACAGAGGGCCGACCAAGCCACCACCACCACCACATGACCGACGTGAGTTCGAAAACGCAGCCCTGGCTGCCGTCTCGTCGATCGTTCAAACGCCGCCATTGGAAGATCTCTCAATTATCCCCCACGGAACGGGAGATCTGCCTGAATTGAACGCCCCTGTAACGCAAAGCCCTAGCGCTCCCTACCCGGTTCCCAACCAGCAGCCGCGGCCGCAGAACCCGGGCCCCGCAGCACCCAGCGCACGACTGCCCGCGCCTATCCGACCCTATACTGCGCCTCCTATACTGCGCCTC
>JAAEPE010000357.1 GCA_024222395.1 Myxococcales bacterium
CTCACGGTCGCGACCGTAAGACGTCGCAGCCCGTGTGTCAAACGGTCAAGTAATTCATGATTCGCCGTCCAGGTGTTTGTCGGTGGCAGGGGTTCGCGATCAAAACCATGCAGTAAAGACCCGCGCCTACCGGAGGCTAGGACTCCTTGCACCGTGCGACAACGTGGTCAGATATGCGCCTTGCTGAGCGAGGGCAAGAGCGATATTTTCCCCGGGTCTTGGCCAATCGACGTTTCGCTCATCTCGCTCTCTCTTCGCTTTGTGCTCTTCTGTGGTCCACAGCGGGTTGTGCGGTGGAACGCCCGGATGCTCCTGTTTGTGGCAATGGAGTTCTCGATGAGGGCGAGCAGTGCGACCTCACCATTGTTCCTCTGGACTGCATTCAAGGAACCATGGGCTGCTCCGACGTGTGCACCTTCGATGACACCAATTGCATCGGATACTGCGGCGACGAGACGATCAATGGCGAAGAGGAGTGCGACGGCCCCGCGCTTGAGCATCCCTGCGTTGTCGGTACGAGCGTGTGCCGCGCGGACTGCACACTCAACACGGATGATTGCAGCGACTACTGTGGCGACGAAGCGGTGAGTGGGACCGAGGAGTGCGATGGCAACGTCATTCTCGAAGAGTGTCGTGTCGGTACACTCAGCTGCAGTGATTGCTTTCTCGAGGATGGCCAATGCAGCAGCTTCTGTGGCGATGGCACCATCAATGGAGATGAGCAGTGCGATGGCGATGACGTCAACTTGCCATGCGTCGACGGCACCAATGTCTGTCGTGCCGATTGCACACTAGATACCTCCGGTTGCTCGGACTTTTGCAGCGATGGCGTGATCAGTGGCACCGAAGAATGCGACGGTGACCTCTTCCGGCAGCCATGCAATGAAGGCGCTCTCAACTGCGAGAACTGCTTCCTCGACGATACGCAGTGCACAAGCTATTGCGGCGATGGCACAGTGCAAGCGGGCGAAGAGTGTGACCTAACCGCGCCTCTCTGCTACAGCGGCGCGATCAACTGTCAAGCCAATTGCACCATCGATGATGCCAGTTGTGCTGGCGGCTATTGTGGCGATGGCGTCATCCAATCTGCGTCGGGCGAATCCTGTGATAGCAACCAGGTGCCCCTGGTGTGTCACGACGGAACCATTAGCTGTGATGACACCTGTGCCTTCGACGATTCCCTCTGTACCGGTGGCTTCTGCGGCGATGGCACCATCAACGGTCCCGAGGTCTGCGATGGAGCCGACCTGCCCTGTGCCTGTGATGTTGGGACGCCGACCTGCAATGCGACGTGTACCGCAGTGGACATATCCAACTGCTCGACGGCCTGTGAGTAGGGAGCGCTAGCGGCCGCTACCGAAACGCCCTGAGATGCCGCCAAGGCCGACGTGCCTGGCGAAGACCAGCCCGGTGGGGTTCGCCCGCACCACTTGCAGCTTGTACAGGGCGAATAGGCCGACCCGCTTGGCGCCTGCGAAGGACGGCAGTACCCAGCCATCGGCCCGGATGATGCCGCTGTAGGTCGTATCCGTATCGGGGTTGTCTATGGTTGGGGCGCGGAGAAAGAACGAGCGATGCGCAACTTCGACATTTGCATCGAAAGACACTGCATCCCAATCGGCCGCTGTTGAAATGAAGCCGACGTGCTCACGACTATCGAGATAGCCGTTGAAGTCGTCCTTGGCGGTGACGTAGTCGTAGCGGGCAAAGATGCTGCTCTTGTCTGTGATTCGAGTTCGCATCGAGACTCGCACTCGATTCACTCCGATGATGAGCGTCTGATCCTCGTTGAGGACAGCACCATTGAGATTGCGACCGCTGAGCCCCTTGGTTTGGGAGAACTCGTAGCTGTAGCGCAGCCTGAGTGCGAATCTATCGCGGTACGAGTAGCGAATGCCCGCCATGCGTTGGATACCTAGGAGCTGCGAACTCTCAACGTTGCCATCGTGAATCTCGAAGTCTCCTTGAAGACCCACTTCGAAGTCGATGCTGCCGAGCCTGTAGGCGAGCAGCCCAGCGAAGTTGGTCTCGAGTATTCTCTGAAGGGCTGTGGTGGTCGTCAGAATGGCACCATCAGCAAAGACGCTGCGCTCCTGCCTGCCTTCGATGTGTGTGCTCAAACGGAGTTGGAAATTGGCAGGTAGGTCACGCAGGTAGCCTGCGAAGAGGCCAGCACCTCCACTGCCCGCGGCTGTCGAAGGTAGGTTCTTCTCGTAGTCGGCTTGCATGGCAATCCGCAGATTGCGGCTCACCGCGACCTGGGATGTCATGTCAAAGCCCGTGAGTGCCGTTGGGTCACTGCCGAAGGGGCTCATCTCGATGTTGTTGTCGACGCCGGCTCCCACCCGTATCAAGGAGAGCCAAGGGCGTGCTGGCTGAGGCTTGGGGAGGAGTTGGCTCTGCTCGGGCGGCTTCGACTCTCCCCCTGCCGCATCGACGTCGGCCGGAGTCTCTCCATGGGCAACCCCTGCGGTGGCTACGAGTATGACGGTTGCGGCGAGGAGTCTCATGGGGTTTTCTTGGGTGGCAGGTGGACGGGATTGTAGCGGCCGTACATGCCACCTGGGCGAGCGCGGAGCTTATCTTTGGCCCGCCGTTGGCCAAGCACTGGGATGGAGGCGAAGGTCATGTACTCGAGGCTGTAGAGCTGATTGGCCAAGTGCATGAGTGCCACCAGCATCGAAACCAGGGCAGCCACTGCGAACCCAAGGCCGTAGTACTGATAGCCCATTTGCAGTGTTGCGATGGAGAGCACGGTGTTGAGACCGAGTAGTATGCCCACGCAGATCAGGATCTCCTTTTGGCGATCGAGGTACATGAGAATCACCGTGGAGAAGAGCAAGAAGACCAGGAAGAGGGATCCTGCGACGCCGTAGCGGAACATGCCAACTTGGCTAACGGGCAGGCCGAGCATGGCGAGAATCTCTTCGCCGTAGAAGGCACTAAGAAACGAGAACATGCTCTGAAATGCGATGACCGAGCGGAAGGCTTGGAAGACCGATGAGCGCAGGTGTTCGGCAGCCTTCTCAATCTCATCGTAGGGGCTGCGAAAGAAGACCTCGTCGTAGTAGCGCTGAAAGTTCGCTGAGAAGTCTGCTTCGAGGCGAACGAAGAAATGGGTGATGGCGGGCAAGGTGGTGAGGAAGCCCAGGAAGGCGGCGCTATCGTACTTGGGTGAGGTCACGATGCCTGCGGAAGAGACGGCAAGATCCGAGGTCCAGAAGATGATCTTGTCGATCCAGACGCCCAGGTTGTGCATGAGGCCAATGATGACGAGGAGGGGGAACATGCGTACGTAGCCCAGGATTCCCCAGCCCATGCTGGTCGGAAACCCGAACTCCGCAAGGAGGCGCTGCATGAGCAGGACCAACATGAGTGCGTGACCGAATGCGTAGCCAGCCAAGAGCCCTTCTAGGCCGAAGTGCTGGAGCATGATGATTCCCGTGACAAAGGCCGCGATGGAGCCGAGTAGGAAGATCGCGACGATCGACCGATAGCCCTGGGTGGTGTCGACGAAGATGACCGTGATCCAAAGGCAGCCCACCGTCATGTAGAGCGCCACGATGAGCACCATGGAGGCAATAGAGATGTCGAAGGTTGCTGCAATGGGGACACCGGTGACGAAGAGCAGTGCCGCGGAACAAATGAGCACCGGGAAATAGGACGCAATTATGGTGTCGTATTCGCCTCGATAGATCTTGTCGGCGATGAAGCGAGCCAGGACGATCTGTATGAGGCCAGTGATGACTAGCGAGCCGCCGAAGACGTAGACGACTGTGCCAGTGAAGATCTGTCGGGTGTCGAGATCGGCGTATTGGATGCTGAAGGTCGATAGGGCGATGAGCACCGAGGCCGAGCAAAGGAAGGGGCCAAGAACCACGACCAGTCCGAGGAAGTACGCTTGAATCTGCGAACCGAAGGTATCTCGGTTGAGGATCTTCCGAAGCTCGAAGCCAATACCCGCCACTAGTAGTATCTCCTTGGGGGTAGGTATTTCTCGTATAGAGAACGATAGGCGCTGATGACACTGCGTTGTTGATACGAGGCTTCGATGCGCCTGCGTCCGCTCTCGGACATCCGCAGCCACAAACCCTGATCTTTCAAGATTGTGATGAGAGCTGCGGCAGTCTCTTCCGGTGCGCCGACGGCGGTGATGATGCCCGAAGGACCGAGGGCTTTGTCGGCCTCGCCCGCACCCTCGAGTAGTTCACGACACGAGCCTACGTCGGTTGCGACAGCCGGCACACCAGCGCAGGCGCATTCGAGCAAGGTGAGAGGTTGCCCCTCAGAGATAGAGGTGAGCACCATGATGTCGATCTCTGGGTAGATCTTCTTCACGTCCTGGGGACCTGTGAATTTGAGGCCTGTGATGCCGAGATTCTCGACCATCTGCTCGCACTCTTGGAAGTAGAGTTCATCTTCATCAGTTGGGCCGACGATCCAAAACTCGGTGTTGGGGAGTTCTCGATTGACGATGCCGCACGCCTTGATGAGCGTCTTGACGTCCTTGATGGGAACGACACGACCGACGAAGCCAATGCGCTGATTGCGTGGCTCGCCACTGCGTGCCCCGTAGAGAGGGCTGTACACATCCATCTTCACACCATTGGGAATGACGCGAGTCTTCGCCGGGTCGGCGCCGAGCTGGTGTTGCAGGTCGACGTTGCCGCCGAAGAGCGTGACGATGTCGTCGGAGGCGTTGTAGGTGAATTCCCCAAGGGTGACGAAGAAGTCCATCCACATGCGACGCAGCGGGTTTCCTCTTGCTTGCGCAAGTCGGAGACGTACGGGCTCTTCGTAGATCCAACTAGCGCGTGCCAGATCGATTGCGCGTTCGCGAACGTAGATGCCGTGCTCGGTAAGAATGAGGGGGCATCCGCTTCGACGCTTGGCGATGGTGCCGAGAAGCCCCGCGTAGCCTGTCGATACAGTGTGATAGATGCGAGCTGGCGGTGTCTCTGCGATTAGTGTTTGAAATAGAGGCGCATGCACGGCGCGCCACGTCCAGAAGTAGTCCATGAAGGAGGTGCCTTCGGCCAACGACTTGTAGCGGTCGAGAACAAACGCCCAGCTCTCGCGAGAGAAGAGAGCATCGTTGACGTTCATGGTGGGGTGAGTTGGGTGGGACATCATGTCCAACATCGAGTTGGCCATTGTGTGCCGGGGACAGCCCTGCTCTCCATGAAACGCCTTGACGAGATTCCATGAAGAGTTCTTGCCTGACTTGTGCCGCTTGCCGCCCTTGTCGTTGATGACTTCGTGAATGAAGACTTCTGCAAAGGAGATGACATTCGGAGGCAGCTCGTAACGCCTAGATTGCTCCGTCTTGCGATCCGGGGAGATGAGCAGCAGAGCGAAGGTAAGGTCCGGCAGCCCACCGATGATCTGATGCACCCACGAGGACACGCCGCCACCCACGTAGGGGTAGGTGCCCTCGAGAACGAGGCAGATATCGGCGATAGGAACCGTCATGGCCTAGGCTACGGCTCCTGCGCGTTTGAGCCACATGCGGAAGACAGGGGCCAGTTCGGCGTCAATGTCGCCAGACTTCATTCGAACGATGAGACGGCAGGTGGTGCGTAGTGAGTCGAAGTCTCGCCGCTGAAACTGTATCTCGGCGAGACCAAACATCGCCTCATTGTCGCTGCGATCGAGCTTGAGGATCTCTGCGTACTCAAGCTCTGCATCGCTATAGCGCCTCAGCGCCCGAAGGGCACGGGCAGAGATTGTGCGCACCTCCTTGGATCCCGGCCACCTGGCACTCACTTCGCTGGCGTGGGCGTGGGCTTCAAGGAAGAGGCTCTTGGCAGTCTCGACATCCTCGATTCCAAGTTCGGCATTTTCGAAACACAACTGCGCGTGGTCGAGAAGCGCATCTAGACCACCTTGGGTTTCTTGCACTCGATTTCGACTGTCGGCCAACCTCTTTCGAAACGTATCGCGCAGGAGGTTGAGATTCTCGATGGCGCGAACTCGAACATCGAACATGGTGTTGACCTGAGATTGGGCCAAGAACTGCACGGCCTTTTGTGAGACCTCGCCGCGCAAACTCTCGACGGCTGCGATGCGCACGTCTTTGTCCCGGTCTTTGAGCGCATCGACAATCGAGCGCACCTCTCCGCCAACTTGCTGAGCGGCTCGCTTTCGTTCTATGGCATCTTGCGCTGCTTGAGCGCGCTTGGACTCAAGCGACTCTTGCCCGGCGTACGAGCGTCTGCCTACCGGTCGGACCATGGCCAAGTAGCAGACCGTGAGCGTTCCTATTACCGGGAAGGCAATGCTGAGGAATGCGCCGGCCGTGCTGAGGGTCGTGGAGCCACCAAAGCCGCCGCGCTTGGCGCTAACGCGCAGCCCTTCGGCAGCAAGCCCAGCTGCGCCTAGGTGCAGCCCGAGGAAAGCGATAAGGGTGGTGACCACGTCCGCGCGACTGAGGGCAAAAACGGCAGCGGCTTCGGCGGCGAGAGACGCAGCGAGTAGCAGCCACACAAGAGCCACGCTTGGCGGCCGCTGCTGGGCCGCTGGTGCGTTGTGTGGGTAGGCTTGTGAAGGTCCCTGCATCAGGAGTCCTCGTCCTTGCGACGTTTCTGGCCCACGGCATCAGTGCGGTCGACGGCACCAGGATTGCTCGCTCCCGCTTCGTTGAGCAGGATGACCGAGCGCGAAGGAACGAATGCCTTCTTGCTCTTCCCCGAAGCCATCTGTGTCCTTCCAGGAGCGTCCTGCGTGGGAACGGTAAGAAAGTCGCGGTTGTGAACCATGGTGGCGAATTCTTGTTCTGCGGGGAAGTGCGAAGCTGGACTCGGTGCAGCTGCTTCCGCATCGATTTGCGCCCTCAACTCCGATAGCTCGTGGATGCTTCGGTCGAGAGTCCCGTTGTACATCGACTCGGGAACGACGGAACGAATGGAGCTTGGTGTCGGGGTGTGCCTCCTGTGAATGCCGCCAGTTTGCTCGTCAACAGTGGCCCTGGCTTCAGCGAAGTCGCCAACGGGAACTGTATCGGTGAAATCGCTACTGTGAGAGAACACCGCTTCAGAGAAAACTGCCCCAGGAAGCGGTGCAGCTGGCCCCGAAGCACTTAGCAGTGTGGCGACACTGGCGGCCGGGAAGCGTGTGGTCTCTGCCGCATGTGGGTCGGCGGCGTGCTCTGATACCTGCCCACTGTGAACGTTGCCAAGGGAGGTCGATGCCCACTCCACGATCATGCGGAAGAGACGAACCGTCTCCTCGTTGTAGCGAGCGAAGGGAATGACGTCGACGGCGACGTAGGCTATGAGAGGCCCCTGCTGGCCATCTCGGAGTTTCCCTAGGAGAAATGGGAGGTGCCCGGCGCGAGCGGATTCAGGGACATCGTGGAGTGCTAGCACGCCCCGGTCATCAAAGAGACTGTCGAAGCGAGCACAGTCTGGAGCGATCTTGTTGTCGGCGATAGAACCCATACTCGATGAGAAAAACTCTAAGTGGCTGTCGTGGATGCGCCAAATCGTCGATTCCTCTGCGCCCAGCGCTTCACCGAGGAGTTGAAGTAGCCCTGTGAAGACCTTCTCTTCGTCGACGACGTTGAGTTGCTTGGCGAATTCGTAGAGCTGGCCAACGGTGCCTTCGGCGCCAACGACTCGCCCCGCCAACTCGAGATTTACGTCCCGAAGTTCTTCGTGCTCGCCTCGTAGCTTCCTATTCTCATGCTCGAGAGCCTCACTACTGACCAGGACTGCATTTACACGATCGAGGTTGCGCTGACTGAGAAGCCCGACGATCACGCCAAGTGGAACGAGAATCACCAAGGGCGTCGAATACGGGGGATCGAGCAGATAGAGATAGGTGCGCACATCGGCGAGCTGCAACAGCAGGGCGCCGTAGACTGTGGACGAGAGGATGATGGAGATCATGCCCGCGCGAAATCCATAGCGGAGGCTGATGAACAGAACAACGAAGAAGACGGGATGCGGCTGTACGCTCACAAAGCCTGGATCCTCTGGGAACACACTCAGATTCAAGACGGCCCCAACCACCAGTATGGCGAGGCACTCAAGAATCGGAGCCCAGCCCCGTGGCTTATGGGTAGGTTGAGTGTGCAAAGTCATCCTCCAAATCTGCCCAACGAGTGTCCTGGCGGAAATCACGGTGTTTCGCTCGAATCTCCGCCCGGATCATGGCTTTGAGTTCTCGCTCCAGTGCATTGCGTCGTTTGTGGGTGTCGGTGTCTCCCTTTCCGGCATATCGCTTGGACTGGGCTAGGGCGTATTTGGCTCGCCGCCGATCGTCCCTGACAAGAGCACGATCGGCGATGCGATACCAAATCTCAGAGCTCTTCGGGAACTTCTTTGTCAGGTCGAGAAGGAGTGCATCGAGCTTGCGGAACTCTTTGGCCTCGTCGTGATGCTCCACGAGCAAGAGCCAGGTTTCTAGCGCTTTGGGCTTAGCCTTGATCATCAGCTCGATGGCCTTGCGTGCGTTTCCAAACTTCCCGAGTTGGGTGGCGTAGTCCGCGAGAAAGACCCTGGCTTCTGCCGACTTGGGATTGCGAGCTACGAACTCCTCGAGCTCTTTTAGGAGTGAGAGCTGGCGTGGCTTGCAGGCTGCAATCTTGCGGCACAGTTCTATGGTGGTATCGAGTAGGTTGAAATTGTCTGGATGGTCGGCCCGCAGTTCGTCGTAGATCTCAAGGGCTGCTGGGAGGTCACCCTTCTCGATGAAGAGCTGCGCAACATTCTCTAGCTCCTGATCGACGGTTGCTTGCGCGGGTTGAGGCGCGCTGGCCGGGGCGGGGGGCGGGCGCTTGCCTCCCTGCTCCTGAGCAAGAGCTGAGTCTGCGGCGCACAGGCACCCGAGAAGTAAGACGCAGTGCAGTACCTTCATCATTTTTCTCCTCGAAGTCGCTTGAGTACACGCAGCGCCCGCAGTGCGGTCGCAGGGTCCTTCTCTTTGGTCGCGCAATCATAGAGGCTCTCCCATGCATCCAGATTCGTCGCTTGCCGTTCTGTGATCCACTGCAGTTGTGGAATGGCTTCTGTGCAATGCCCCGACGCAGCAGCGGCGTATGCATAGAGTTGGCGATTCTGTGCGGTGGGGGACCGTAGCAGGGGTTTGGCGAGCCCAAAGGCTTCAGCCGTGAGGTTCTTATCGAGAAGAAGATCGACGAGAGTTGTGCGATCTGCCATCGCTCCACCGGCATCGACAAGGAAGCGAAAGTGCACAAGGGCTTCGTCATTGCTTTCGGCCCAAAGCAAGTGGTTGGCCAAGATGCGCCGCACGTTGAGGTCGCTGGGCCGCTGTGCATGCACTTTGGCATACGCTCGCGCCGCCTCTTTGGGGTGGTTCGCCCAGCTATGGTGCTCTGCGAGGGCAAGCCAAGCTTCTGGGTGACTCCCTTGCTGCTTGAGCAGAGCTTCGATCTCAGCGATGGCAACTCGACTCTCTTCGTTGCCTCGATACATGGAGGCCAATTCGAGGCGCAGTGAGAGGTCGGTGGGGGCAAGTTCAATGCGTTTGCGAAACTGCAGTCGAGCTCCTTCTACGTCGCCGGAAGCGGCAAACTTGTCTGCGGTAATCTGATACATCTCGCTGAGCTCCGCCCGCAGCTTGACGTTGCTGGGGTTGGTCGCGAGGCGAGCGCGGTACAGATCAATGGCCTCCTGCCATCGCTCCTGCGCCATGAGTTGGTCGCGCAATTCCTCAAGCACCTCGACCCTTGATGGATCGATAGCGAACGCCAACTCGAGTTGCACGATGGCCTCTTTGATGCGGTTCGTGCGGACGTAGGCCTCGTATAGGGCGAGCCTAGCTTCGAGTTGGTTGGGCATCGTATCCATGTAGGCGAGATAGAATTCGATGATCTCTTCGTAGCGTCGGTTTGCGAGCAAGATCTCCAAGAATTCTGCGCGCTCGTCTGGCAGGTCCTTCAGGCGCACTAGGCTGCCCAGTGTCTTGATGAGCTTCTCCTTCTCGCCAAACCACCGATAGTGATCGGTGAGGCGCTGCAGCACTTCTACGTCGTCGGGCACCACCTCGGCCAGGGCTTCGAGGCGAGGAATCACCTGCTCGACATGGAGCAAGCTGTCTTCGATCTCGACGAGGCGTGCGAGAATCCTGGCATCTCCTGGCCAGTCTTCTGCCATGGCTTCCATGGCCAAGAGCGCCTCTGCAGGGTTGACGGTATCGAGCAAGAGCTCTGCTGTGTGCCAGCGAGACTCGTAATCATTGGGGTGCTTCTCGTTCCAGCTTTGGTAGTACTTCGTGGCAGTCTCTAGTTGCCCATCCGCCTCAAAGATGCGGCCGAGTGCGTGTTCAAGCGGAAAGATCAGCGCAAGCACAAGGACGCCGGCAGCGAAGACCTGCAGAAGGTTGAGCCATACCGCCCGTGGGAGCTGAATACTCATTGGGAGAGCTCCACTCGCACGACAATGGGCTGAGTCGACTTGGCTTCGATTGCAAAATGCAAGAAGCCATTTTCGTCGGCTTCAGCGCGGGACTCCAAGGCTGGCTGGCTGGCAATGTCGGCCACCACCTTGTATGCCGCGCCAGGAGCCACGCCCGCTATGTCGAAGGTTCGAAGACCGACACCGCCGGTTTTGAATGAGAACGACTTCTGAGCGTAAGAGAAACTCTCTACTGGGTGCGTGGCACTCCACAGGAAAGGCCGCGCAGGCGCTCGGTCAGCAGTCACGATTTGCGCTTCAGGCTCTGGCCCCAGGTGAACGTAGGTGACGCCGAGATCCGTGTCCTGGAAGTAGCCCGTGACGCCGACTGACTTGTCCAGATCGATGTGGATTGTGGCGTCGTCGAAACGCACGGTTCGGAGCGCAGGGCCTTTGCGAATCGCCCAAGTTCCGGGGGAGACCTCAGCCATGCGCGCCCAGTGAAAGTCCCGCGCGATGTCGACGTATTGGCTGGTGAAGATTGGTGCGAGCGGATGATCGAGCACCCACTTGATGGTGTTGTGGAGCCCGGCAAGCGCAGAGAAGTTTCGTGCGATGTAGTAGTGGATGTAGATATTGACTGGGACCATTCGCCGAGGGCTGCCGGAGTTCTCGAAGGTCTGCACGACGTTTTGGAAGCGATAGTAAGGTGGCGTCCAATCGTCGGTGAGGATGTAGTCGTTGGCTGCCGAGGTGAAGTACTGCAGCTGCGCGCCCACTTGATGCACTGGCGGCACGAGATGGGTGTAGGAAGGGTAGTGGCTATCCATGCGAGGATCGCCGCCGTTCAGATTGCGAACGCCAGCGGCGTAGGTCACCTTGAGCTGCTCTTCGCTTGGATTGCACCAACCTGTCCAGAGCATGATTCGGCACTGCTTGCCCGGTGGAGCGAGGTGCTCGTTGATATAGGCGACGGTGCCTGCGACTTCGGACTCCCCGGACAGCTCATAGTCTGGCAGGTCGTTCACCGAGAGTTCGCTCTTTTCGCCGGCGCGCCAATCCATGGGATGGGCATAGCCGTGACTGCCGATTTCAACATTGTCGAGAGCAAAGATTGCTCGCGCCACGTTGACGTCGACGTTGGTGCCCTTGCCATGAGGAGGTGGTGCAACGCGGCCAATCACGGCAGAGGCGGTCACGGGCAAATCATATCGGGTCAGCACGTCGCGTCGCACAATTTCGCCGCAGCGAGTCTTGTAGTCGAGCTCGGTGATCATGCCCAGGCCATCGCCGTCGATGTGCATGTAGAAGATGCGGCGACCGTTCAGCGTCGTGAAGTCGGCCCGTGGCCAGCCAGCTATGCCGAACGCTTCCTCGAAGTATCGGAACGGATTGATGAGCCAACGCAGGACATAGCGCTCGCCGAGCCGCGTCTCAGTGAAGGCAATCGAGGGCATGACGAATCCACCGGTGGGGCTGCTCCAGGCTACGCTACTGGCACTGTCCTCGATGTCGGTACGCTCGAGCTTGAGGTAGACCTTGCTCGTATCTTTGGTCTTGTAGTGCTCGTATTGTTCGAATCGGCTGGGAAGTGCTTGTTCGAAGCCCATCATCTCAGTGTCGGTTTCGACCACCGCGATCAAACTCGAATCGTCGGTCCAGTTGCCCTGATGGCTACCGCCAATGGACTCATAGGCGCTCTGCACCAAGGCCGGGTCGCTGGCTTTGCCTTTCAGGTCGGTGAAGGCTCCGAGATACTCCATCACGACCACGCGTCGACCCTCTTGTGCCTGGAGGGCTAGCCATTGCAGATACGCATCGGGCTCGCGCATTTTGTTGTCGTCGAACCATGAGATGACACCTAGGTACTTTTCCATCTCAGCTGTGTCGGGAAGCGTGCCCGTGTTGACGTCGTGGTAGTCGAGAACAAGCCCTAGGTGATTGAGAGGTAGCTCGCCCAACCTGTGCACCATCGCAACTTCCGAGTCGATTGGACGCAGGGTGATGTTCTCGTGGTCGTCCTCTTCTTCGATGGTTTCGTTGCTGTCGTACAGTGCTAGAAGCCGCCGCGATTTCTCGCCCGGAAACGGTGTGTCCTGCGGGATCGTAGGAGCAATGCTGAAGCCTTGTGGGTCGGGCAGGCTGTGCCAGGTGTTGGTGGCTTCGCCTGTGCGAACACGCTTGGATGGGTCGGAACGCTCCTTTGATTGAACGAGAGTGAGAGCGCCTAGGCCGAGACCAATGAGCGTCGCCGCGACTGCAGCCAACCGAATTGAGCCCGCGTTCATTTCGTGGTGCCCGGCTGCTTCTGCAGTCGATCCAATTCTCTGTGCCCTACGTAGGGAATGAAACCCTTCTTCTTGGCCATTCTCACGAAGGTTGCGGCGGCCTTCGCCTTTGTGAGGTAGTCCACCGCGAAAACGGGAAGCCCCGCTTTGCGAAATCGCACCAGGGCGTCGATGGTCTCTGTCTGCGGGTCAAGAGGGTTGTTGTGATCGCTTTCGCCGAAGAAGAAGGTGTCTTCGGCGCCGATGCCATCAACCGTCTTCAGATACGCCTTGGCCATTCTCTCGGGCAGCTCATCGAGAATCGTTGCGCCGTTCTGCGGAACGAGGAGAAAGCCTTTCTTCTTGCGATCGACGCGTGCGTGTTTTGCCAGACGAGCGACAAACTTGCACATGTCTTCCGCGGCCGTTGGTCGCTCAGGCTCTTCGCCGTCAGGGCCGAAATATTCGTAGGCATCTATGATGTCGAGATAGACGCCATCGAAGCCTGCGTCGATGATTCTATCGAGGTAGCTATCTGTACTACTCGGAGTTCCGAAGATGAGCTTCTGCCACTCGGGCATCCAATAGCGGACCTTGAAGTTCCCGCCCCAATCTTCGTTGGCTCGGGCAAGGAACGCGGGTTTGCGTTTCTTCCATTTCTTCTTCCAATAGAAGCGGTAATCTTCGGCTTCTCCGATACTCAAATAGGCGAGCACGATTCGACGAGAGCCATCAGGCTTTTTCTGAATGGCCTCGATGTCTTTGCGGCTCCAAGGGGCGGCACCATCAGAGTAGTCGATGACGAGGAGGTCGAACTCTGACTTGGCAAGTTTGTGCGCCGAGAGCTCTCTGTCCTGTCGTCCCTGAAGCTGGTAGCCCCAGCTTCTTACCGCTTGCATGCGCTTGCCAGAGCGCGGTTGGGCGTGTGCCACACAGGCAATGGCGGAGGTGCTCAGTACGAGCCCGAGGAGCAGTATGAGCCTCGCAATCCGTGCACGATGATAGCTGTGTCGCGGCCCTCCCAATGTGCGTCCAGGGTACCATGCAGGGAGTTGCTCTGGACGTGGCCAGAGGTGCATAGAGGGCCCCTAGTGTGATTCTAGTCGCAGCTGATGCGGAAGCTGTCGTCGAGGTCAAGTGGCAAAATCAGCGTTCGCAATCCTAGCTGGAGAGATGCCTCGCAAATCGGGTCGGGATCCTCCACAAACGATTGCTTGTACTCCGCATTCCAAACCGGCTTGTTTGCATTGACGAAGGGCAGAAGCGTCTCGCACTCGTCGTACTCGTGGCAGTGCTCGTTGACACTGAAGTCGAAGTAGCCCACGAGTTCGGGAATTTGGTCGAGGTCGTTCTTGAGCCCAACCGAGAGGCCGAGCAGATGTGCCTCATTGGCGATTTGGGCGTTGAATACAAGTTGATCCTGGGCGGAGAGGGCAAAGCCACTGTCGTTCTGATATCCGTCGACGTTGTCGGGTTCGACGCCATCGCACCCCTTGCTGATGGCCAATTCGAGCCGCACCTTCATGATGTCGAGAACTCTTGAGTCGCGAATGTCTAGCCAGTTCTCATCTTCAAAACCATCGAGAACGTCGCCGATAACCGCCTCTGGAAAGTCAGCCGAATCCGGTCGGAAAGGCTCGTAGGAGCCCGCGGAGAAATAGCAGATGACCCTGGTACCGTCGGCCTGCAACTGAGCGATTTGCGCGGCGGAGACGTTGTAGAGATCAATATCGTAGACGTCCACGTCGTACTCCGTATTGATGGAGTCCACGAGCTGCCATTGCCAGGTGGTTGCGGCATTGGGTTTGTACCAATTACCACCGTCGATAGGGGCAGGAGTATCGCCAGCGTCTATGCGATCTATGCGATCTATGCCCTTCGCGTCGACACTGCACGCGGCGAAGATGCCAACGCAGAGCGCAAGGAGAGGCTGCGAAACGTTGCATCGTCTTCTCATCAGGAGGAAGTAGTATCGAAGATCGAAGCCCATGAGGCAATGTCTTCTTCGAATGTCGTGGGCTATCATGTCGGGTGGCTTGCCCGAGCCTGTGCAGTCGATTCCTGAGCCTGTGGCTATCCTAGGAGGATTTCTGTGTCTCGACGGTCCGCGGAGAGCCGGCGACGAAGAGAGCGGCAACCACGAGGGCAAGGCCTCCGAGCAATCGCAGATAGTCGTCCGCCTCCTCTCCGAAGATGGTCCACGAGACGATCACGGCAAGGGGAACTTTGAGGTTGTTGATGCTCGCGAGGAAGCCCGGCTGCACTCGAGCGGCGCCGAGGTTCCAAAGGTAGAAGCCCAACCCCGTTGGCAAGAGGCCTAGGTACAAGAGGGAGAGCCACTGTCTGCCATCCGGCATCGGGCCGACTCCGTTGCCTTGAATGAGCAGGGCAATCGCCGGGACGAAGAGGGCACCGAGATACATCCAGCCAATCAAGCTGCTCTCACTCACGTAGCTTCCGCGCTTGAGATCGGCGAAGAAGACTTGGCCGATGGCAAAGCAGAGATTGGCCGTCTGCAAGAGCACTACTCCCTTCCAGGAGGCGTCGTCAGGGAGGCCCTTGGCGACGACCACGAGTGCACCAGCAATGGCCAAGATCACTGCGGCCACGTATCGCGGTGGCAATCTGCGCTCGCGCACAGCCGCCAGAAACATGACGTAGAAGGGCGTAGTAACCGTGAAGAGGGCAACCATCCACCCGGGCAAGTAGCGGTAGGAGGCGAGGTAGAGCACGTACATGAGGCCAAACTGAATGGCACCAAGCCCCATGGCTCTTGTCCCCAGACGCCATTCACTCCGACTTCGAATGACCAGGAAGCCAAAGGCCAGTGCCGCCAGGCTCAGACGAATCAACGAGACAAAATCTGAATTAAGCCCAGTGAGCTCCCCTTTGATGAGGCCAAAGGAAAAGGCCCACAGAAGCGAGGCCGCCAACAACGGGAACATGGCGCGAGTATAGGGAGTTTAGGGGACGGAGTCAGATTCTAAGATTCCCTGTGGATAACTGATGGTTCGCTCTCAGGCCACCTCCTCACTGTCCTGCCGGGGCTCATTGCTCGCATTTGTTCGAGGATGGTCTCCTCGGAGGTTGCGACGTAGACAACTCGCACGCGAGAAGGCAAGCGGCTGAACCACCAGAACAGTTCGAGTGGGTGAGATGAGATCAGTACTGCAGTCGTTGATGCTGAGATTGAGATCAAGCCTGAGGGAACCGCGAATATCCTGTTGCCGCGAAGCACGCGAGAATCCTCTTCTGAGAATGCTATTGCCCAGTCGCCCTTCGTGTTCGCTTCTTGCCGCTCTCTTGGGATGCACCTGGCCACTCTGCCGTGGGCCGATATGGAAAGGCCAGAGAGCCCACCCATGCGGACGCAGACGCGTTGCCCGATTCGCAGGAACATTGGACCAATGATTCGGACCCCGGTCGCCGACACATCGTTGGTGCCGACTTCTAGCGCGATGCTTTCAGAAGCACACAGGGGGTCGTTGAATGGCGTCGTGCAACATAGGATGGTTCTGGAGAACCACTGAACACGTGCCGCTGAACGTCGGTCGGGCACATTTCCACCGAACTCACCGCGGGAGTCGAGCACTACGATTCCCATCCTGACTCTCGATGAGGCGAGAGCGCCACCTCGAGTTCGCATCCGCGACATATCGCGAAGAGGTTGCTGCCAATCCCGGCGAGACTCGGTGGTGAACCGAGTAGTTCGCCGCCACCATCACTCAGATTCAGTACCGTGTCTCCCCTGCAGAGCTCCGCACAGTGAATCGCAGCCCTGGGCACTCCTGTCGGAGTCCATCGGACGCACTCTCGGCGCTCCGTCTCTCTCTCCCAGGATTCAATTTCTACTAGTCGTGTACTCGATTGCATGGTTCCTCCGAGCTCTTCTCAGAGCAATCCTCGTGCCCACGAATGGGAGAGAGAACCATGCTGCACTTGCTGGAGATAGCGGGGGATGGCTCGTGCCTTCGCTGACCAAAACGAAACATGTGTACCGTTCTGGTGATTCGCGGGAGCGATGGCAGAATCCATCTGCCTACAAGGATAGGTACCAGAGCGCTGCCTCGCGCCCGAGTAGCAGGAGGCCAATTAGCTCGAGAACGACGAGAACTCTGTATAGGAGCACTCGCTCTTGGGCCACATCGATAGCTACTCGAAGACTAAAAGCCTCGTCTTCGCGTGCCGAAGACGCATGATTGGGAACGGTAGCCTCACCCGGCGAGAGCTCTAAGTCTTCCGAGCGAGGAGGCTAGGTAGAATAAACCTGTGTTTCTGATTTGCGCCTTGGTACCCAAGCCTTCCAATAGGGGCCGAGCAAATGCGATCACCTAGAAAGATCCAGCACTTACATGGGCCTAGCCTCCTCGCGGAGGTCGATGACGAAGCCGCTCCGAATTCTCCCACTACAGGTGCCGTTGGGGAGCTTCTAGAATCCCTCACAACGAGGGGCGATGGCCCGTCGCTTGTTAACTTTCGGTAGCGGCTCAGTTCC
>JAAEPE010000358.1 GCA_024222395.1 Myxococcales bacterium
CGCGCATCGAGCCCATGAAGAAGATGGCTCGTCAACTACGACGACACCGGCAGTTGCTTCTCAACTGGATCAAGGCCAGAGACAGCGTATCGCTGGGGGCCGTCGAGGGGCAAAACAACCGGTTGAAACTGACCTTCAGAAAAAGCTACGGCTCTAGAACCCTCAAAGCCACCGAAATAGTCCTCTATCACACCATGGGGCAGCTACCGGAGAAGCCGATGACCCACAGATTCTGCTGAGGAGCCTAAAGATCATTGGCAGCGGCCTCGCGATGGGCACCCAGATTCTGCTTGCGAAACTCTTGCTTGCGGAACAGTTCGGAATCTACTCCTATGTCCTGAGCTGGGCGGGTATTGGGGCACTGTTCTGCCTCCTCGGCTTTGACACGGGTGCCATCCGCTTTGTCGCTGCGTACCAGGCAAAGGAGCAGTGGGACCTATTCCGCGGTTTCTTGTCCACGAGCAAGCGTGTCGTGCTTGGGCTATCGCTCGTGGTCGCGACGCTGTCCTCACTCCTGGTGTGGCTCGCTCTCCCTTCGCTCTCCTAGCCTCGCGTGAAATCGACTGCTACATGTCGCGCACAAAGAAGCGCCCATTGCCCGCGGGCAGAATGGATCCGCAAGTCGCCCTTGTCTTCGGCCTCATCACTGTTGCCATCTCGGTGCCGCCAATCACCTTTGGCGTCAACGCACTCACCGGTATGTGTGGAGTCGTAGCCTTCATCGGCTACGTAATGTTCTACACCCTCATGAAGCAGCGCACCACCATGGCGATCATCGTCGCCGAGAACGTGATTCGTTCCTTGCGCCGACATGTTCGTACGCTTCGCAAGTCCGGGGCTATTTCAAAATCAGAAAAACTCTGGGGGCACGTGAGGTATTTCGAAAGAAGAATGCCTCAGCTTAACTACCATCAAGGGAGGTGCAAAGGCTTGCCAATCGGTAGTGGCATCACCGAAGGAACCTGCAAATCTCTCGTCGCACAACGAGCGAAACGAGGTGGCCAACGCTGGCGACCACAAGGTCTATCTGCGGTCCTGTCGATTCGCGCCCTCAGGCA
>JAAEPE010000359.1 GCA_024222395.1 Myxococcales bacterium
ACAAGGCTGCAGTTTCCGCCAGTGCCTTCTCCTTGCGCCCCAGCTCTCGCTCCAGGCTCTTGAGCCTCTTCTGCTCTGACGTGAGCCCTACGATGCGTTTGGGAGGCTCAAGCCCGGAGAGTGCTGCGGCGCGAATCTCCTCGAGGTCTACTTGGTGCAACCCTTCTTTTCTGAGGAAGGCACCTAGCTCATCCTCGCTGAGGCCCGCTGCCTCTATGAGAGGCTAGTCTGTGCTTGTGGCATTCTGCCGTAAGTTCGTCCACGCTCATCCTGGGAGCAGCTTCCTTCAACGCGATTGCTATTGCAACTGATTCGCTCCCCACGAATGATTGTGGTCGTATATGGGAAATTTCAATCACTTACATGGGCACAGCTAGGGGCGGGAAGACAACAAGGCTGCCTAGTTGGAAGCAGGGAGCCATCTACCTTGCTTTGGCTTCCCTGATCTTCGCTTGCAGGCCCTTGGTTTCGGATGTCTGCGGCTTCTGCCGCAACGCCCATGTTCGAGTTGCAGAGATCAACACGTCGTGCATTGACTTGCCCTGTTCCTCCGCCAAGTCTTTGACAAGATCGAACAAATCAGGAGGCAACCCCAACAAATATCGCCTAAGTGGCACGAGGTGTTTTTTTGGACGACCGCCGACGTTCTTCTTGACCATTGCACCTACATGGTAGGTCATGTTTCGTATATAGACAACATATCCTTACGAACGCTTTTCGCTCTAACATGTCATAGGTATCGTATATACTAAACATGTGAGCGCAACCCGGCAAACAAGCCTACTCCGCGAACTGAGTACCATTAGTAGCTGTATCGAGGCCGCACGGCTAGTGAGTGACACGATAGCCCATGCGGATTTACCTGCACGGGACCAAAGAGAAGCTCCTGCGATCATTACTGCCGTTCTACGGCTTGTGGTTGCCCGTCTCGATCTCCTTGGCGCTACCGTCGATGGTTCCCTCGACGTTATCCACCTGTGGGCCGATTGGAATCAGGCGTATCCGCACAGCGATGACTTGGAAGATCGGGATATCGTGCTCAGTGAGGATGAAGATCACCGGGCAGAGGTCTTGGAGCAAGAGCTGGCTAGGTTGGAACGTCGCCAGGAGAAGAAGAACCGGTGATCACCTCGAAACCACTACGAGCGGCGATTTACCACCGAGTCTCCACGCTAGACCAGGACGCCACTCTGGCGCGGGAGGAATTGCGCATTGCTGCACAGGCCCGAGGGATGAAAGTCGTCCTAGAGATCGAGGAAACCGGCACTGGTGCGAACAGCAGGCTTAGCCTCGGCCTTCATCGTGGCTAGTAAGTCTCTCCATCAAGCTCTTGCGAGCACTGTGATACCTCGACCAGACAGTGCCCTCGGGCACGCCCAAAATGTCAGCTATCTCCTTGTGTGTAAGCCCCTCAATTGCGAACAGCGCAAGCACGACATGATACTTTGCAGGAAGCTTCGCCATTGTCGATAGTACAAGGCGTGACTCGACGACATCGTCGGAAGTCGGCCCAGTGCTTTGGGTAGCTTCGTCATCGATCTCAGTCCAGGAATTGGCTTTTGTTCTTTGGCGCATCGCCGTACGAGTCGCGATTCGGTAGGCCCAAGTCGAGATGGACGACTCGCCGCGAAATTTCGGAAGGCCACAGTAAATCGTAAGGAACACGTCCTGTAAGGCATCCTCCGCGGCAGCACGAGAGCCAAGAATTCGCAGGCACAGCCCGAACAAGGGACGCTCAAGATCATTTACCAGTTGGCGAAACGCCTCCGCCCGCTCTTGTGGATTCTTGCTACCCAACGACGCTAGGAATATCTCCTCGGACGCACCCTTTCGTTCGCAATTGGCCGCCGTCGACGGCGATTTGACTGACTGTGCCATTGCTCCCTAGTCGAGTTGCTTGCGCTGACGACGAGTGTTGCGCAGCTGCCACGATGACACGATGACACCAATCGTCATGTTCATCGCAATCAACGCATGCATATTCCACGAGTCACCATCGCGCCACTTGTCTACTGCGAGCACCGCCGACAAGAGCGCCAGGACCGCGAACATTACAATGTATCGATGAAGCATTCCCACATCCTTTTCAAGCCCGCCCTCGTAAAACACCAGGAGGTCCTCTCCTTTTTGTGCGGCTTCCGCTCTTCGGATCCACTTTCGCTTTTTCCGACTCAACATAGCGAAGCAACCCGCCATGAAAACCGTGTTTGCGATCGCAGTCACTAGTCCCATCCAATATCCAGCCGCAATGATGAAGGCCGCTGTGTAAGCCAGCCATAGGCGATACGGCACCTCTGGTAAGACCTTGTCGACGAGATGGGCGGCTGTGTTGCTCATGCGCCTGGCGGTGCAAGAGGGGCAGAGGCCGCGCCCTTTA
>JAAEPE010000360.1 GCA_024222395.1 Myxococcales bacterium
CACACGTCGAGTGAAGACCTGGAAATCCGGAACCATGGTCTTGCGCTGGGTCGGCTCGGCGGTGATGGATGCCGAAACCAAGTTTCGTCGGCTCCAAGGCTATAAGAATATGTCGAAACTGGTGCTGTACTTAGAGGCCCGCCGGAATCTCCTCCGCAACGAGGAGATCACAGAGCGACATGAACTCAAGTTCTTAGCCTAGATGACGCACTAGGCAATATGTTGGCGTCCTCGGATTGCGGGACACGCTCAGGCCGGGGCTTCGGTCGCAGCCGGCAGGTGGAAGCTGAAAACCGTTCCCATTCCGACGGCGCTGAAGACCGAGAGTTCACCGCCGTAGGACTCGACTATCTGTTTGACGACTGGCAATCCCAATCCAGTGCCGCGGCCCGGTGGCTTCGTCGTAAAGAAGGGATCGAAGACTCGCTCCAAGTCCGGGGCTGAAATCCCGGAGCCCGTGTCTCCCACTTCACAGTGAACGCGATCCCCGCCTGGTTCCAACGACGCCAATACTCGAACTTGTTTTTCTCTATCCTGAATATCAGCGACAGCGTCGGCGGCATTCCCGACGAGATTGATCAGTATCTGTTCGATCCGTGCGCGATTGACACGAACCATGAGTGGCTCGTCGGGAAGTTCTGTTTGGACGGATACGTACTTGGTGCGCCCCGAGCCATGGAGGATCTCCAGCGTGTCGCAAATGGTCGTGCGAAGATCTAGGGGTTCCGCATAGTCTGGGCCGGGCCGGGCCAGATTTAGAAGTCGGCGAGCGTGATTTGTCAGGTGTCCCTCCACGGCTTCCAGCTGCCGGAGATATCCCTGGTCGAGGATGCCTTCTTCCACTAGATCTTTGGCCTCTTCGATGCAGAGGTGTTGAATCATCACGACGTTGTTGAGTTCGTGGCCAACGCCCCCCGCAAGAGTACCCAGGGTGGCGAGTCGCTCAGTTCGAAGAAGTTGAGAGCGCGTTTCTTCCAGCCTTCGCTCGACTCCGCTCTTGGCATCTCGGAGTTCCTCTTCGACTCGCTTGCGCCTGGATACTTCGAGAGCAAGTTCTCCAGCACGTTGGCCCAGCTCGTTCTTGGCGACGGCAAGTTGTGCGGCCAGGCGATGTACTGAAGTGAGATCGCGAAGTACGACGACGACGGATTGTCCGCCGTCTTCATCGGGCAGGAGCGAAGCAGAAATGGACATAGGGACCATTTGACCGTCTCCGACTTTGCACTTGACCTCGTCCCCGTGTACGACAGTGCGGCCCAGCGTTGCGAGCACCCAGGCACTGGCTTCGGGAAAGAGTTTGCTGAACGAGGAGCCTAAGAGCTCTTCCCGTGAATAGCCAAGGAGGGAATAGGAGGAATCGTTGGCCGTTACTATGGAGAGATCCACATTGAGGATGAGGACCGCCTCGGACATGACTCCCACGACCCGACGGGCAAAATCTGCTTGGCTTAAAGTTGGCTTGCTCGGCATAGATTCTAGCAATGGCGAAGTATCACCTGTTTTGCCCACTACGAACTCGGCCATTCAAGACTTTAGTTAACTCGTCGATACAACTACTACCTTCCTGAGCACTGTCAAACAACCTCGGTGCCCGGAACACGTCTCACAGGATCTCCCGACAACTGACGGTCGCTCGGCTACGCATCAGCTAAGAGTATCACCACCTCTTGCAACTGGGGGCCTGCGCAGGGGTACCGAGGCTTCGGCGACCGATCCGCTTTCAGGGAATTGAGACGGCCGCCAAGGTCTCGCGAGCCTGCTGAAAAATGTGGCTCCTCAGCAGAATCTGTGGGTCATCGGCTTCTCCGGTAGCTGCCCCATGGTGTCATAGAGGGCTATTTCGGTGGCTTTGAGGGTTCTAAAGCCGTAGCTTTTTCTGAAGGTCAGTTTCAACCGGTTGTTTTGCCCCTCGACGGCCCCCAGCGATACGCTGTCTCTGGCCTTGATCCAGTTGAGCAGCAACTGCCGGTGTCGTCGTA
>JAAEPE010000361.1 GCA_024222395.1 Myxococcales bacterium
AAGCTCATGCCGTCGGTGGTGTTGATCCGCTTCGCCGATGACATGCTGATCTTGGCTCGAACGCCAGGCGAGGCCGAAGAAGCCCGAGCGCTCATAGGCGAACTGCTCGCAGTGCCAAAACCTGGGCTGAAACTTCACCCCGACAAAGGGCACTCGATCGCCATAGACCTTCGGCGCGATCGGCTATTGCACCTTGGAAAGCATTTGCATGGTGGCCAGCTCGTAACGCCCGACGAAGCCATAGAGAACCATATTAACAGGATCGTCACGAGCAGCATTGGCTCACGAGAGTTTCGTAGCGCCGTAGGTGCAGCCATCGCCGACCTGCGCCTTGATCGACGAGCACGACTAACTCACCTCCGACGACTGCTACGACGACGCTCGCGTGTCCACGCGCTCTGGTTCGACGAGATCACCCAGACGCTGAAGACCCACCCAAAATCAGATGACCCAGAAGACCTTCACACCCAGGCTGTGAAGACTATCGAGAACGAGGACGGACGTCGCAATGGAGTCGCGACCAAGTCACCAAAAGAGAAAGGAAGAAACGATGAAGGATCCGAGAAAACAAAGAGATAGAAGCACAGAGAATGTTGGGCTACCGCCCGCGCAGACTGGATCTGGTTCCTACTCTCTCTCTCATGGATCTACATCTATCGACGGGCCGGCAGATGTCTCGCTTCACCACGTAGATGGTGGCGAAGAGCAGGCGAGAATGGGAGAGCCAGACGGGCGCGAGAGCGCGGACTCCAGCGACGTGACCTCCTCGGGAAGCATGATGCACAACATGCGATCCTCTGTCGGCCCTGGTGCGATTTCGGAAATTGGGGAGCGCCTCCAAAAGCAAAAGGCATCCGCATTGGCTCACGAACGACGAGTTGCCAGATTGCTCGGGGGCAAGCTGGTACCCGGCTCTGGCAGCCTCGGGCAGCCAGGCGATATTCGGACAGAGAAGTTCCTAATCTCATGCAAAGAGACTTCGCAGACGACCTTCCGTGTCATCGAGGAGATCAAGAAAGCGACAGCCGAGGCGGCCAGTGAGGAACTGATGCCGGCAATTGTCTTTCACTTTACCGCGCTACCGGCACATTCCGAGCGCGACTGGGCCCTCGTGCCACTGCGGGTGATGGCTTCGCTCGATTGGCAGGCAGCGCCACCAAGAAGAACTACGTCTTGAAATATCTCACCCTCCAACAAACCGCCGAAAAGTTCGGCGTCTCGGCCAAGACAGTGAGACGCTTGGCTAAGAGACACATGATTCCCTGCACTTCGGCACTGGGGCCTTTGAGGTTCCCCGAAGCTCTGTTAGACGAGTGGGCCAAGAGTCCCAACCCGGTCACGGAGAGATGGTTTTCGAGCAAGGAGGCTGAACATGAGGATTTAGAAAATGGCGACAAAAAGGCGCGGCAAGTGGGCCGCTCGCTTTTCCTACACGGATGCGACGGGCAAGAAACGTGAATACTTCAACCGTGGATTCGGCTCTGAACAGGAGGCGACCGACCACGAGTCCGAAGTAAAGATTGGGATTCGCGCAGCACAAAAACAGGTCAAGCAACACAAGGTGAAGGGCTTCGAGACGTTCGAGGACTGGGCCAATCACTGGAAGGACACAACATTGCGGGTCAATACGAGGCCAAGCGGGTACGCAACCCCAGAAGGCCGCATTCGAAACCATCTAATCCCCCTCATCGGGTCTCTAATGCTTTCGGAAATCCGCAAGTCTCACGGGGTGCAGTTCAAGCTGGATCTCCAGGCAAAGGGCCTCAAGCCGAAGACAAGGAATCACTGCATTGGCATGGCCAAACAGATCTTGTCTGATGCTGTGGACGAGGATCTGGTTAGTCGAAACCACTGGGCTCGGCTGCCACTCGAAGACCTCGGTGACCAGGATTTCGACTGGTATCACCCTAGTGAGTTGTCCCGCCTCTTGGTGGCTATTCGCGAACATCGGCCCAAATGGCTACTGGAGATTCTCCTTGGTTGTCGTTCTGGGTTTCGCTGCGGCGAGGTTGCCGGGCTGTTCGTAGAGGACTGCAACTTCAGGACGGGTGCCGTCAAGATCCGTCGTGATGTTGTGAAGGGAGTCGTGCAATCAACGAAGAGCAAAGCGAGCGCACGGACACTCATTGTGCCCAAGGACCTTCGGGTAGAACTACTGCGTCGATCTCGGCATGCTCTGTTGCGACCCGAGCAGTTCTTCACCGATGAGAAGGGACGCCCACATCGTGGGCACCCTTTCTGCCTAAACCAGGATGGGAAGATTCACAGGAACCTGCCCAAGACGTTGGAGAATCCGATTCGGTTTGCTGCGAAGAAAGCAGAGCGTGCCCAGGGCGAGCAGCTGCGTGCCCTCACCCACCGCGACCTGCGGCACACCTATGCGAGTCATCTTCGCTTGCAAGGAATTCCGCTGGAGGATGTCCGCGACCTTCTGGGCCACAGCAGCATCCAGATGACCCTGAAGTATGCGCACATCAGCCCCGATCGCTTCGCGGCGGCAGCGCGAGCGCTGGAGGAGCTGGGCATGTAGCACGGACAAGTCGGACACGGGTCGGACAAAAGTCGGACACGATCCAGAAAGCCAAAAGCCCCTCCGGTTAAGTACCGAAGAGGCTTCTAGTTTTTGGTAGCGGGGACAAGATTTGAACTTGCGACCTTCGGGTTATGAGCCCGACGAGCTACCGGGCTGCTCCACCCCGCATCAAGTGAAGAGATTTCTACGTGAGTCGGAGCACCCTGTCAACACTCCGGGGCTCTTCCGTCCACAATAAATCCTGAATCACGCTCGGAGTATAGAGCTGACACGCTCCCTCCCCTTGGCCTCGAAACCCACTTCTAGGCACCCGTGGTTTCGCCGGGTCAGCGCGCCGCTCTGGGCCGCCCTCTTGGCCACTCTAGCTGTAACTGTCACTGCCAATTCGACGCGTTCGTCAAGACGTGGCAGTTGTCATCTAGTGACTCCAATCGAGCAAGAACTAGGCAAGGCAATTTCCAAAGCGGTAGAACAGATCGCGTCAGCTGGCCACGCCGCGGCGACGGAGGCGCTCGACGCAGCCTTTGGTCTTGGAGGCAGCGTGCCTCGTGCTGCAAGCAGCTCAAGGCAGACGACTGCTCGCACCCAGACGACGCGCCGGAGAATCGCAGACTGAGGCGGTATGGTTTGCGTATCAACGCAACGTCTATGCCTCGACGAACACGCCGCTACGCAGCCCGCACTGGCCCGTCGGCCTCGCTCTCCGCTGTCAGCAGTTTCATCCGCGCATTCATCGCGGCCTCTTCCTCATCATCCTGGTGGTCATAGCCAAGCAGGTGACAGAGCCCATGCGCCGACAAGTGAATCACTTCATCGTAGAGCTCACCCGTTGCTTGTCGCTCCGCCGTGTCCAGAGAAATCACGACGTCTCCAAGGTTCTCCGGGCACAAGCCCCCTCCCTCGCCCTCCCGCTGGGCAAAAGCCAGGACATCCGTGGCCACATCCTTGTGCCGGTAGTCCCGGTTGAGCAGCTGCATTTCCTCGTCATCACAAAGACGAACACCCGCCTCAAGCTCCCCATTTGTACCCTCGCTCATCCAAGCGGCCGTCACCATCCGTGAGAGCTGCGCTTCTAGACGGTCCACCCACTCCTCATCGAGACGAGACACCACCTTATCTGAAACACTAAGACCAAGCATACAAGACCTACCCGGACACAACAGATTCGTAAACTTTTGCCTCTACGAACATTTCGTAGAGCTCGGGGCAGAGTTTCCCGGCTTCGACTTCCCATCGAAGTATGTCCAGCGCCTTGGCGAGTGGAACGGCCCGTTTGTACGGGCGGTCCGAAGCTGTGAGTGCGTCGAAAATGTCACTAATGGTCATCATCTTCGCTGGCGCCGGAATCTGATCCGAGGTGAGCCCATGTGGGTAGCCGCTACCGTCCAGTTTCTCGTGGTGTGCCCCCGCCACCAGCGGGATATCGCGGTACGTCCGCCCCCATGGAATCTCTTTCAAGAAGTTGAACGTGTGCACCACATGGCTCTCAATTTCCTCTCGTTCATCCTGCGTGAGAGAACCACGTGCCACTTGCAGGGACATCACCTCTTCGGGGGAGAGGTAGTTGTGTTCGTCGCCGCTAACATTGAAATACTTGCGAGTCGCGATCTCGGCGATGCGATCGAAGCCGCCCTGTTCGAGAACGCTCGGCTCATTCGCCTTCAAAATGAAGTTGAGGAAATCATCGATTTCTGCAATGCGCTCCGCAGCATGTGAATCGCTTGCCTTCAGCTTCTCGGCGACTTCGTCAGCGGAGGCTTCGAGCAGGTAGCCTACTTTGGTCGTCGCAGCCTCGAGAGCGATGCTGCGGCGAATGTCCTGAAACCGCAGAACGATAGCAGCGCTCTCGTGCGAGTAGAGCTTTTTGGATTTGACTAGGACGTCCTCTCGCACGCCAACCTTGCCGAAATCGTGCAGGAGGGCTGCGTATTCGATCTGCTTAAGGTCGTCAGGCTCGAATGAGAGCCAGGAGTAGCTGCCCTCGTCCGCCCTATCTACAACCTTCGCCAACCCAACCGTGAGGTCGGCCACCCTTTCGGAGTGCCCCGAGGTCGTGGGGTCGCGCGACTCGATAGCGGTAACAGAGGCGTGCACAAAGCCCTCGAAGAGGCTCTTCACCTCGTGATAGAGCAGTGAATTCTCAAGAGCGATGCAAGCCTGCGACGCCAGCGTAGTCGCGTAGTTGATCGACTCATCATCGAAGGGAACAACATTGTCTTCGAAGGAGTCGAGTTCCTCAAGACGGAGGATTCCCGCTTTTCGCCGATTGATGAGCTGGATCACTCCAATCACTTGTCTGCGTGCAGACACCATCGGAATCGTGAGTAGCGAGCGGCTCTGGTAGTTCGACTTCTCGTCAAAACTCTTGTCGTGAACGAACCGCCAGGTGTTGTTGCCCTCCCCCGGCGGGTCCAGGTTGTAGAGGTCCGGAATATTGATTACCTCTGATGCCAGCACACAGGCGCCGACAATCGAAGTCGAGGACACCGGCATCGTGAACCCTTCGGAAGTAATCGTACGTGAGTCGTTCTGCGACTCAGTGAAGCAGATTGTGCGATCTTCCGGGTCGTCCGCATCGCCCTCGACAATATAGACAGAGCCTGCATCAGCCCCTGTCACCTCGCGCGCGCGGAGAAGGATGAGATTCAGGAGCCGCTGAGTATCCCGTTCCTGCGAGAGAGCGCGGCCAATATCCACCAGTAGGTTGCTCTCATAGCGTGCGCGCTCGAGTTGCAGCTGCAGCTCGCCGAGATCCTGAGACTCGGATCCAAGCGTGGCATCTAGCGTCGAGGCAAGAACAGGAAGCGAAGTCGGTAGAGGCATGAGCACTTGCCCCTCAACGCTAGAGAGACAAGCGAACTCCTCGTGGGTACCGAGAAGCAAGAGAGTGCACCCGGGATGCCGCGCACTCTCACGCAACGACGCGAGCGTCTCTCCCTGCGACCACTTCGAGATACCCGCGACCAGTACGATTCGGCTGCCGTGATTCAGAGCGACCATGCCGTTCGCCTGATTGCTCACATCCCACTCAGCCAGCTCTTCTGCGTGGCCCACGGCATGCACGACCTGCTCAACGGTTTCCAGTCGACTCACGATGAGCTGATGGTAGCACCGCCTGGCGCAGACAGTACCCACCTTAGGCTCAGTAGCACTAGGTCCAAGCGCCCTAGTCTGCCTTCGAAGCCGACCTAGCCTCACGGGCCCGGTCGCGGGCGTCATAGGCACGAATTACTTCCATGACCAGGGGATGGCGAACGACATCCCCATCACTGAACTCACAGAAGCGGATGCCGGGGACACGCCTCAAGACGCGCCGTGCATCGACCAATCCACTGCGATTGCCCAAGGGTAGATCGCTCTGTGTGACATCTCCCGTGATCACCGCTTTGGATCCAAACCCCAGCCGGGTTAGTAACATTTTCATCTGTTCGGGAGTGGAGTTCTGCGCCTCATCGAAAATCACAAAACTATCGTTGAGCGTGCGCCCCCGCATAAAGGCCAGCGGTGCTACCTCGATCACGCCCTTGTCTAGAAGCTTGCGCGCCCGCTCATGATCTAGCATCTCATTGAGCGCATCAAAGAGAGGCCTCAAGTACGGGTCCACCTTCTCCTCGAGGGTCCCTGGCAGGAAGCCTAGTCGCTCGCCGGCCTCGACTGCAGGCCTTGTAAGGATGATGCGCTTCACGACCTTATCCTGGAGCATGCGGACCGCGAGGGCGACAGCCAGGTAGGTTTTGCCGGTTCCGGCGGGCCCAATGCCGAAGACCACGTCAGCTTGGCGAACCGCGTCGACGTACTGTTTCTGTCGTAGGCTCTTCGGAGTAATTGGGCGTCCACGCTTCGGCTTGAGAATGGTGTCGGAGAAGATATTCTTGAGCTGTAGATTCGAGTCGCTGCGAAGCGCGTTGACCGCCCTGACCACGTCGTCGCTGGCCAGCCCCGCCCCCTGCTGAGCAAAGACATAGAGCTGCTGCAGTGCATTGACTGCCACGCCGACCTTCGCCTTCTCCCCCTCGATCGTGAGGTCCGTCCCACGCAAGTGGACGGCGACTTCTGCAGTTTGCTCAAGCAGCTTCAGGCGCGAATTGCCGTAGCCACACAGCTCCACCAAAGCATCTGTTTGAGGGAAGCTAAGCTTTTCCTTATATGGGATCTTGTTCGGGGTTTCAGGGGTATCACTCATATCTCGCCTTTGAATCTTGGGCTCTCGCTACTATCACGAAAGCAGCGGTCGCGCCTATGCTGCAGGCATGTCTGCCAACACAGGAAGTCGCTTTACCGAGCTCGTCCAGGTCATGGCAACCCTCCTAGGCCCCGGCGGATGCCCGTGGGATCGGGAGCAAACCATTGCTAGCCTTCGCCCCTATCTCATAGAGGAATGCTTCGAGCTTGTCGACGCCATTGACCGTGAGGACGCGGAGAATCATCGCGAGGAGCTTGGGGACCTGCTCTTCCAAATCGTCTTCCAGAGCGCGCTTCGCTCCCAGGAGGGTGCCTTCGATATCGACGATGTAGCCTGCGACATCGCTGAGAAGCTGCGCCATCGCCATCCCCACGTTTTCGGCGACGCCTCAGCCGAGGATGCGGAGGAGGTCCTGAGCCGGTGGGAGGAGATCAAGCTGGCGGAGAAGAAAGCAAAGGGCGTGCACCAGCAGCATCTCCTGGACAGCGTGCCAGCAGCCCTGCCCGCACTATCCCGAGCCCAGAAGATCTCGTCCAAGGTTGCACGGGTTGGGTTCGATTGGGACACCGCGGAAGACTGCCTCAGCAAGGTCCGGGAGGAAGCCGACGAGATCGAGCAAGCCCTCGGAGTGGGCCATCAGTCACAAATCGCAGAGGAAATCGGAGACTTGCTCTTTGCGAGTACATCTTTGGCGCGCAAGCTTGGTCTCGATGCTTCTACATGCCTCGCAGCGGCCAACCGCAAGTTTGAAGCTCGCTTTGCCAAGGTCGAGGACCGCCTCAGCGAGCGAGGCTCCAGCCCAAAGGAGTCCAATCTGGTTGAAATGGAGAATATCTGGGATGAGATCAAGGGCCTGGCCCAGCCGCCGGCATGCAAGTCTTGACAGTTGCTCACGGGACGCGGTAAAGACCGGCGCTCAACTCGGAGTACCCGAGCACCCAAGGATTAATCGTGGCTAACAACAAGTCTGCAATCAAACGTATCCGTCAAAACGAGAAGGCTCGCCTTCGCAACAGACTCGTCATGGCTTCCATGCGCACCGCTGTAAAGAAAGCCCGCGCTGCCGTCGATTCTTCGGCCGACAACGCCGCTGAGCTAGTCAGAGCCGCAAGCAGCCGAATTGATCGCGCTGTCAGCAAGGGTGCCCTCAAGCGCACAACGGCATCTCGCTACATCGCTCGCCTTGCTGTTCGCAAGTCTTCCTAGCGTCTCTCGCTAGCCGAGCCCAGAAGTGGGCGCAACAAAGCCGCGCTACGTAGTTCGCTACGTTCGCGGCTTTTCGTGTTTTCTCTCGACCAACACTATCGAGATGCTAGACCGATCAAGTCCCGAACGAGGACCTCAACCACGACGCGCTCCGCCAACGTCCGCCCCAAGACCTTGCCACTCGCTCCGACCCCTTTGAGGGCTCGGTCGGCCTCACCAAGCAGAGTTAGCGACTGGGCGACGCCGCGAACCGAATAGTGCGCAGCCTGTCTGCTGAGTTTGTCGAGCACAAAGGGGGGAACCCCCACCTTCTTCGCCAGTTCCCCTTTGCCCAAGTGCTGCTGCTGGCCGGCCTGGCAGAGGCCAAGCTGACGCATATGCCTTGCGAGCATCATGACAACGCCGATGGAACTCTGGCGCTGTTCAAAGAGACCCGCCACAGCTTCCTGCGCACGCCCTTGGTTCCTACTAGCAATAGCGTCTGTGAGTTCGAAGACAGAGCGCTCTCGGGTGTCGGCGACTAGGTCGTCGACATCGTCCACCTCAATAGCGCGCTCCCCAGCGTAGAGCGATAGCTGCTCGATTGCCAAGCCAAGCCTTGCAAGGTCCGCCCCCACTACATGCCCTAACCTATCTGCAGCAGCGGACGCAAGGTTCACCCCCTGGCGCCTGGCCTCCTCACGAATCCACGGTCCAAGGCTTCGGGGAGCGCCAAGCTCCTGCAGGAATCCAAGTTTCTTTGCGTGCTGGAAGAACTTGATGCGCTTGTCCACCTTCTCGCAAAGAGCCACGAGAACCGTACTGGGATTCGGCGACTCCAGATACGGGACAAGCTTGCTCAGCTCTGCCGCTGCCATGCCCTCTAGGCCGCGTACCAGCAAGAAGCGTCTTGCCGCCATCATGGGAAGCGTCTGGGCTGCCGCGAGAAGCTGGGATGCGTCTGCTCCCTTACCCTGAAGCTGGTCGCAGTTGAAGCCCCGAAGCTCTTCTGGGACGGAAGCCTCCAAGAGCGCTTTGTGGGCGCGGGATAGCAAGAGTGACTCTTGCGATACGAGGATGTAGATAGGCGCAAGAGCCTGCGGATCGAGCTTTTCGTCAAACGTCGCCACTGGCCGAGACTACCTCGGTCCTCGCGCCCCGTGCCCTGTCGTGGTACAGAAGAAATCGTCTTTCACCATGGCGCCCAAAGCAAAACCCACAAGAGGCAAGCCCCCCGCAGATACATCTGAGGAGAGGCCCATCGACGATGGAAAGCCTATCAAGATCACGCTTCTTCACGGGCGAGGTCGACACTTGGGTTGGGTTCTGTTTGGGGGCATCGCCGGTGGGCTCCTGCTGTGGCGCTTTGGTTCCATTGGCCAAGCCCTAGGTTTGCTTCTGCTGGCCATCGCCATACAGCAGGGCTACAGACTGGCTCAGACGGTACTCCACGCAGCTGGCACGTTTCAGGTCGACGGCGAGAACGTGCTGGTTCCGACAGGGCTGTGCTCGGGAGCCGAATTGAAACTCCAGCGCAGTCAAATCGACCACGTCTTCTTCTTGCGACGCTCTGTGCCCTGGACCCAGGCGGGACCTCTCCTGATTATCGAAACCGAGGGTAAATCATACTCTTTCCCGAGAGATTGGTTCGCGAGCGACTCTGACCAGCGACGAGTAGAGATGGCTCTGAACCGGCAGCTCAAGCTCAACGCTGCGGCATGACGTCCAGACCGCCGAGCGCAAACAATGATCGGTCTGATGGTCCTGCTTTCCCGATTGCAGCGTTGCTCATTTCGTTATTAGCCCCGGCAAAATCCTCATTCGCGCCTTGCACTCGAAAAATCAGAACTCACCATCCTCGGTCATTCCTTTCGCTGGACGGTCTAGAGCCACTCCCTGGAAATTCGCTCTGCTCTTCGCAGGTGCGCTCGCGGTGAGCTTCGCTCCCAGTATGGCGACAAGCGCTCCTGGGCCGGCTTCAGTCGTCGACTCAGAGAATCAGTTTGAATTCGCAATCCCCGATGGATTCAGCGTGAGAAGGCCGGTAGCTCCCAGCAAGGCTCTCTACTCGTTCACCGGACAGCATGGCCTCAGAGCCAGCGTAGCGCGCTTCGATTCCGCCAATCGCTCCGCATTTCGGAAGCATGAGAGCGAAGCCTTCCTAGGTACTATTGAGCGTGGGCTCAGAGAGATCACCCCCCGGTACAAGCTGCGTCATCGAAAGAGTGCACGCGTTGACAGGGTGCCGACGTTAGACCTGGAGTTCACACGAAGAGGAGCCGATGGCAAGAAGGAGCGCGTATGGATGCGGATGCTCTTTCGATACCGCTTCACGGTGGCAGCGACCGCCACACTGCCCGAGTCGGCCCCACGCAAGATGCAACGCAAGGCTCGGCGCTTCGCGCAAGGCCTTCTACCGCTGGCCAGGCGCTAAGCGAAGCCGAGCAGCACTCAGCTCCTTTCGAGAACTACGAGCACCTCGACCCCGGCTGTCTGCGGCATGAGGTCGATGGGCTGGGCACTCTTGGCTACGTAGCCAAACTCCGCCATGGCCTCGATGTCGCGCGACAAAGTCGCGACGTCACAAGAGACATAGATGATTCGCTTGGCGCCGAGGGACGTGATGGCCTCCACGGCCTCGCGTGCACCACTGCGCGGAGGGTCGAGCAAGATCTGGTCGAAGGACTCGCCACTGCTGGCAAGCGAAGCCGTATACTCTACGACGTCGGCTTTCTTCCACTCGATATTGCCGGTATCCCCCCCGGGAACAGGCGCAGTCTCGACCGCTACGACTTTCGCAGCTGCACTCATCTGCGAGGTGAAGTTCCCACTGCCTGCATACAACTCGAGTATGCGCAGCCCAGCAAGGTCGCCCATGGCCTTTGCTACCTCGGCCCGCAATGCGACATTGCCCGACGCAGAGGCCTGAGCAAAGCTATCGGCCGACGCCGCGATACCGCCTTCGAGCAAGACCTCGGATGATCCCGTATGGCGATTGCCATGAGCTACACCTGCTATGCACGCCTCGCTCGCCAGGGCCTCGACACTCTTCCGAGTAGCGCTGCCATGAATTGAAACATGCGACCGTCCATCCTCGCCGAGTACGACTGAGACTTCTCCGCGAGCCGAAAGCCCTGGGAGTAGATGAGAGCGAATGGCGGCAAGCGCGCCCTGCAGCTTCTCATCCAGCTGAGGGCAAACCTCGACATCGGTAATCTTCTTATCTCCCTGGGGGAAGAACCCAAGAACCTTCGGCCCGCCCGCCCAGAACGAGAATCGCGCGCGCCGTCGCCAATGCCACGGAGCGCAGGGCTCGAGCAGTGGCGCGCAGGCCATGCCCTTGCCGATTGCCCGACGCAGTCCCTGCTCTACAATCTCTTTCTTGGCAGCACTCTGCGCGGACTTCTCGACGTGCTGCCATTGGCAACCACCACACTTCCCTGTGCCAAAGAGCTCACAGCGAGGCTCGACCCGCAGGGGGGACGGCTCGAGAATCTTCGCAATCTTGCCACGCGCAAATTGCTTTCTCTCTTGCACTAGAGTCACGAGGAGTCGGTCTCCCGGGGCTGCCCGCGGCACGAATGTCACGCGGCCATCCTCACCGCGACTCACTCCATCACCACCTGCGGCAAGACTCTCGACGACGACTTCGATACGGCGCTTGCGCTTACTCATCTTTTGCGACCTCAGGGTCCGATTCAACAACCAACTCGACCACCGCTTTGCGCGACGCACCGAGCGTCTCAGCTGCGTTGCCGCCTCGAATCGCGAATTCCAGCGTCTCTCGGGAGCCAATATACGCGACCAATTCACCTTCTCCTACGTTCGAGTAGCTCTCACTAAGCGAGGAGATGTCTCGTCCTGCGATACGAAAGCCGGCAGAGTCAGGCACCTTCTTTCGCGCAATATTGGTGATGAGATTTCCGAAGACATCGATGTGGGTCACACATGCTGCCGCCCCCTCTGCCTGCTCCTGCGGTAATCGCCCTCGAAGCACGACTTGTGGCCCCGCGTCTTCTGGCCTCCCACCACGCGCAAGTTCTGCAGCGGCAGCCGCAAAGACATCGCGCCCGTGGAAAGTCATCGATGGTCGGTCTCGCAAGAACGCGGCTTCGGATATCTCATATGCCTTCGTCGCACGGGGAGCGACTAGAGAGAAGACCCCATTATCCGGCCCCACCAGGAGCTGGTCCTTATGTACTACGATTACCGCCTTGCGCTCGCTGCCAACCCCAGGATCCACGACACAAATATGGATAGTCCCGGCGGGGAAATACGGCACCGTATTGGTCAGGGCATGGGCCGCCGCGCCAATGTCGTGCGCAGGAATATCGTGACTGACATCGGCCACTCGCACTCCCGGGGCGCGGGAATAGAGCACGCCTTTCATCGCGCCGACGTAGCCATCCGAGGTGCGAAAGTCGGTGAGCAGAGTTACGAGAGCCACGGCGCGAGACTACCCGGTTGGCACTCCTCCTCGCCAGAGAGCCAAGCGCAATTGACACTCTGACTTCGCCCCCTCTACTCTCGCGGTGATGAATAAGGTCTACAACAATGCCGAGGCCGCACTCTTCGACTTGAAAGACGGCGCCACCCTAATGTCTGGTGGCTTTGGTCTGTGCGGAAACCCGGAAAACAGCATCCAACACCTGGCAAAACTAGGCGTGAAGAATCTCACGATTATCTCCAACAACTGCGGCACCACCAACAAGGGGTTAGGCATATTGCTCGCCCAGGGCCAAGTCAAGAAGATGGTCTCCTCCTACGTTGGCGAGAATAGGATCTTTGCCGAGCAATTCCTCTCAGGGGAACTCGAAGTGGAACTCACCCCCCAGGGCACCCTAGCCGAGCGCATCCGTGCTGGCGGCGCCGGCATCGAGGCTTTCTTCACTCCAACGGGCTTTGGCACCAAGGTCGCAGAGGGCAAGGAGACCCGATCCGTAAACGGTGTTGAGTGCGTCCTCGAATCCGCGCTGCGCGCGGACTACGCATTCATCAAGGCGTGGAAGGCCGACCGCTGGGGCAACCTCATCTACCGAAAGACAGCCCGCAACTTTAATTCAGTCATGGCAGCCGCCGGCAAGGTGACGGTCGTAGAAGTAGAAGAAATCGTAGAGGTCGGCGAACTCGACCCGGACCAAATCCACACTCCCTCGGTCTACATCCAGCGTATTTTCAAAGGCGAGAACTACGAAAAGCCCATAGAGCAACGCACCACAAGGCCCAGATCATGAGCAAGCTCACTCGAGACCAAATCGCTAGTCGCGCGGCACAAGAGCTGCGCGATGGCTTCTACGTGAACCTCGGCATCGGGATGCCCACTTTGGTTCCAAACTTCATGCCTGCGGGTGTCGAGGTCGTCCTGCAGTCCGAGAACGGCATGCTAGGGATTGGGCCCTTTCCGTACGAAGGCGAGGAGGATCCAGATCTCATCAACGCCGGTAAGCAGACAGTCTCTGAGATTCCCGGCTCCGTCTACTTCGACTCGGCGGAGTCTTTCGCCATGATTCGCGGTGGTCACATCGACATGGCAATTCTTGGTGCCATGCAAATCTCTGCACAAGGCGACCTCGCCAACTGGATGATCCCAGGCAAGATGGTCAAGGGGATGGGTGGAGCTATGGACCTCGTCGCTGGCGCCCGGCACGTCATCATCATGATGGAGCATGTAACTCGCAAAGGTGAGCCCAAGATTCTTGGGGAGTGCAACTTGCCCCTCACCGGCATCAAGGTCGTTCATCAGATCATTACCGATATGGCAGTCATCGACGTGAAAGACGACGGGCTCGTGCTCAGGGAAGTCGCACCAGGCATCACAGTGGAGGAGGTCGTTGCCGCAACGGAAGCGCCTCTCACGGTCAGCCCAGACTGCAAAGAAATGGTTCTCTCGTGAGCACACGCAAGGAACGCTTCGCAACCGATGCCGACCTTGAGATCAAAGGCAGCTACGGCCCGAAGGACATCGAAGGCTTGGACTACGAGCGCGATCTGGGCGACCCAGGCACGTACCCACACACCCGCGGCGTCCGCGACACCATGTACCGCGGACGTCTTTGGACCATGCGCCAGTACGCAGGTTTTGGCACGGCCAAGGAATCCAACGAACGCTATAAGTACCTTCTGGAGGCCGGGTCCAAGGGCCTGAGCGTCGCGTTCGACCTGCCGACACAGATGGGCCGAGATTCAGACCACGAACTTGCCACAGGTGAAATCGGCAAGGTTGGCGTGGCTGTCGACTCCATCGAGGACATGCGCGTTCTCTTTGATGGCATCCCCTTGGACAAGGTCTCGACGTCGATGACCATTAACTCCACCGCTGCCATCTTGCTATCCCTCTACGTCGCGGTTGGCGATGAGCGAGGCATTCCTAGGTCAGCTCTTTCGGGCACCATCCAGAACGATATCCTCAAGGAGTACATCGCGCGGGGCACGTACATCTATCCGCCCGCAGCCTCGATGCGGCTCATCACCGACACCTTCCTTTTCTGCAACGAGCAAGTTCCAAAGTGGAATACGATTTCGATCTCCGGGTATCACATTCGCGAAGCGGGTTCAGACGCGATTCAGGAAATCGCCTTCACACTCTCGAATGGTATTGCCTATGTTCAGGCAGCAATCGAGGCGGGCCTCGACGTGGATGCCTTTGCACCGCGCCTCGCCTTCTTCTTCAACGTTCACAATAACTTCCTCGAAGAAGTTTCAAAGTTCCGTGCGGCCAGGCGCATGTGGGCCAAGATCATGCGCGAGCGTTTCGGGGCCAAGAACCCGAAGAGCCTACTCTTGCGATTCCACACCCAAACAGCGGGTGTGACACTCCAAGCAGATCAACCGCTAGTCAATGTTCCCCGCGTGACGATGCAGGCATTGGCAGCAGTCTTGGGAGGCACACAGAGTCTGCACACCAATTCCTACGACGAGGCTCTTGCCCTGCCCTCCGAGCATTCGGCGACTCTCGCTCTGCGGACGCAGCAAGTCATCGCGCACGAGTCGGGCGTGGCGGACTTCATCGACCCACTGGCGGGCTCTTATGCCGTGGAATCACTAACCGATACCATCGAAGAGCGGGCCAACGCGTACATCGCGCGCATCGATGAGATGGGCGGCGCCACGCTCGCCATCGAACAAGGCTTCCAGCAAGGCGAAATCGAAAGACGGGCCTACGAGCATCAACTTGCAGTCGAGCGCAAGGAGCGCATCGTCGTTGGCACCAATGACTTTCGCAGCGAGGGAGGCGCTCATGTCGACTTGGCCAAGTCCAACCCGGTCCTCGAACGAGAGCAGGTGGAGCGGTTGCAGGCTCTCCGCGCAAAGCGCAACCAGGCCGAGACCGACCGAGCCCTAACAGCGCTGCGCGACAGAGTACAGGGAGAGGGCAATCTCGTCGAGAGCATCCTCGGAGCTGCGGTGGCAGAAGCGACCATCGGAGAAATCTCCGACGTCATGCGCGACATCTTCGGGACCCATCAGCAATCGGGCTAGGAACCGCTCCGACCAAGGGGGCGCCACTCTGCGAGGTGCTCTGCAAGTCTGCGAAGCCTGCGACCTCGGACTATCGAATGTTTGCACAGGGCGCCGTAGAGCCCCAATCTTTGGTCGGCGAGGACTTCAGTACCATCAACTCTACGGGCGTACATATCAAGAACCTTCTCATCAAGGAGCACGAGGGCCAGCCAATCCCGCCAACGTTTGGTCCCGTAGAGCAGCTTTGCTAGCCAGCGGTCCAGCGCGAGTTCACGCCCGACCGTTGCCCGGCGAATGGACTTCCGATATCCGGAAAACTCGAAGTCATGGTTATCAAGAGCTAGATGAATTTCATCTCCGGCGACCACTGCTTGCTCCATCGCCACGGCGATACCCTCTCCGGTGAGCCCGTCAATCCCTGCGGCATCACCGACTGTCAGAACGCGCGACTCAGAAATCTTCGCATTCGGGTGATAACCCCATACCGGCCAGCCCTTGGCGCACTTCCCCGGAAGTTCGACTCCGTAGGGAGCGAGTCCTTCCCGAAGAAGCTCTGTGAGTTCTCGCCCACTCAGGTTCTTGCTGGGATTGGGGTAGTGCATCAGGCCGACATTGAGCCGGCCGCCGGGGGCAGGGAATAGCCAGACGTAGCCACACAGGCCGCGCTTCATTAGCGTAAAGTCGTAGACCATGCTGGTTGCCAGGCCTTCGGGGGCTGGCACATTGAGCTCGGCGACGAAGAGCCTATGGGGGGTTGCCTTTGCATTGCAGAGAATCTGCTTCCGTACACGCGATGCGGCGCCGTCAGCCCCCACAAGGACCTTCGCGCGCAGCGTGCGTTTCTCCGACGTATGCACGAGCACGCAATCGCCTTGCACCTCATAAGACGTGAGCCCTTCCCCCTCGATGACCCGAATGCCCCGTTCACGGGCCTGAGCAACCAAGTCGGCGTCGAAGTCCAATCGCCGAATCACATCGACGTTCTGCCCCATTTCGACTCGGCGCTCGAAGCTTCCACAGCGAACGACCGCATCAGGACAGGGCACATGCTCCACTCGAAGGCTGAGGCCAAGCGCGTCCATCGCCGGCCCCACATGCCCTGTTAGAGCGCCCCCACATGGCTTGTCTCGCGGGAAGTGATAACGGTCTAGCACGAGGATGTTCTTGGCCCTCCCCTTCTGCGCAAGTCGTGCAGCTACCGCGACGCCAGCCGGCCCCGCACCCGCGATAATGACGTCGTAGGTCTCAGTGCTCACGTCGGCCACAGGCGGCTAGGTATCACAGAACCGGCGCCGCTGGGCGAGACGGGAGCGAGACTAGGGCAACCGCTTGAGCTGCCTAGATGCCAGCGACCGCAGTCACCATGAGCACTGCCGTGAGCATTCCCTTGGGCACTTCGTCGCCGGCCTCAATATCGACATTGGTTCCAACGATGATGTTGAACGGCTGTGAATATTTCTTCATGTACTCCGCAAGAAGCTCTCGCCCATCAGGCGTGAGCTCAACATCTTGTCCTTCGATGGTGGTGCCCGCCGGGACAGAGGACAATGTGCCCACCGCCTGCGCCCCCGGATCGCCAGGCGACATTATGCCCTCAGATGCGACGTAGACCGTCATCTCAGGAGTATCGACGTTCATCGTATTCTCTGTGACTTTATAGGCAATGCGGCTGATGCTAATCGAAACCAAGGGTTTGCCCTCGATTTCCTGAAGCTCAGGCTTCTCGCTAGCCAAATCGAAACTGTGCCACAGGTTAACCTGGACCTTGACGTCGCAGGTATCTGCGTCGCTGCAACTACCGAAGCAGACGCCATCTGCGCCACACAACGCCGAGATCCCAAGCGAGCAAACGCCGGCGTTCTCGCTGCAGTCGATCGCCGGCATTAGGGCATCGTCCGTTAGTTCCCAAGTGCTGGTATCAACGATAATCTCCTTCTCCGGCAGGCTGAGATCGAAGTCGGCGATATCCGGATCGATGAGGCCACAGGCAGCAGCAATAGATAGGGCGGCAGCAAAGGCGGCGAAGGGGGATAGTTTGAGCATAGTGGTCCTACAGCAGAGGGTTATGGCTAAGCGTATGAACCTATTCTAGCACTCTGCGACCCGCTTCGCGATGTGACTACCATCACCGCACGGAGTGGACTTCTGCATTCCTCCATAGCGGTCTTTCAGAGACTCTTCAGCACCGATTCAGCAGCGCTGTAGGGGTCTTGTTCCCGCTTCACCACACTCGCGGCCAGGCCCTCAAGCCCTCCCTGGGCCCGCAGAGCCGCGTTTGCACGATCCGCGAGCAGCCCCCGCACTAGTTCCCCAATATGCGCCATCGCACGCTCTGTCTTGCGCTGGATTTCGTGTGCGCCCATGCGCTCCCGATGCTCGTCAATCGCGCGCACGACATCCGCTACGCCCGACTCCGGCCGGGTCCCCTGAGTGGCGATTGCCTTGACGATTTCCACATCTTGACGCCCAACAACTCCTCGGAGGTCGAGCATTTGAAAGAGATCCCGAACCGCTCGATCAGCACCGTCCCGGTCAGCCTTGTTCACAACCAACACGTCCGCGATCTCAAGAATGCCTGCCTTGATGGCCTGAATATCATCGCCGAGGCCGGGCACCGTGACCACGACCGAGGTGTAGGCAGTCTTCATGACCTCAATCTCGTCTTGGCCCACTCCAACGGTTTCGATGATGATCCGCTCATAGCCCATTGCGTCCAACACGGAAGCAACATCAAAGGTCGAACGCGAGAGACCACCCAACTGGCCGCGGGTCGCCAGCGAACGGATGAAAACCCCCTCGTCACTCGCGTGCCGCTGCATGCGAATACGATCGCCGAGAATGGCGCCACCGGAGAAGGGTGACGTCGGATCTACAGCCACAACACCAACTCGGAGCCTGGCTTGCCGATAGAGGGTGATGAGAGCGTCTACAAGGGTGGACTTGCCGGCCCCGGGATTGCCTGTGATGCCAATGATGTAGCCCTTGCCAGTATGAGGATGCAGCGCCTTGAGTTCCTCTATCGCCCCGGGCAGCCGATCGTCAAGGTCTCGCATGAGCCTCGCAGCAGAGCGAACATCGCCTTCTAGCACCTTCTCTATTCGAGACATTACCTTCTCCCTGACGTAGCTGCCGATACAGCACCCTTGAATCGCTGCTCTGGGCCGGCGGGCGCGTAGAACTGCAACGCCTTGAATTGCTCAGTACCTACGATTCGGGCTCCGTGTTCGACGTTCTTGGGTAGTTGAATCGCATCCCCTGCCTGTACCTGAATCTCGCGCCCTGCAACTTGCATCCTCGCCCCGCCTTCGAGAACCAGAAGATACTCCGAAGAGTTCGCATGGCGATGCAATGGAATTTCAGCCCCGACCTCGGCCGTTATCGCACCAATGTAGGCCGAGGAATCCTTGCTCATCGCCTCATCAATGATGATGCGCACTTGGGCTTTGCCACCGGCAATCTGAAGAACCTGAGCGGATGCAGCGGTTCGCACGAGTGGCCTCGAGCCTCGCCGTGGCAGTTCCCCTGCAAATGGTGTCGTGCCCTCGGCACGTGCTGAGTCTTTGAATCGCCCTTCCGGGCCACCCGGTGCATAGAGCTGCACGAGTTCAGTTGTCTCATCGCCCTCCTGAGTGAAGCCGTGCACAACGCCAGCCGGAATGTACACAGCACTGCCAGGCCCTACCTCTTGCGCCCCTCCGACTCCCAACACCTGACCATGCCCCCTAAGAACAAATAGCAGCTCGGCACTAGAGTGCGTGTGCAACGGTACGTTCACGCCCTCTCTCGCTGACAAGACTGTCATTGCCGCCTGGACGTTACCGCTATTGGCCTCGTTAATGAGAATTTGCGCGTCGAGCTTGCCAGCAGCCAAGCTATGCCTTTGAGCGTGGGCCAGAGCAACGCTGTACTGCGCAGTCGGGGCCACGAAGTCGAAAGGTGGCAACTGAATGCGATCGCCCTCGGCGAAGACCTCCGGCCATCGGTAGCTCTCCCATAGAGAAAGCAGACAATCTGTGAGGACTTCGTCGCCTACGCTCTCCTCGATCAGTGCAACCTTGGCAGTACCAGCGGCGCCAATCTCAAGTGCAACAACGACCTGCCCTTCGAGACGATAGTCGTCTGCAGCGCCACGCGCCCAGCAGGTATGCACGGCCGGGCTAAACTCGTTTATCGCAGCAGCGATGGCCTGAATCTGCACCGCCTCGACGTCCTCCTCGCTCCCGCCATCGAGCGAAGAGGCGTTAGGTGGAGCCGGGGTACGATTCGTCCCGCCACACGAGGCGAGAAGCGCGACTATCCCTCCAGCGAGACGTTGTCGGAAACCCATTGACCAATTTCCTGGGTCGTCGCCCCGGGCTTGAAGATCTTCGCGACTCCATTCTTGAGTAGCTCAATCACATCCTCATCGGGAATGATGCCTCCGCCGAACACAATCACATCACCCGCGCCTTGTTTCTTAAGTGCCTCGATGACGGCAGGAAAGAGCGTCATGTGAGCTCCGGACATGATCGAGAGCCCCACCGCATCTACGGCCTCTTGCACAGCCGCCGTCGCAATCATGGCCGGAGTTTGATGCAGGCCTGTGTAAACAACCTCATGACCGGCATCCGCAAGCGCCCGCGCGACCACCTTGGCTCCGCGGTCATGGCCATCGAGCCCCGGCTTTGCCACCAGAATGCGTCGTTTTCGCAGTGTCTCACTCATTTGGATGCTTCCTTGATTAGTTGTCGCGCAATGACGATACGCTGAATCTCACTAGTGCCCTCGTAGATTCGAGTAACCCGCACGTCGCGGTAAAATCGCTCCAAAGGGAAGTCCTGTGTGTAACCGTTGCCGCCGTGAATCTGAATCGCTTCGTCGCAAATCTCGCAGGCCTTCTCCGTGGCAAAGACCTTCGCCATAGAGGCCTCCTTCGAAAAGGGAAGCTTGCGGTCCTTCATCCAGGCCGCGCGCATGATGAGGAGTTTGGACGCCTCAAGCTTGGTGGCCATATCCGCGAGCTTGTTGGCGATAGCCTGATGGCGAATGATGGGCTGGCCAAATTGCTCGCGCTCTTGGGCATACGCAAGCGAAGCCTCAAGCGCGGCCGTCGCCACCCCCAGAGCCTGCGAGGAGATGCCAATTCGACCTCCGTCAAGCGCTGCCATAGCCAGCTTGAAGCCCATGCCCTCCGTGCCGAGCATGGCGTCTTCACCGACAAGGACGTCTTCAAAGCCAAGCTGCACGGTCGTTGACCCCCGAAGGCCCATCTTGTGCTCAGCACTGACTACCTCGAGGCCTTTGACGCCTCCCTCTACGATGAAGGCGCTAATGCCCCGTGTGCCAGCCTCCTTGTCGGTGATAGCCCAGACGATCATCACGCCGGCTTTGTCGCCGTGACTGATCCATTGCTTGTCTCCCTTTATGCGCCAGCCCCCGTCGATCTTGGTAGCGGATGTGCGCATTGCTGAGGGATCGGAGCCAGCCTGGGGTTCGCTCAGGGCAAAGGCGCCACAGACGGCCTCTCCACTGGTGATCTTTGAGACATGGCGTTTTTTCTGCTCATCAGTCCCATAGGCGCTGATTAGCTCGGCGACCATATTGGTTACCGAAACCGTCACTGCAACTGAGGCATCGACTTTGGCCAATTCTTGCATGACTACCGAAAACGCAAGAGCGCCGGCCTCAGCGCCACCGTAAGCATCTGGGACGTTCACGCCCATGAGCCCAAGCTCCGCCAATGCCCCTAGTTCCTTCAGAGGGAACTCTCCTGAGAGGTCCCTGGCCGCCGCCTGTGGCAAGAGTTCGCGTTGGGCAAAGTCTCGTGCCGTTTGGCGAATCATTTCCTGCTCGTCGTTGAGTGCAAAATCCACGTCTTACTCCGGGTTGTAGCGAAAGCCCAGCTTGGCGATCTTGCCAAGCGGATCGGTGAGAGTCCACGCGCTCACCTTTGTAGCTGCGCAATCGGCCCAATCGGCCTCGATGCCATCCTTGTGAGGCGAGGCAAAGCCCACAGATTCGACAACACCTCGATTCCCCAAGTAGAGGGTCACCCAGACGTTCTTGGGATCGGCAGCGCTTGACTCTCCAGCGCAAGCCGAGAGTTCAAGAGGCATCGCCCCGAGAGCCTCTTCGGCTTTCTCCTCGCTCCACCAATTCGCAATTCGCCTGGCTTCGAAATCAAGCGGCAGGCTGAATTCCGCCTCTCCACCCTTTGGCTTCTTGAACTTCATTATTTGGCTCTCGCCTAGAAGGCACTTCTCGACCTTCCAAGAACCGACACTGCTCTTCGAAGCATTCACGCTCTTCACGCTGCCATCGCGAGCTACCGTGAAGCTCAGCTCGACCTGCCCGCCAAGAAACTTCTTGCGTTTTGCCGCGGTTTGAAAGCAGCGAGCGAGAGCCTCTGATCGCCGCCCCACCCCTGTCTGAATGTCGTAGGGATCGAGATGTCCTTTGAGCCCCTCAATGGAGACGTCGTCGTCATCATCATCATCATCATCATCGTCCATTCCAGGAACTTGCGAGCGGCGGCGAGTCGGCCCGTCATCGTCGCCATCGGAGATCTCCGTAGAGGAAGCCTCGGTCTTTTTCTCAGAACCGCCGCAAGCCACGCTACCGATCGCGAGCGCGGCAGCAAGCCATAGAGCGAGACCTTCAAATTGATACAACATGGGGAATTCCAATCGCACTTTCTAGAAGCGCTGAAGTTTGAAACCGTAGGAATACTCAAGCGGAATCGGAAGCGTTATGAACTCCCATCGCTGCACACTTTCGATGACACACGTCTCTAGAGCTTTTGAACGTTTGCTCGAGCCTAGTATCCTCACCTTCGAAGGAGAACCGTCGGGTTGAATCACCAAGCCGACGCTCACCTGAACACGCTCATTCGGGTCAACTTCGCCAGACTCAACCGCAATCGGGAAACAGCGAGCGACAGACGAGGCCCTGCGCTCAAAGATGCTCTTGATTTCCTCGATCTTCTCCACGGGTACCAGTTCCACCTCCTCATCATCCACTTCCTCGGACACTTCGGGTTCAGGCGCCTCGGGCTTTTTCTCAGAGCCACCACAACCCAACGCCACCAAGGCACCTACCAACACAACCTTGTTTCGCCATTCGATGCATCCCATCTCAGCCACCCTTCCGCATGTAGTTGGTAATCACCAGCCGCTGAATCTCGCTGGTCCCCTCGTAGATTTCGGTAATCTTCGCATCCCGAAAATGTCGTTCCGCCGGGTACTCGGTTACATAACCGTTGCCACCAAAAATCTGAATGCACTCGCGCCCAGCCTTGTTCGCAACATCCGAGGCGAAGAGCTTCGCCATCGCAGCGGCCTTTCCGTAGGGCTCCCCATTGTCCTTGAGTTGGGCCGCCTTCAAGACAAGTAGGCGCGCTGCATCAATCTCCGTGGCCATATCAGCGAGCTTCCACTGAATACTCTGATGTTCAGCAATGGGCTTCCCGAAAGTCCTGCGCTGCAACGCGTATTCAAACCCATCCTCGAGACACGCACGTGCGATACCGAGCGCTTGGGCAGCGATGCCAATCCGCCCGCCGTCGAGCGTCGTCATCGCAACTTTGAATCCCTGCCCGACACCGCCGAGGAGTGCATTTTTCGGCAGACGGACATTCTCCAGAAAGATCTGACAAGACTTCGAACCGCGGATGCCGAGTTTGTCGTCCGGTGGCGATGTGCTCACGCCCTTTGCATCCATGGGCAGTATGAAGGCACTGATGCCGCGATGGCCCTGCGCCTTGTCTGTCATCGCCATCAGTACGCAGACATCCGCTACCGGGCCATTGGTGATCCAATTCTTGGTGCCGCTGACAACCCACTCATCGCCGTCGAGGGTCGCAATAGCCGTCTGCGCAGCGGCATCGGATCCGGCTTCCGGTTCAGAGATGGCGAAGCACCCAAGCTTCTTCCCCTGAGCGAGCAGAGGCAGCCACTCGCGCTTCTGCGCATCGCTTCCGAAGTGAGCAATCGGATCACAAACCAGCGAGTTGTTCACACTCATGATCACTGCAGTCGATGCGCAGGCCCGGGCTACTTCCTCGATGGCCAAGGCGTAGGAAACACAGTCCATGCCTGAGCCGCCGTGCTCGTCCGCAACCGCTACGCCCATCAAGCCGATCTGGGCCATCTTGTCGACGAGCTCCTTGGGATGCCTGTGTTCCGAGTCGATCTTCGCCGCCAAAGGCAGCACCTCGCTCTTAGCAAAATCCCTCGCGGTCTTTTGCAGAAACTGTTGCTCTTCGCTGAGACTAAAGTCCACGTTCAAATCCTCGTCTTGGGGGCACTGCTCGTCTTTGGAAAACTAATTACCGCGAAACACTGCGTCGCGCTTCTCTAGGAACGCCGCCATGCCTTCGTGCTGGTCGCCGGTACTAAACAAATTGGCGAAGGCGAGTTGCTCAAATCGGTTTCCCTGATCGAGTGTCATCGAGAGCCCCTCGTGAATGGTGCGCTTCGCTGCAGCCACTGCCAGCGGGCCGTTGGCGATGATCCTCTTTGCTATCGCAATACCGACTGTCAGCAACTCGTACTGCATCTAGGCTTTCTTTCCCTGTGCGTCGTAGGTGTAGAAGCCGCGCCCCGCCTTGCGGCCGAGCCAGCCAGCAGCCACGTGCTGCTTGAGAAGTGGGCATGGGCGGTACTTGTCATCACCGAGTTCTGTGTGCAGAACGTTGGCGATTGCCAAGCAGGTATCGAGGCCAATGAGGTCTGAGAGCTCAAGCGGCCCCATTGGGTGATTGAGGCCGAGCTTCACACCAACGTCAATGTCCTCGACGCTGCCGAGCCCCTCGTACAAGGCGAAACACGCCTCATTGATGAGCGGGATGAGCACGCGGTTCACGATGAAGCCGGGGATATCGCGCGCTGCAACGGTAGTCTTGTTGAAGCGCCTTGCCAGAGCAACTGTAGTTTCGTACGTCGCGTCGTCTGTCGGAAGACCACGGACAATCTCAACAAGCTTCATGACCGGCACAGGGTTCATGAAGTGCATGCCAATCACCTTCTCAGGCCGATTCGTGCAGGCACCAATCTTGGTGATGGAAATTGACGAGGTATTGGAAGCGAGAATCGCTTCCGTCTTCGTCACTTCACTGAGCTTCGTGAAGATCTCAATCTTGATGTCCTCACGCTCCGGAGCAGCCTCGACCACGAAGTCGCAGGGGGCGAGGTCGTTGTAGTCGGACCTAGGCGCAATGCGAGCGAGGGCCCCGGCCTTCACTTCAGCCGATATCTTCTCCTTCGCAACCAAGCGATCCAGGGCACGCCCTAGCCTCTCGATGGCTTTCTCAGCCATTTCCAGATTTGCGTCCAAGAGGATCACATCGAGTCCCGCCTGAGCTGCCACTTGAGCGATGCCCCGGCCCATTTGGCCTGCACCGACAACACCAATTGTTTGAATTTCGCTCATATCAATCTCGCTCCACCATGAGTGCAATGCCTTCGCCGCCGCCAATACAGAGACTTGCTCCGCCCTTCTTGGCATCTCGACGCTTCATGGCATGAAGTAGGGTAACTAGGATGCGCGTTCCCGATGCGCCGATGGGATGGCCAAGGGCCACAGCACCACCGTCGACGTTGACTTTGTTGCTGTCGAGGGAGAGCAGCTGGTTGTTGATTAAGGAAACTACCGAGAACGCCTCGTTGATCTCCCAGAGGTCTACATCTTCTGGCTTCCATTTTGCCCGCCCGCAGGCTTTTTCGATCGAGGCTGCCGGTGCAGTGGTGAACCACTCAGGCTCCTGGGCGTGGTGCCCCCAAGAGACAATCTTGGCGAGTGGCGTGAGCCCCCGCTTGGCTGCCTCGTCGGCTGACATCAGCACGACGGCGGCTGCACCATCATTGAGAGACGATGCATTGCCAGCAGTTACGGTTCCGTCCTTCTTGAAGGCTGAGCGCAGAGCAGGAAGCTTCTCTGGTTTGCCGCGTCCAGGCTCCTCGTCGGTGTCGACGACGACGTCCCCCTTGCGGCCCTTGATTGTCACGGCGACAATCTCTTCCGCGAAGAGCCCGTCGCCAATGGCAGCTTGCGCACGCTTGTAGCTCTCTGTGGCGAATGCGTCTTGCTCTTCGCGAGAGATGTTCTTCTCGGAGGCGCAGAGTTCAGCGCAGTTGCCCATGTGTTGATCGTTGTAGACATCCCAGAGGCCATCATTGACCATGGAGTCCACGGTTTGAAAGTTGCCCATCTTGATGCCACCGCGAAGACCGCGCTGGATGTGAGGCGCCTGAGACATGTTCTCCATGCCGCCTGCAACCGCCACGTCTACATCTCCACAAGCGATGGCCTGTGCCGCAAGAACGACAGTCTTGAGGCCTGATCCACAGACTTTGTTAATTGTTGTACAAGGCGTGCTCTTGTCGAGACCCGCACTAATGGCAGCCTGGCGAGCCGGCGCTTGTCCCAGCCCTGCTGGCAAGACGCAGCCCATGTAGAGTTCCCCAACATCGCTGGCACTCACTTTAGCGCGCTCAAGGGCGGCTCGGATGGCAATCGCACCCAGCTCGGTGGCGGGTACACTCGCAAGCGAGGAAAGGAAGGAGCCTATCGGGGTTCGAGCGGCACTGACTATGACTACATCGCGCATGGGCGTTTCTCCGAAGAATGATGGTGTGATTTTGCCCCAGGAGGCCCCTGCGAGGGCGAGTCTAGAAGACCGAGCATGGTGGGAATATCCCAGCAAACTTGCACCTGTCAAGGCGCCCGCCGGCTAGCAAAAACGCTTGGCTCGCTCGAGGATTGGACCCAAGACCTCAAGCAAAGATTGCACTTCCTCCATTTGCGTCGTGGGCCCGATCGAGAGCCTCACAGCTTCCATTGCTTGCTCTTTGCTGAGTCCAATTCCCGTCAACACACCAGACGGCTCCGTCGTTCCGGAAGAGCAGGCCGACCCCGTCGAGATGGCAAATCCTGCCAGATCGAGGCCTGTCACCAGTAGGTCGCCTGGCACACCGGGAAACCGGACGTTCACGGTGTTGCACAGGCCAGCACCGCTCGAATGCAAGATGGCACCAAGTGCCTCAAGCCCCGCGGCCAGCCTATCCCTGAGCACTGCTTGCCTCGGCGCATCGGCGAGACGCCCAGCTACGCTCCTGCAAGCCTCGGCGAAGCCAGCAATCAGGGCAACGGCTTGGGTGCCAGGGCGCCTCCCGGCTTCCTGCCTGCCACCCCCGACAAGACTCTCAACCGCAGGCCCGGGGCGCAGCCACAAGGCTCCAACTCCCTTCGGGCCACCAACCTTGTGCGCCGACATGCTAAGGCCATCGACGAGATCCACCAGTGTCTCAATCGGCACACGCCCGACGGCTTGGACAGCGTCACAGAAGAGTAGGCACCCAGCCGACTGGCATAGGCATGACAACGCCTCTACGTCCTCAACGCTACCAAGCTCATGGTTCGCCATGGAGATCCCCAGAACCGAAGGGCGGTGCTCACTCAGTAGGGCCTCAGCCCGAGATAGGACGAGGCGACCATCTTCGTGCACAGGCGACAGTACGCATCCATCGCCCTCTGTTCCAGCTCTCCACGCGGCAGCCAAGAGCGAGGGGTGCACAGCGGGCGAGACGAGTACAGCCCCCTTCCCGCAGCGCGCGAGGCCCATCAAGCCAAGGTGGTTCGCCTCGGTCCCACCGGAGGTAAAGACCACGTCCAGCGTGCCGGCCCCAAGCACGTCGGCGACCGCCTCTCGGGAGGAATCGAGCAGTGCCTGTGCCTGTCGCCCTTCCCGATGGTTGCTACTGGGATTGCCCGGAAGCGTGAGAGCCGCAACCACAGCTTCGGAAACCCCTGGCGCCAAGGGAGCGGTAGCGTTCCAATCGAAATAGCTCCGTGGGGATTTCTGAGTGCTTGCTGACATTTGACTTTGGCTCGCTCCAGACTACATGATTCGTCACTAGGCTTCGCCCTCATGGCTAACGACGTTGGATCATTGCTGCTTCGCGCTGGTTTGGTTGATCCGGACCAGTTGGACCGCGCCCGCTCAGCGGTCGAAGCGCAAGGAGGCACCGTGCCAGAAGAGTTGGTCAGAAGGGGCGATGTGGGCGACGAGGACCTAACCTCCTTCTACCGAAGCCGCTTGCTGATCCCGCGTGTCAATCCGTCCGAACTCACACGTCTAAACTCGGGGCTGTTGGAAAAAATCCCAGCAGACATGGCCGCTGAGTTTCGCTCAATTCCGGTCTCACTCGACTCGGACGGCAATCTCACGCTCATAATGTCGGATCCCAGCGATACGCGAGCTGCGGAGGAAATCAGTTTCTTTACGGGAAGCTACGTCATGCGAGCAGTTGCCACCCAAGCTCAGATCGCCTGGTGTTTGGCCCACTACTACAAGCAAGAGACAGACCTCTACCGTGCACTAGTCGCCGAGGGAGCCTGGCCCGACGCGGAGACCAGCGACGAGGAGGATACAGTACCAACGGCGAAGGATTTGCCGGGGGAGACGGCGCCCATGAGAACCCTGCCGCGGCCCGTGAGCTCCAAGGCGCCGCGAGAGCCTTCCGCTCCCAAGACCGCAGCTGACGAGGAAGAGAAGACGACTGGCCCCTTGAAAACCAAAGCCCCAGCGCGACCCGCAAATCAGCGCCCCAGTCCACCCGAGCTCTTTGCACGTGCTGGGGAGATTGAGAGTGTGCCAAAGCCTGTGCGCCAAATGGACTCGGCACCCGCTGTACACATTTGCTTGGACCAAGAGGAGAAGGCGGTCGTCAAGTCGGTTCAGCGCGGGACGGATACGGCGCCGATACTGCTCTCGATCCTCAACGCTAAGCACAGCGCCCTCCCTGAGCGCTCCGGCCCCATCATTCTCGATGCCAGCGATCGCAAACGGCGAGTGTCCCGGCAGACAAACCTCGGTCTTGGCATCGTCCCCGGCGACTCGGGTCCCTCGCCGATTCAGAAGGCCCTGGCCGAGCGCGCGGAGGCGGGACCTCAGAATATCTCTGTTCCCATCTCTGAGGCAGAGGAAAGCCCCGATACGAGTACTGGTACGGGCCTTGCCGAAGGCAAACCGAGCGCGGCCATTGCCGAAGTGCGAGCCACCGAGGAAGTCGCCGACAGCAGCGCTAGCGAGACCCCGTCGGCAGCCAAGGCCAACGAGGAGATGCCTCCAGCCAGAGCTTTGGCGCGCAGCATGAACTTGGTCGGTGGCGACTGGGGGGAGCCGGGCACAACAATCCCACCGGCCTATATTGGAGCGCATCCACAGGCCTACGAAGATGCCGGCGATAGCATCCCTATCCCGATTGACGATGCCGGCGAGGTAGCTTCACAAATTGACACCAGGGCTCCTTCTATCCCCGTCCTTGTCTCCAGCGAGGGCGATGCCACGGTTCGAAGCGGGGAGCCAACCGCTGTTAGGCAGGGTAACCTTGCCGACTCGGCCAGCCGGCTGCTTGTAGCGCTGCGCACCATCGATGCCGCCGAGGACAAGCGAGGTGTTCTCGAGCCGATGCTCAACTTTCTCGATACGGCGTTCGAGCGTTCGGGATTTCTCGCGCTTAGGCAAGAGGATCTTACGACCTGGCTCCTGCACGGATGTATGGATGATGCCAAGAGTACGATTCGCATCGATGCCGATTCGACCTTCAAAGATGTCCTACGCATGCGCCTGCCCTACAACGGCCCTATCGAGGATCCGACGACAAAGCAATTCGCCCGTGACCTCGACATGCCTGATGCTTTCGACCTACTCGCCGTGCCCATAGCAATTCGCGATAGGGTCGTTGGCATTCTCTTTGGTCTCGGCAGCTGCGATGCTCTCTACGAAGAGCACTTGAGCGTGCTCTCACAGGCTGCAGGTGAGTCGCTTGAGCGGATCCTCCGAGCACGCAAGTAAACCGAGATACCACTGTTCGACTCCCTCGCCCAGGTGGCGTTAGAGTGCTTAACATGAAATTAGTCCGCCGAACATTAGTAGCGTCCCTAGCGGCTGGCGCCACCGCGTGCAGCGGCAGCGGCAGCGGAGGCGGCCCCCGAGTCGGTGGCGACGGCGGCATCGATAGCGGCATCGATAGCGGCATCGATAGCGGCATCGATAGCGGCATGGTCGCAATCGATGCCTCGCTGCCCCAGCAGACTGTTTTCGGAGGCGATCGACCTGTCGAACTACGCATCCCAAAGGGCTACGATGGCCAGGAGGCCCGGCCTCTCCTCATCGTCCTGCACGGCCATGGCGCCACTGGTTTGATCCAGTTGGCCTATACCGGCCTAGCGCAACTAGTCGACGGAAATGACGTCTTTGTGATGGCACCGGACGGCCTCATAAACGGGGCAGGCAATCACTATTGGAACGCCACGGATGCGTGCTGCGACTTTTACGATAGCGAAGTGGACGACTCCGGATACGTGCGCGGGCTCATCGACGAAGTGAGCAATGTCTACAGTATTGACGCTAGGCGCATCTTCCTCTGGGGGCACTCAAATGGTGGCTTTCTGGCCTACCACGTCGCCTGTGAGCACGCAGATGTCATCGCGGGAATCGTGAGCCTAGCTGGGGCAATGCACCTAGATCCAGTGGACTGCACGCCGAGCGAGCCAGTGAACATCCTGCAGATTCACGGCGACTCGGATAACACGATTCTCTTCGAGGGAGGCAGCCTTTGCGAGGCTGGCCCGTGCAACGAGTATCCCTCCGCAGAGGCAGGCCTCGCGCAGTGGGCCACGAGCAATGGCTGCAGCCAGAGTCGCACGACCGATGCCACGCGACAGGATATCGACGTCACCATTGCTGGCGACGATACGCGAGGAGAATCGCACGATGCTTGCCCACTCGGTGGGGCGACCGACTTGTGGGTCATCGAAAGCGGCGAGCACATTCCAACTCTCAGGGCCGACTTCAGTCAGACGATGTGGTCCTGGTTTGAAACCAAAGCCAAGCCGTAGAGGGCCGAAGATGAATAGCCGCAACGGCAGCTACATCCGATACGCCGCTACGTTGGCGGCGTAACTTCGAGTTCTACGTAGAGTTCCTCATCCACATCGGCAATCGCCTTCCGCAGAGCCGCTGCCGACGCGCCCCGTTCTTTTGCCCGGCGAATCGCACTCCTGGCGTCCTCCTTGCTGCCCCCCGTCTTCACAAGCGCACGGGCGAGAGCTAGCTCTGAACCAACTGTCGCAACACCGGCATCGAAAACATCGGCGAAATTCACAAGAGCCTCTTGCGCATCGCTTTCGACCAAGACTTGGCCGAGCATGTCTCGCGTCGGCAAATATCCAGGATTGGCCTCCGCGGAAGCTCTCAGAGCAGTAAGGGCTGCGGACATATTTCCCTTCGCATAGGCGATGCGACCCAGAGAGAGAAAGGAGCGGTAGGCCAATGGATTCGGGAAAGCCTCACTGATGTCCTCTACCGACTTTTGCAATTTATCCTTGGCGAGACTGTTCTTGCCAACCGCCGCTAGCGCCATTCCATGAACGAAGCGAGCCGTCTTTGTGGTGGCCTTGCGCCCGAGGCTATCGAGAGCCTCATCAGCTTTGCGTCTCACGCTTCCACTGCTCGAGACCATGCGAGCGGCCTCAGCCCATGCGCGCAATTCCATATCCTCAGGCGAGACTTCCAGCGCCTCTTCGAACGAGAGCAAGGCATCGGAGACCTGGCCAGCGTCGAATAGTGCACGCCCACGCGCAACAGAGGCTCGCACCCCCTTCACGCCCTCAAGCGCCTCCAAGGCGGCCACTGGGAGACCGCGGGCAAGCAGAAGTTCAACATCGAGCAGCGTGACAAGCGGGTTGCTCTCCGGGTCAGCTGCGAACCATCGGATAGCTCCGCGAATACCGGCAGCATCCACAATGCGGCCCTGGCTCACCCTGGCAAGACCGAGACGTGCGAGGAAGCGTGGTTCTTGAGGGCCTTTCTCAGCACCAGCTCGGTTGAGGGCAGCGCCGAAGGCCTCGTAGTTACCGAGAGACTGAGAAGCCCCGGCGAGCGATAGTTCTTTCCAGGCGACAAGCTTCATCCCCCGTGCCTGCGCGAGGCCAATGCTGATATCAGCCATAGCTTCTTGGGCTTCGAGACGCCGTTCAGACCGGGCTAGCGAGCGTCCGACAAAAGCGAGCGCGTGACTCTGAGACCGGCCGAGCGCGTCATCATAGAGCTTCATCGCCATTCCGAACTCCCCCTCGTCCAAGTGGAAGTTCGCCAAGTCGACGGTCGCGATCGTGGGGCCCTCTCCGCTGGAATGAGCCTGAAAAAATGCCGTCTTGGCGGCCGTGCGATTGCCACCAGCGAGAAGCGCCCTGCCCAGGAGCCAGCGGGCGAGGCGATCATCCGGTGACCGATCCAGCCAGGCTTTGAGTTCCTGCCGAGCCGTGGCCAATCTACCATCCGCTCCCTCTGTTAGCTCCGAGAGCTCCGCGAGCGCGTTGGCTGACCGCGCGATGACAAGCTCTCGATAGCCAGTCTGGCCAGGCTCCGAGATCTTCTGAGCCACCAAGCTGATCGCCTGCTGTTCTTCACCCGGCGTGTACTCGCCGTACAGCAGTGTCGACAGGCTGGTAACCTCGGCGAGCACCGCCATCGTGTAGACATCAGTGGTATCTCGCTCCAACGCCTTCTTGGCCTCTTCGCCAGCTTTCGCCAGGTCACCCCGGTCGCCAGAGTCGACCAGTGCCTTGGCGTTTTCTAGGTAGCGAGCGATGTCTGAATCAACCTGCTTCTGCTCGTACCAATACCAGACTCCGCTACCGGATCCCGCGGCAAGGAGGACAACGAAGAGATACATAGAGATGCGAGACGCCGATCGCCCCCAACGCTTGCCCGGCGCAACATCGTAGCTGGCCTCTTTGACACGAACGTTCGGAACATCCAGCAAGCCCCCCTGGAGAAGCCGATTTAGGTACTGCTCGCCTGCGGCCGCCGATACTCGCAGCCCCTCCTGAGCAGCGTCCTTTGGCTTGGCGGCCGGAATCACGCGCGGGCGGACGGAAGGCGTTGCCGGGGCACTTGGCGCTGCCGGGGGGGCCGACCGGCGGGCCACCCAGGGCTCTTGTTGGGGAGGCTGCGATGGAGCTGGGCCGGCCCGGGGCATTGGGGCATGCGGATTCTCTGCTGGCGGGGCCTGATGATGCTCGATGGGCGCGAACTCCCGCTCGTTGGCAGCTCGGCGGTCACCACTCACCGAAGCTGCTACCCAATCCGTCGGCATCGGTGGCGCGCTCTGTTGAACAGCTTCTTGCGCCAACTCCACTCGTGCAAGGGGGGGCTGCGCAGCGGGCAAAAGTGGCGACGCTGGCGGCGGCAAGTGGGCGGCCTGAGGCACCGCTGGCCTCGCAGCAGGTGCGGGCGCCGAATAGCATCCAACGGGCTGCAGGGGCGTGGGAATCGGAGCTGGCGGGTCGAGGGGGTGCCCATCTCGCGCCCTGCAAACCAGCCCTGGAAGCTCTGAGTCCGAGGGGTTCAGGTTCTGCGCATGTTGGAGAACCGGGAGTGCCCTCTCGTAGTCATCCTGACGCATCAGAACTTCCCCAAGGAGGCGAAACCCTGCACTGTTGTTGCGATCCGCCTTCACTACTTCGAGCAGTTCGGCCTGGGCTTCCTTCCAACGATGAAGCGCCACCAACGCTGCTCCTAGACTGAGGCGGCCATCAAGGCTATTCGGATTCGCTTGAAGACCTCGAGCGCAGACCTGGATTGCGTCCTCGGGACGCCCCAACTGCACAAGGCATCTCGCCAATCCGACAAAGCTCGACGCCGCGTCCTGACGGAAGGCTTGTTCAAGGGCAGCGAGTTCATCGACAGTGGGAAGTGATGCGTAGGCCATGGTGATGTTCAGCTGGTAGCAGGAGGGGTAGTATCCCGAGATGCTGGCAAGTTTCCCAGTTATAGGGGGTGCAGTTCCTGAAAGTGGGGGGCTATGCCGGGCTATGCCGCCATCTGCGTCCGGGTTGTGGCCTCCCAACGTCCGTTAGAGAGATTGGCACGCAGTAGCGCCATATCGCGGGCTCCCCGCTCGGTCCAGCGCATTCCCTAAAGCTTCAGCCTTGCTCCGGTGACATGGTAGTTGGCGGATTCGACGGTGCCGCTTCCGATGCGCAGCCCCTCTTTCCTGTACGTAGGATAATCCATGCGGTCGAGAGTGTTCTGCAGAGAGGTCGCCAGCGCGGCGACCTTTTCTTTGGCTTCGCTACGGCTGAGATTCAAGAATGCGAGCGCTTCGATTACCTTTGTTGCGTTGCCCTCTTCGATGCGCTCGCACTGGGCTTTCGCCCACGCGCATGTTTGGGGTGTCT